>CAYPVF010000140.1:0-1919 GCA_964414105.1 uncultured Eubacteriales bacterium
CCCTTCAAACCCATGCCTCCAAAAGGCCCAAAAGCATGAAAATTGGGTCAGTATGGACAGCGCTTTTTTGAAGCCGGACTTAATGATACTCGCTGCTTTTAGGCCCGCTTCATTTCGCGGCAGGATTGCGGCCATAGGAAGCGCAACGAGATCAAGTATGAGAAAAGTCACCGATCCTACCACTGCACCCGGAAATACCACGACCACCAAAGAAGTTTCTGATGATGCCACCAATATGCTGCCAGATAAACTGACAGCATCTTGAAATAACTAGCACTGGGCACCTGGGCATGTCGGAAAATCCAGCAGTGCCTCGCCTATGCTGCCGGAAAATCTGACAGCATGCTGGAAATACTAGCACTCGGCATCTGGGCATGTCAGAAAATCCCGCAGTGCTTCGCCTATGCTGTCGGAAAATCCAGCAGTGCCTCACTGATGCTGCCGGAAAATCTGACAGCATGCTGGAAATACTAGCACTCGGCACCTGGGCATGCCGGAAAATCCAGCAGTGCTTCGCCTATGCTGCCGGAAAATCTGACAGCATGCTGAAAAAACTGGCACTCGGCACCTGGGTATAGCAGAAACATCAAGATGAATTGATAAATCTGAGGGATTATCAGTCTAGCAGTATCGCTAGTTGGGGGGTAATAAACTGGTCGGGCTGATAGGATTTGAACCTACGGCCTCCTGAACCCCATTTACGGTAGACCGTTCCGAAGCAACCCGTGGTGTCCGAGTAGTACCTGTTTAACAGGGGTTTGGGAAAAAGCCACTCCCCTGTTTTCCTCTTATTTCTGGGCGATTCCGGCGTGTCGGATGGCCAAAAGGATGGCCAACAAGGGGCTTTCGCCACACATACCTATAACATCTGCATCAATTTCTCTTTCGCCGCGGGGTTACTGAGCCCTTGACCCTCGTACAGCCACTCCACAACTTGTGCGTAAAATCGACCGGTATAGTACAACGCTTTTGTTATCTCATTTGGTGTCCGCTGTAATTTCCGCAGGCCCGCGCCGGACCCCGCATCTACAGCAACGTTGATTTCGTTCAGTAAATCCCAGTTCCCGTAGACGCGTAGTCGTGGAGTTTCCTTCCTTTGTCGCCCAAGTCTTGCAATGTCCGCCGAAGAGTGTGTTTCGACCCAAGCTCGTATGAACCCTCGGTCATCCACCGGGCCAAGGGGATACGGACGCTGTTCCGCCTTGCGCGGCGTCCAGCCCCGCGGTTCCAGGATGGAACAAATCAATGCAACGTCTTTTTCACCGGCGATTTTTAGGCGGAATTGGGCCCCTGTGCGCGCTGATATATTTTGCACGGACATATCAAAATCGAACCAGTCCTTTATAGTCTGCGCATACCACGGGTCCTTGTGCCTGACCCAAAACCCGTCGGGATTTACGGCGCACAAAGCCCAAAGGACCCCAAGGACGTAAGCCCCGGAGTCCGTAGTGGTATTAAGATTGCCTAGCATGTCGGATATAAGGCTGACTCGAATACCCTCCAAGTGTTTCCCACGTTACTGGCCCCTTTTCAACTCGGTTTCGAGTAGTTGCCTGACTATCTCCGCCCTTGAAACACCGGCGCTCCCTGCTCGTTCGTCGAGTTGCGCCAGCATCTCCGCAGGCAGTCGAATAAGCACCGCGGGTCCTATTTCGGGGCGCCCGGGGCCGCGTTCCTCTTCGATTTCGCCGAAGTACTGCTCGGCTGCCTCATCTTCCTCGTTCAAGAGAAGCCATTCGCGGGCTTCTTTGTCGGTGACGAATTGGTAGGTTTCAGGAACGCCCTGCATTTGGCTCCAGGTATTTCGCACCCAACGGCCCCCGGCCGTGCGGTACAGATTCTCGTGGTGCCATTGACTTCCCGTCGGGACAGATATTTTGTTGCTCCCGTCCCAAGTGAAGGCCTCCTTGTACAGCGTT
>CAYPVF010000140.1:1929-4499 GCA_964414105.1 uncultured Eubacteriales bacterium
TCCCGGCGGGCCCTGTTGTGTCTCTTACCCGGCTATTTGAGTTCAAAGACGTACTTGTCCCCTTCAAGTTCGTCATCCGTCACATCCATGATTTCCATTTCACCGTGTTTCAGATTAGCTTCATTGAGCATGTCTTCCGAAAAACCCACTAAGCCTGTGGAAAACGGGTATCCAGTTACACTAAGCATTATTTTGTTGTCTTTATCTCTGGTTAGTGTGGCGGATTTCAAGATCCGACCGCTCGCGCCGACCAAGCCCATCAGTTCCAAAAACTTCGGCATGTTACCCTCCACTGCAGAGATCAAATCCTCGCCTTCAAATGATGTGTATCCTTTTTGTGGCACGTAATATCTCCATTCGCGCCGTTCGATGTACTCCAACCCGTTTTCGCTGGCATAAGTTTTGGCCTTTTCACTTGTGTTAAAACTATAAAACTCGTTACCCATGTTCGCATAATACTTTTTCATTTTTCCCCTCACCTTCCTGCCTGGATAGGCTCCCGGCGGGCCTCAGTTTTTAGTGAGTGTGAATCCTCCTGATGGAAGTTGTGCCATCCGGTATGGTGTCTATTTTCGCCGCCCTCATATCGAACTTCGAAGCTCTTTTCCATCATATATCCTCCTATTTAATTCCTGCGGTCGATCCAGTATCTAGCATCAGTTTTGGTTTCTAGCGCGTGCTCAAGCGCTTCTATGGTAAGCTCGTAGAGCTCCAAAGTCGTTTGTCTTTCATCGTATGGTTGACCCGTAGCTTGGAGCTCCCTATTTCGCTTTGTGATGTATCCAATTTTTGCCGGGATGTAAGGGTCGCCTTCAACCTCTGGATGCCAGTAGCGCGTCGCGTTTATCTGCGCCTCACATTTAGCGTCGGGCCACAGGTGCTTAATTCTCGTTGTGCTTTGCGCAGGGTTCAGCGGGTTGACCAAAACTTCTTTGATTTCGGTCGGATCCCTAAGCACCTCCACGCCCTCCCGAAGTATCTGTACTGCTTCGGCGTATCCCGCCCTAATATTCTCCGCCCATAAAATCTGTTTTGGGGTCCCGGTTAGCGCCTTCATTTTTATTCCTTCTTTCTTTATTACCGATATCGTTTATCTGTACTCAGTATAAACGATATCGGTAACTCCGTCAAGCATTTTCTAAAAATAGTGAAATTATTTTATGCCCCTTACGCTGGGGTTTAGTGGAAAAGAAAAAAGTGATTATAAAAGTAATTATAAAAGTAATTATAAATTCGCAAAAATCTTTTTCGATAAAAACAAAAAACCCCCGGCCTTCCGACCGGGGGTTAAGAAAAGGAGGGGAGTCGCTTTATTCGATTTGAGCTAGTACACCTTTCACCTGCTTAATCACTTCAAATAGACTATCGCGATGGGCCCGCAACGCCAGGACCTGTTCTTTCAAGAGTTCGTTTTCCCGTTGAAGCTCCTCTACTGACCCATTACCACCTGTCATTTCCGTTTCATCTGTCGCCATTAGCCCGACCAAATAGTCCGTGACCAAGCTTTCACCGTATCCCGAACCTGCCCACTTGCCGGATAGTTCCTCAACTGTTTTGGCCGTACCGGCGATGTACGGAAAATGCCTTGGGTCGGGAGTATCAATCTTGGGGTACCCTTTAGCACCCGCATACAGGGCTAGATGGTCTAGGTGAGCCCTCACACCGGCTACGTCATCGGGAAACTTCGCATGGGCACTGACCTCGTAATTACCGCCGCCCGCGGTAGTCTTAAGGCCGCACCAATTGTGCCACTCAGGTCCAGGTACCACTCCGCCGAACCTACCAAATGCTGTTTCCTTGGCCGACTGTGCGTAGGCTACCTCAGGGCGTACCCCGCCGCGGCCAAACGCTTCTTGCCAATACAATGGCGCCAAGTCGACAAATACCTGAGTGGCATTTCGTGATTTCGCCCAGGCTTGGGCCTGTTTTGCTGTTGCCTGTGGCACGCCTAGGATGGACGTACCTTTTAGTATGGGTTGAAGCTCTAATGCTTCCGCAATGGCCGCTGCCATAGCGTTTACGAGCCGCCTTTTGAAACCATCGTCTTTCAACAGATTTGCATCCTCAGGGTTACTTAGGAAGCCATGTTCCACTAAGATGGCAGGTGTTTTGGTTGTCTCGCGCAGTACAAAGAAGTCTGCCGTCTTGACGCCCCTATCAGCTCGACCGGCGTTCGCCCACACTTCGGCGAGATGTTTATGGATAATCTGTTGATATGCCCTGGTAGCTGCGAAGCTAGACGGGTGGATATAATCCTCGTACCCGTTTGGACCGGGCTCGCCGTACCCATTACAGTGAATGCTGAAAAACAGATCGGCGTCCCAATTCTCGGCTTCTGCTACTCTGACTGCAAGGGGCACCGTAATATCGGCTTCCCGGCTTACCTTAACCTCGCAGCCGTAATCGGCCAAGAGTCTGCTAAGCAAAGCAAGCGCCATTTCAAGTGTAAGGGCCTTTTCCTCCAAACCGTAGCCAACGGCCCCAGGGTCGCTACCTCCATGGCCCGGGTCAAGATATATGCGCTTCAGCATCTACTTACCCCCTGCCTTAACTTCACCCTCGTCGGCCTT
>CAYPVF010000140.1:4509-5345 GCA_964414105.1 uncultured Eubacteriales bacterium
CGCTGCGTTCTCAATAATCGACAGAGCTTCGTTGGCAAGGTAGAACCATATGGCCAAGGAACGGAATATTTCCTGCCCGATGGCCAAGTCCACTTGGACCGCCACCGCAACGATGACGAAGAGCAGAAACTTTTTTATTATGCCTCTTGCACCTGTTTCGGAGTTGAGACGCTTCTCCAGGGCTGCTGCCGTGACTCCTATGACATAATCTAGCGCGACGAAAAGCACGAGCACCCGGAGCATCGTGTCCCACCCCCCGAGAAAAGTTGTGAGCGCGGCGCCGACAACGGCTGTGGCGCATTTTACGTATTTCAGTATGTCATGCATAGTAAGCTCCTTTCTCTAACCAAAAAAGCCGCCTCTGCGGAGGTAGCAGCCTGTGCCCTAGTACGGGATCAAAAAACCGCCCTTCAAACCGCTTTATGTGGTAGTTTGGTAAGGCGGCGCCGAACTACGAGTCAGTTTTCATGCCACGTTGATCTAACTAACCCTGTTTGATTGGTGTATGTGCCTTAAGCCCCTTCGCGTACTCAAGAAGCTCTTCCGCTTTCGTGATAACCGTTGCCACGTCCGTGCCGGGCTGTGGCGTTACTGTATCGGAGGCATCAGCCGGATGCCAAGTGCCTAGATCCTGAGTGTCTTTTCGCTTAACCCGCTGCACTTGTATGGCCGGTACATTTCGCGGGTATCCGTCCGCACAATCCAGAAAAATCGTCGCGTTAACCGAGTTGTCCGGCCACACTTGCACCACAATCCCCGGCCGGTGTTCACCGGCGGCAGGACCGTTTGGCATCACATAGTGGACAATGTCACCTATCTTTGCCATGCGCTACCCT
>CAYPVF010000141.1:0-5310 GCA_964414105.1 uncultured Eubacteriales bacterium
CCGGCCATTTCTATGCTTGCACCCTTTTTTGGTATGATAGATATGCTGTTCGACTTTAGGCGCATAAGATCACATTTGTCGGCTTGAGCCTATTTGTAGAACATGCGGTACTTCCACAAGGAGGGGATGCCGTAATGGAGGTTGTCCTAGTAAAAGATGTTCCGGGCCTAGGCAAGAAAGGTGCCGTCGTTTCTGTAAAAAGCGGTTACGGACGGAACTATTTGTTGCCCAGAGGATTGGCCATCCCCGCTACTAAAGGTGCGTTGATACAGCAGGCTACGCTTAACGTGGCGCAAAAAGATAAGAGTGAAAGGATTCTCACGGAAGCAAAAGAAAGCGCTTCCAAGATCCAGGATAAAACCTTGGTGTTTGTAAGAAAGGCAGGCCAAGGGCGCATTTTTGGATCGATAACGCCCCAAGAGATAGCGGCTAAGCTGCAATCGTCATATAAAGTCAAAGTGGATAAACGCAAAGTTGTAGTAGGCGAGAATTTGAAGAATATAGGCAGTCACCAAGTGACTATAGTTTTGCACCCACAAGTGAGGGTTACAGTCACTGTGGAGATAAGGCCGGAGGTGGGTACGTAGGTTGGAGCGTAAAAACATGCACTCTTCGATTATGGAGACAGAAGAAATCCTCAGACGCCAAGTAGGTGCGTTGTTTGGCTTTCTGGCTTCCATTTATGGGGCGGAAAAACTAGTCCTAAAAGCCGGTAAACTGGGCGCGTTGTCCGGGATGAAGTCAAAGGATCTTCTTCAGCAAGTCACGGCGCTTCAAAAAGTTGTATATGAAGATCCTACCATTGGAGTATCATCCGATTTCGAAGATATTTCGGAAATCTTAGAAGGCTGCCAAGAGGAGATAGCCAACCGTATAGCGAGACAGTCTATAGAACAAGAGATTGAAGACCGTGTTTCCAGAAGAATGCAGGAAAAACACGAAGAATATGTTCAGGATATAAAGCGGGAAGTATTGGCTGATGATTCGGGGCCGGAAAACGATATCACCAAGAAAAAACTACAAAATCTAGTTAAGCTGGAAGACCGCAACTTGTCGCGTTCGGCCTTAAGCTACCTACGCCCTAGGAGCATAAAAGACATTGTAGGACAAGAAAGGGCCATTCAAGCCCTTTTGTCAAAAATAGCAAGCCCTTTTCCCCAACACGTCATTCTATACGGCCCGCCGGGTGTGGGAAAAACGTCGGCCGCCAGATTAGTGCTGGAGCAGGCAAAAAAACTGCCCTTTTCACCGTTTATGAAAGGCGCTCCTTTTGTTGAAACTGACGGCGCCACTTTGAGGTGGGACCCCAGGGAAATAACCAATCCTCTGTTAGGTTCTGTTCACGACCCTATTTACCAAGGCGCCAGGCGGGATTTGGCCGAAGGCGGAATCCCCGAGCCCAAGCTTGGTCTGGTCACCATGGCCACTGGAGGCGTGCTTTTTATCGATGAAATAGGCGAAATGGATCCTCTTCTACAGAACAAACTATTGAAAGTTTTGGAGGACAAACGGGTCGCTTTCGATTCGTCCTACTACGACCCGACAGATCCCAGGGTGCCGGAATACGTCAGGCGGCTCTTTGAGAAGGGTGCGCCTGCGGATATCGTTATGGTGGGCGCTACTACAAGAGACCCAGAGGAGATAAGCCCCGCCTTAAGGTCAAGGTGTGCCGAGGTGTTTTTTGACGCCCTTACCCCAACGCATATAAGTGCCATTGTAAAAGCCGCCGCTCGGAGGCTCAAAGCAAAACTGTCCAAAGAAGCTTGCGACCTAATAGCAGATCACACTATTGAAGGAAGAAAAGCTGTGGGTCTTTTGGCAGACGCTTACGCCATCGCCCTTCATAAGGCGGGCGCGCTTCCGGCTCGAGGTTTTCTTCCCATAGCAGTGGACGACGTAAAAGATGCCATAGGCACCGGTCGGTTGCTGCCAAACGTATACAGTAAAGCAAACGACTCGTTGGAGGTAGGAAAGGCGTTCGGCCTGGGAGTTGTAAGCTACCTGGGTTCCATCCTGGAAATCGAAGCCGTAAGCTTCAAAGCCAAGACCGATGGTAAGGGCGCCATGCGGATGAACGACACCGCCGGTTCCATGGTCAAAGACTCACTATTTAACGCGGGAGTATCTCTTAGGAAACTGTATGATATCGATTTTAGTTCGTACGATGTCCACGTTAACATTGTGGGCGGTGCCAGGGTAGATGGGCCTTCTGCCGGTCTGGCCATTACCTTGGCCATATTTTCTTCCATAACAAACCTGCCGTTAAGACAAAATGTGGCAGTCACAGGCGAAGTGTCTTTACAAGGGCAAGTAAAAGCCATTGGCGGCGTGTATGAGAAGATTTACGGCGCCAAACAAGCAGGCATGAAGACAATCCTCATCCCTAAAGAGAACGAAAAAGGTGTAAAAGAAGTGAGGGGCATCGACGCAGTGTTCGTAAAAGATGTCACCGAAGCTTTGGATTTCGTATGCCCGGGTTGGAGAGGTGTGGCTCTTGCCCGAACATCTTGAGCGCATCCCCCCACAAAATATAGAAGCCGAACAGTCGGTTTTGGGTTCTATGCTAATAGAAAACGAAGCTGTAATGACTGCAACGGAAATTTTGACGCCGGAGGATTTCTACAAGGAGACACACCGGGTAATTTTTAGGGCAATGCTGCTGATGACAGATGCCAACGAAGTAGTTGATGTGGTTACCCTTGCGGAGCAGCTTCGTTCCACCGATGAACTGGAAAAGGTTGGTGGTGTGGCCGAGCTGGCTCGACTGGCCAACTTTGTGCCTACCGCCGCAAATGCTGAGTATTACGCCAGAATCGTATCGGAAAAAGCTATTGTGCGAAGACTAATAGGCGCCGCTACCCAGGTGGTTTCAAACGCCTACAAGGGCGCCTATGAAGTTGACGAGCTTCTGGATAAGGCCGAAGAAAGCATTTTTCAGGTATCCCGAAGAAGGTCTTATCAAGGGTATGTGTCCCTCAAAGATGTTTTGGTAGAGACCATGGAACGAATCGAGTTTTTGGCGTCTCACAGCGGAGAGACTGTGGGCTTGCCCAGCGGATTGGACGATCTAGATAGGATGACCACGGGGTTTCAGAAATCCGATCTTATGATTTTGGCGGCAAGGCCCTCCGTGGGCAAAACTTCTTTGGCCCTTAATATTGCGCGGAATGTTTCGCTAAAAAATGATGTACCTTCCGTGGTGTTTAGTCTGGAGATGTCAAAAGAACAGGTGGCGCAAAGACTGTTGTGTTCCGAGGCGTATATTGGCAGCCAGAAACTGCGAAACGGGTATCTCGATGATGATGAGTGGCGGCGCCTTTCTTCGGCTTTGGGTAGTCTGGGGGAAGCCAAAATCTTCATAGACGACACGCCCTCTATTTCTGTGATGGAGCTTCGCACAAAATGCAGACGGTTGCAGGCTGAACACGGTTTAGGGCTGGTCATAGTCGATTACATGCAGCTAATGCGGCCCGCCCGCAGGCAAGAAAACCGTCAGCAAGAGATATCTGAAATATCTAGGTCTTTAAAGGGTCTAGCCAGAGAATTGGATGTACCTATTATTGCGCTTTCCCAGCTCTCTAGGGCGGTCGAGCAAAGGCAGAAACAAATACCTCAGTTGTCAGACTTAAGGGAATCGGGCGCAATCGAGCAGGACGCTGACATCGTCATGTTTTTATACGCAGATCCCGAGCTTGAACAGCAAAACACAATTCAGCTAATCATCGCCAAACAACGAAACGGCCCTACCGGGTCTGTCAAACTGTTTTTTTCCCGGGAATACTGCAGATTTGAAAACCTCGATGTTGTTCATCGTTCGTAAAAGGACATAGTTTTTTGGGGGTTTCATCGTGTGGGATGTCATAATTGTTGGCGCCGGGCCTGCGGGAATCTTTGCTGCGTTAGAGCTCGTTGGTAAAGCGCCCGGGCTTTCCATCCTTATGATAGATAAGGGCGCAGGCTTGGATGTTCGAAACTGCCCCAGGCCCGGGTTAGTTGGTGGCTGTGTCGATTGCACACCTTGTTCCATAACTTCAGGCTGGGGCGGGGCAGGGGCTTTCAGCGACGGAAAACTCACTTTAACTACGAAATTTGGAGGCTTTCTGGACGAGTATCTGTCCGTGTCCGAGCTTTCCGACCTCATAAAGTACCAAGACGAAATATGGCGCAAATTTGGGGCCACAGACAAGGTTTACGGAACGGATTCCTCGGCCTTGAATGATTTGGCCGCCAGGGCCGCCAGGGCGGGACTCGATCTTATACCCGCTTTGATTAGGCATTTAGGCACCGAAAACTGTCCTGTTATACTTTCGAAAATGTATGATTATCTTGTAACACGGGTCGAAATACGTATGAATACCCAGGTAGAGAGTTTCACTACCCGGGGCGACAGCATTTCGGGCGTGGTGCTTTCGGACGGAACCGAAGAACACTGCAAATGCTTAATCGCCGCTCCCGGCAGGGAGGGCGCTTCATGGTTTTCCCATGTCGCGCGCGGGCTTGGGTTATCCGCCGAGAATAACCCAGTCGATATCGGGGTGAGAGTGGAAGTGCCCGCGGTTTTAACCGACGACATCACCGAAAAAGTGTGGGAACCCAAGATTCATTACTACTCCAAATCCTTTGACGATTTGGTAAGGACATTTTGCGTTTGTCCCCGCGGAGAAGTAGTGGCCGAGAATTCCAGCGGTGTAGTTACGGTTAACGGGCATTCAAAAAGTGAGCCCACTTCAGATAACACAAACTTTGCAATACTGGTGTCGAAAACTTTCACCGAGCCCTTCAAGGAACCCATTGAGTACGGCAAATATATAGCAAGCCTCGCTAACATGCTAAGCGGCGGGGTCATGGTACAAAGGCTGGGCGATTTATGGGAAGGCAGAAGGTCTACCCACAGAAGGCTTGCCAAAAGCATGGTTCAGCCCACGTTGAAAGCTGCCACGCCCGGGGATCTAACCCTGGTTCTGCCTTATCGGCACATCAAAAACATCCTGGAAATGCTCGAATCTTTGGATAAGCTTATTCCCGGTATTTGGTCCAAAAGTACCTTGCTTTACGGCGTTGAAGTGAAGTTTTACTCTCTTCGGGTCAAAGTGACAAAGGATATGGAAACCGAGGTAAAGAATTTGTTTGCTTGCGGCGATGGCGCCGGCATCACAAGAAGCCTGGCACAGGCATCGGCTTCGGGAATAAAGGCAGCCAGGGCTGTGCTGGACAAATTGATTTTACCCTAGGCCTATGTTAATATGACTTTCTGGATCGGAGGGGTGGCAGAGCGGTTGAATGCGACAGTCTTGAAAACTGTTGAGGGTG
>CAYPVF010000142.1:0-5253 GCA_964414105.1 uncultured Eubacteriales bacterium
ATGCTTGACCTGCGGGTAACCCCTGCTGCAGCATTCCAATGGCGAAACCGCCCAAAAGGTTTATGCAAGTTATGATTAAGCCGGCTATGGCATCCCCTTTGACAAACTTGGACGCGCCATCCATCGCTCCGTAAAAATCGGCTTCCATTTCCGTTGCGCGTCTTCTTGCTCTGGCGTCCTCTTCTGTGATAAGCCCGGCGTTAAGGTCGGCATCAATAGCCATTTGTTTTCCGGGCATGGCATCAAGGGTGAACCTTGCGGCTACCTCAGCCACCCTTTCAGACCCTTTGGTGATAACCACAAACTGAATAATCACCAAAATAACGAACACGACCAACCCGACGATCTCATTGCCTCCCACAACAAAGCTGCCGAAGGCTTCAATTATCCGACCGGGATTACCGCTTAGAAGAATGAGCCGGGTAGAAGACACGTTAAGCGCCAACCGAAATAAAGTCATTACCAAAAGCAGCGAGGGGAATACCGAAAAATCCAATGGTTCTTTTGTGTACATGGTGAGCAGCAATATACCCACCGAAACGCTAAAGTTGGCCGCCACCAATAAATCCAACATAAACCATGGTAACGGCACCACAAGCATCGCCACGATAACTACCACTGTTATAGAAATTACGCTTTCCGCGGTCCGTTTCAATTATTACGGCCCCTTTCCCGGCGTTTTTCCCGTTACCCTGTATACGTAAGCCAAAACTTCCGCCACCGCACGGTAAAAGTCCTCAGGTACGAATTCCCCAATATCCACCGCTCGGTACAACCCCCGGGCCAAAGGTGGGTCTGACACTATTTGAACGCCATTGTCCATGGCCACTTTTCGTATGCGAAGGGCCAAATCATCCAGGCCTTTGGCCACAACCATGGGTGCGTGGTTTACTTCGGGGTCGTATTTTATGGCAACCGCATAGTGTTCGGGGTTTACTATTACTGCATCCGCCGTGGGTAAAGCCTGCATCATGCGCCTTTGAGCGAACATTCTTTGCTTAGCGCGGATAGCTCTTTTCACCTCGGGTTTGGCCTCGGTGTCCCGCAACTCGTCTCTTAATTCCTGATCCGTCATCATGAGACTGCGCTCGAGCTCCCACCATTGGTAAGCGTAATCGAGTCCGCCCAGTACCAGAAGAACGATCCCACAGTTTAGCGCAAGGCGCGAAGCCGTATTACCCAAAAAAACAAGGGATTCGGGAAGCTGCCTTATAAGTAGAGATGATATTTCGGGTAGCACGGTTTTCAAAGTCATCCACAGACATATTGCTACCGCAAACATTTTTAACATGGATTTTGCGCCGTCTACCATGGCTTTTAGGGAGAATAACTTTTTAACTCCCTGCAAAGGGTTGATTTTATTGAATTCGGGTGTTAGCAGATTTAGCTTTACAGAGGCGCCCACCTGGAAGGCCGATAGAATGGAGCCTCCCAGAAGCACGGCTAAAACAACTGGCGCAGCGGCCAGCAAAGCAAGGCCAAAGGCGTTCCTCAGCACGGTCACTGCCCAACTAATTGACGCATCCCTGGGCGCTGAAGCTTGCCATATTTGTAAAGAGCGCTCCGCAACCAGTTTGGCAAGGGGACCAAAGGCGTATTTGAGGGCAAGGATCCCTCCCAGTAAACCTACAGCCGATGAAAGATCCTGCGACTGGGCAATTTGCCCCTTTTCCCTGGCCATCCGCCGTTTTCTGGGGGTCGCCGGTTCTTTCTTCTCTTGACCAAAAAGTTGGAGGTCAATATATGTACAGATCATCTGGCTAAAACCCCCAAAAGGCTATGAAGGACGTTTTGGATGGATTCTGTAATGCCGCGGGCGAAAGTGCCGTAAAAAACTATTGATACCGACAGAACACCCAAACCTACCATTGTTTTAACAGGCATTCCCATCGCAAAAACGTTCATCTGTGGTACGCTCCTGGATAGAAACCCCAAGCCTATATCAACCACTAGGATGCACACCCATATGGGCGCTGATAAAGTCACCGCGATTAGAAAAGCTTTAGACATTGCATCCACACCCACAGAGGCCCAAAGTGTCGGCAAGAATCCGGCGCCCGCAGGCACAACATGAAACGATTGCAGTAAAGCCTCCATGAATAAGTGGTGACCGTTTAGCGACAAAAACATCAAGGTTATGACTGTGTTTTTGAACAATCCCATTAATGGCACCGAATGTCCGAATGTTGGATCCATTATGTTGGCCATACCAAAACCTAATTCCATATCGGTAATTTGGCCTGCCAATTCTATGCCCGCCATTAGCGCGCCGGGAATGGCTCCCAAGAAAAGCCCCAGCGCAATTTCTCCGGCTAAAGAACCCACAATGCCGGACATGGTTTGCGGCGTTGCGGCGGTCGGTACTTGTACCCACAAAGAATAGCCCGTTAAAATGCTTAATAGAGCCTTGAGCATAACCGGCATTTGACGTGACCCAAATACAGGCGCCGTCACAAAAATGCCTGTGGTGCGCAAAAGCACGCAAATGAACGGGAATACTAACACAAACCATTGGCTCACAAAGATGTCCCCCCGTCCTACCCTAACCCCGCCATGGCTGAAAGGAGTCTATCGGCAAAATCCACAAGTGTCCGAAGCATCCAGCCGCCGAACAAAAAAAGTGACAAGAACACGGCTAGAATTTTGGGCATAAAAGATAGAGTTTGATCATGAATTTGAGTAGTGGCTTGGAACACAGAGACGAGTAGTCCCACTGCCACAGACAGCACCAAAGGGGGCGCCGTAACCAGCAGCACTACAACCAAAGCTTCCCTAGCGATGCTTACAACCTTGTCTATAGTCAAAGCCATCCCTCCATTATCTAAATCCGGCTATCAGAGTCTTGGAAATGAGCCCCCAACCGTCTACTAAAATGAACAAAAGGATTTTGAAAGGCAGTGAGATTAGAACCGGCGGAAGCATGAGCATGCCCATAGCCATCAAAGTAGAAGCCACCACCATATCGATGACCAAAAACGGCAAATATATCAAAAACCCCATTTCGAAGGCGGTTTTTAACTCGGAGATGGCAAACGCCGGGGCTATCTGCATTATGGACATCTCCTGGGGCGATTCGGGTGTTTCACTTTCGGAGGCATCCAAGAACAAGGCCAAATCTTTTTCTCTTGTTTCCCTCAACATGAATTCTTTAAGCGGCTCCGACGCTCTGTCGAAGGCCTCCTTGGCAGTGATATAACCATCCAAATACGGTGCAAGCGCCGCTTCATTCACTGTAGACCACGTTGGGGCCATCACAAAGAAAGTAATAAGCAACGCTAGTCCTACCAACACTTGATTTGGTGGGGTTTGTTGTGTTCCAAGTCCCGAGCGAAGAAACGAGAATACCATGACTATTCTAGTAAAAGAGGTTGTGAGGATGAGTATCGCCGGCGCTAAGGCAAGCACTGTCAATACCCCTAAAAGGCTTAACGCCTGCGCCAAACCGCCTTGCGTTTCTTCGGGCAAGGTAATATTGATGTTGGGCACCGGGATATCGGTTGGGGCAGCGCTTGCAGCACATGTTGGCAAGGCAAAGAAAAGCGCGGTTAGGATTAGGCCCACTACTAAGAATTTGCCTGTATCTTTGTCCTTACCTTTAAACTTCGACAAAACTTGCTGAAAGACTGTTTTGTCCTCCAAGGTCGTCTCGAAATTTGGCCCCGGGTCTTCTTCTGGCTGTTCCTGAGATTTTAGCAAAGTGACAGAATGGTCTGTCACCCCTAAAAGCAGGAGGTTCTGTTTCCAGCGAACGACACAAAGTGTTCGGTTTCCCCCCAAGGACTGGGAATCTAAAACGGAAAGACTGCCCGCTTTAATGGGATTGTCTTTCCAACGGCGTTTAATGATGAATACCGAAACCGCTACAAGAAATCCCAAGAAACCAAGAACTTTGAAAACGTCAGATACAAACGACTTTGTTCCCATACTGTATGCCGAAAAAACCGGCGGGCTCCCCCCTTTATATGTCTGCCCCGCTTGCTTTTTGGCGAAAAAGCGACTATTCTATGTTTTTGTCCGCTTAACGCGCTATATGCCGCCTATTCGATTGTTTTCTACTGGACTATGAACTCAGAAAAAAACACGTTGGTAAAACAATCCGGACATGTGCTATCTATACGCTGCAGCATGTCTCTTTGGAGATCACGCAATCCGTCTTCCCCTAAAAGATCGGTATAGGATTTGGACCGTAATAGCGCGTAAATATCGGTCTTCAGTTGGCTCATTCTTTCTGTAAGTCCCTCGGCATGCTCGCGCACTGTTTCAACTTCCACGGAAATCCTGATGAAACGGCCTGGTTCAATTAAGTTGGTCATGAACTGACCGAAGTTGACTGTTGTGGTTTTGACAACAGGCGTGCCGGTTAAGCCGACACTTCCAGGCGCTCCAAAAACGGGAAACCCCCAAACTTTCGATGCGCTAAAATAGCCGACTAGCCCCATAACCAAGACGGCTGCTACAACCAGTACAAGTTTTTTGGCCATTCCAAGGCACCTCCGGTAACGGTTGGTGTCACAGTTTAGTTTGGCTCCGCTAAAGACAAAGAGCTGCGCATTACAATAATGTCTACCCGCCTGTTCCTTTGACGCCCCAAGGACGTCTCGTTTGTGTCTATAGGGTGATGCTCCGCATAGCCCCCTGCCTGAAGCTTGTCTCCGTTCAAACCAGATACGGACAAAAGGAACCTCACGACGCTTGTTGCCCTTCCGGTGGACAACTCCCAGTTAGACGGGAACCTATCCGTACTGATCGGCCAGTTGTCCGTGTGGCCTTCTACCCGAATGCTGTTAGGAATCGTGCTTAAAAGCGAACCCACTTTTGTAAGCACATTTCCGGCTTCGGGCCTAAGATCGGCGCTACCCAAGTCAAAAAGCACAGAATCGGCGAATCTGAACACAAGGCCCCTTTCTTCTATTACTAAAGACACTTTTTCTGATAAGCCATCTTCACTCAGTTCGCTGCGGAAAACATCCGCAAGCTTATCCAGCCGTGCCAGTTCCTGAGCCACGAGATCCGGGTCCAATGATGAGCCCTCCGAATCCAGAATTGTTGAAGGAGAGCCGTCTAGAATGCCGAATGCCCCCTGAACCGAACTCATGATGGCTTGGAATCTGGCTTGGTTCATAATGGACATCGAAAACAATAGAATGAAGAAGGTCATGAGAAGGGTAACCAAATCCGAATAAGTGGTTATCCAAGGGTTGGTCCTTTCGCTATCGTCGCTTTGGGCGAATCTCCTAGCCATCTTTCACGGCC
>CAYPVF010000143.1:0-411 GCA_964414105.1 uncultured Eubacteriales bacterium
CAAGAGCCTGAGCACGACTTTTGACTTCTTCATGCTTTTCTTGGCGCACTGTTCTTACCGCCGATTCCACCAAATCTCTTATGATGGAGTCAACATCCCGTCCTATGTAACCGACCTCGGTAAACTTAGAAGCTTCAACTTTTGTAAAAGGCGCGTTTACAAGCTTTGCAAGCCTTCGGCAGATTTCTGTTTTGCCCACACCTGTGGGCCCTATCATAAGAATGTTTTTAGGAACTATATCGTCCTGCAAATCGCCTTTGACCCTTTGGCGGCGCAACCTGTTCCTGATCGCGACAGCGGCAGCTTTTTTGGCATTTTCTTGACCTACGATAAATTTATCCAGTTCCCGTACAATCTCACGCGGTGTAAGATCGGCCATTAGCGTACCATCCTTTCAAGTTAGGGCCTTTA
>CAYPVF010000143.1:421-3982 GCA_964414105.1 uncultured Eubacteriales bacterium
TTTCTTTTCGGCCTGACGTACAGTAGTCTTCTCTGTTACTGTTGGTATATATACAAATTGAAGCGGCAATTTCCAAAGCTTCTTTGGCTATAGCCGGAGCATCTAAAGATGTGAACTTTGCCAACGCCCTGGCTGCTGCCGTCGCGTAGGGGCCGCCTGAGCCGATGGCAAGCACGGGATCATCCGGTTCTATAACCTCACCTGTGCCGCTCACAAGAAGGATTTTCGATTTGTCCATGCAAAGAAGCATGGCCTGTAATTGTCTGAGCATGCGGTCTGTCCGCCATTCCTTGGCCAAATCCACACAAGCGCGCATAAGGTCGCCTCTAGTCTCCTCAAGATGGCCCTCAAGCTTATCAAAAAGCGCAAAAGCGTCGCCCACCGAACCCGCGAACCCGGCCAATATGTTGCCTTTGTAGATTTTCCGAACTTTTCTCGCCCCCGATTTTATTACCGTGTGACTGGATTCCATGGTCACTTGACCGTCGCCGGCCATGGCTGATTTTCCGCCTGCCCTAACTGCTAAAACGGTGGTACTTATAAAGCCTAATCCGTTTTCAGCCATTGTCTTTACTCCCTTTCTCGTTTACAGGGAACCCCGATATAAGTTGAGCCCTTGGGTGCGAGTTTTTGTACACTTCTTTAAGCCTGTCCGGCAGAATATGAGTATATATTTGGGTGGTTCTAATATCAGCGTGCCCCAACATTTCTTGAATAGACCGCAAATCTGCGCCGCCGGACACAAGGTGGGTAGCAAATGAATGACGCAGTGTGTGGGGCGAGCATTTTTTCGGGTCTATTCCGCACTGCAAAAGATACTTTTCTACAATTCTTCCCACTGACCTAACGGAAAGCCTTTGCCCTCGAGCGTTAAGAAACAAGGGCATTTTTGATTTAGAGCCCGACTTATTCGCCGCAAGTTTGCAGAACCCGTCGGCCAAATAATTCCCCAGGGCTTCCAAGGCCATAGACCCTACAGGTACCAGGCGTTGTTTGCTGCCTTTTCCCAAAACGCGGGCAAAGCCCAAAGAATAATCGATATCATCAACATTGAGCCTCAAAAGCTCGCTCACTCGGAGCCCCGCCCCATACAATAACTCCAACATGGCACGGTCCCTCTGCCCCAAAGGAGTGGAAGTGTCGGGCGCGAGGATGAGGTTTCTGACTTCGGATTTCGATAATACCTTTGGCAAAGAAAAACTAGTTTTTCTGGGGGCAATCTCTTTAACGGGATTAGCTTCTATGGCTCCTCGGCGCTCCAAGAATTTGACGAAGCTACGCACGCAGGAGAGTTTTCTGGATATGGAAGAGTGTTTGTAATTCATAGTTTTAGAAAGGTATATTATGTAATCTCTTATCAGCCTGTTTGTAATAGCCTTCGGCGACGAAGGTTCGGCAGGTTTCGTTGCGTTTTCTAAAAATTCCAAAAACTGTGTTAGATCATTTGCATATGCGTCCTGCGTGTGAGGACTCTGGGTACCCGACACTCCTACCGCTACCAAAAAGTCTTCCCGCCACTCTTCCAAAGACCTGCCCAATGAAACACCTTCTCTGATTACCCGCGTTATTTTCAACAAATGCCAAGCATACGGCTGTATATTAACATTGGCGCCCACGTCAAGCAACCCGAATTCTCAATTTTCTATAGGTTTTCCGAGTGAAAGTCGCATTGGCTGTTAGAACACTTGTACCCCTTTTTTTTGCCGCCGACTTCTACAAGAAAACTGCCGCATATTGGACATTTGTGATCCGGCACGGGCTTATTCCATACCACAAAGTCACAATCTGGGTAACCGGAACAACCGTAGAAGACCCTGCCCCGCTTAGATCGGCGAACTACAATGTCTCTTTGACACTTAGGGCATGCTACCCCTGTTTTTTCCAAAAGAGGTTTGGTGTTCTTGCATTCAGGATAACCGGAGCAGGCGATAAATCGACCGAACCTTCCCCTTTTAATAACCATGGGGCGTCCGCATTTTTCGCAGACTTCGCCGGTGGGCTCATCTTGAACCATAACGCGGTCAACTTCTGATTCAACAATGTCAAGTTGTTTTTTGAAAGGCCCCCAAAAGTCTTTCAAAATATCCTTCCACTGGTGTTCCCCTTCTTCAACTGAATCCAGTTTTTGTTCCATTTCCGCGGTAAACCGCATATCCACGATGGACGGAAAATACTCGTACAGCAACGAATCAACTGTCTTGCCAAGATCGGTGGGGGATAACCTTTTGGATTCCCGTCGAATGTAGTCGCGGTCGAACAAAGTGGCGATGATAGGCGCGTAAGTAGAGGGCCTGCCAATGCCGTTTTCTTCCATGGCCTTCACCAGCGACGCTTCGGTATATAGAGCGGGTGGTTCGGTGTAGTGCTGGGCCGGTTCGATTTTGATAAGAGCCAGCAATTCGCCCTTGGAAAGCGGTATTATGTCTTTTTCCTTTTGGATAGGGTTGTCGCTGCCTTCCTGATAAACCTTGGTGAAACCGGGAAACTTCATCCTGGAGCCGGTAACTCTGAAAGAATGACCCGCCGCATCGATGTTGCATGTCACAGTATCGTATACCGCCGGCGCCATATGGCTTGCTACATGCCTCCCCCATATCAGAGTGTACAGTTTCAGCTGATCGGGCTTTAGGTAAGGCTTTATTTCTTGTGGGTTCCGTAAAACACTTGTAGGCCTGATGGCTTCGTGTGCGCCTTGTTCCCCCGGCTTTTCTTTTGTCTTTCTTGGGGAACCGACATAATCATTGCCGAAAGCGTCACTTATAAAAGAACACACTTCATCTCGGGCAGATTCGGAGATTCTGGTGGAATCCGTCCTCATATAGGTGATAAGGCCGGTGTATCCGCCTTTCCCCAGCTCTAAGCCTTCGTAAAGCATTTGGGCTAAAGCCATAGTTTTTTTCACCGAGAAGCCAAATTTTCTTGCCGCTTCCTGCTGAAGTGTAGAAGTGGTAAAAGGCAGCGGGGGGTTCTTGCGCCTTTCCTTTGGAACGATGGAGGTAACAGCAAACTGCGCGTCTTTTACGTCTTCCAGCACAAGATTAACAGCATCTATATTGGGCAATTCCACCTTTTTGCCGTTTTTGCCGAAATACCTAGCCTGAACCTCCCCTCCTTCGCCCCTTAAATGTGCGTCTATTGTCCAATATTCCTCAGGCCTAAAAGAGTCAATCTCCATTTGCCGCCCTACAATCAGCCTGAGCGCGGCTGTTTGAACCCTGCCCGCGGAAAGCCCCGGGCGAATCTTATGCCACAATAAAGGACTAAGACTATACCCTACTAGGCGGTCCAGAAGCCTTCTGGCCTGTTGTGCGTCGACCAATTCCAGGTTTAAAGGTTTCGGTTTACGAAAAGCCTCTTTGACTGCTTTTTCTGTAATCTCGTGAAAAGTTACTCTTTTGGCTTTTTGGGGGTCGATACCTAAAACGAAACAAAGGTGCCATGAAATTGCTTCGCCTTCTCTATCGGGGTCAGTGGCCAAGTAGACATTTGTGGATTTTTTGGCGGCTTCCTTCAGTTTTTTGATTATGTCCCCTTTACCGCGGATGTTAATATACTTCTGGG
>CAYPVF010000143.1:3992-5252 GCA_964414105.1 uncultured Eubacteriales bacterium
GTTTTCTACGTCGATCCCAAGAGTGCTTTTGGGTAGATCCCTCACATGCCCCAAAGATGCTATTACCTGGTAACGAGATTTCATAAACTTGGATATTGTTTTTGCTTTTGTGGGCGATTCCACAATTATAAGAGGTTTCTTTGTCATGACTGTTGACATGTGCTAACGTCACCCTTTTTTACTTTGTCACAAGATATCTGCCACCCGAAAGCCTTTCAAGGACACCTTTTACTTCCAAAGACGACAGCAAGGACATTATTCTTCCGGGACCCAGAGAAGGCATAAGATCGATAATTTCATCTCCGGTCAGCATTTTGCCTTCTATTTCTTTAAGAATCAAGGCCTCATCAAAAGTTAGCTGCCCGCGATTTTGGAGTACCGACACCGTTTTACCTGCAAAATTGCGGTTTTCTTCACCCATGTAAGATAATATTTCTTGAGCCGAAGTTACTAAGTAAGCCCCGTCTTGAATAAGCCTATTAGAGCCTATACTCGTTCTGGATTTTATACTCCCGGGTACCGCCATTACAGGGCGCCCTTGTTTTAGTGCCCAATCCGCGGTAATCAAAGCCCCGGATTTCTCACCCGCTTCGACCACGACCACCCCTAAGGATATTCCTGAAATGATGCGATTTCTAGCCGGGAACCTCCAAGGCGAGGGATGTGTTCCATCAGAATATTCCGACACCAGCGCGCCGCGGCAAGGGATGCTTCTGAAAAGTTTTTCGTTGCATCTGGGGTAAACGTGGTCCACTCCGCCGCCCAGACAAGCGATAGTTCTGCCGCCACGAATCGACATGGCGCCTTTATGGGCCTCAGCGTCTATACCTGCCGCAAGCCCCGACACGACAGTTACGCTAGCCGCGGCAAGGTCGCGGGCAAGCTCGAAGGCGACCACCTTTCCGATGGAACTGGGAGATCGGGTTCCCACTATGGCAATGGCCATGCGATCGGTTGGGGCAATTTGCCCCAAAACGTGCAGGTGGCTGGGGGATTCGGCCAAAGGAAGAAGATTCTCTGGGTAATCGAAATCTCCAGGAACCAACAAAGTGGAAGAAATCTGTGAAATCGCGTTTCTCCTCCAGTATTCGCCAATATTTACATTAATATACCATACGGTTTACCAGTGCGCTACATTTTCATAAGTATACCGATACAGTGGAATGCTGAAAAAAGCTGAAATTGCTACAGGCAGGTGAAAATGCCGGTTAAAAATATGTTTAGGTTTCTCAAAAAATCCCTAAGTCCAGCGCGGTCCAG
>CAYPVF010000144.1:0-5232 GCA_964414105.1 uncultured Eubacteriales bacterium
GCTGCCCAAAAAGACCACCAAGTGTAGAACATAGCCTGACACCGAAAGCACCAAAGCCACCGCCAAAAAACTGGCGTGAATGTACACCTTCGTTTCACCTAACCGGCCTACTGGAATAGACAAAGCATACAACCTTTCTTGGCCGCGTCTAGTTGGGGACAGGCATGATGGTGAGCGGGTCGATTTCCAGCCCGTCCTTGCGCAATTCGAAATGCAGGTGAGGACCTGTGGCGTTTCCCCCTTCGCCCACTGTCCCCAAGGTATTGCCCTTCTTTACTTTTTGGTTCTCTTTGACTGACGCTGAATCCAAATGGGCGTAAACAGTGGAAAGGCCGCCGCCATGCTCTACCTCCACCACCAAACCGAAATCGGCCGACTGCCTCACACTTATGACCATTCCATCTAGCGCAGCCTTAACGTCGGTGCCTACTTCAGCGGCTATATCTATACCCTGATGCAAAGACATTCCTTCGGAATCGGGATTCGGCCTCCAGCCGTAGTATGAAGTAATCTTGCCCATAACAGGCCAGGCAGGTTCCTGGGCTTTACCAGACACGGCCTTGGCCCAAAAATCTTTCAAGTTGAGGTTGGAAAAGTTTTGTATCCCTTGTGGAAGATTTGACACCCAGGCCTTAACTTCGTCCCACGAAAGGTCTGAATTCACTGTGTTTTTCGCGAAGGATACAACGTCAATGGCCATTCCTTGTCCGGCTTGTGAAGCGCCCAAAAGCGCGAAGAATATGAACGCCGCCAACAGCAGTTGTCTTCCCCAGCCTGGCAACTGTTTTATAGACCAACTCTCTTCCTGCCGCTCTTTCCTTTCCATATAGCCGCTTCTCCACGACATGCGTACCACCTCGCTAAGAAAACCTATTATGGGGACAAACAAGATATGATAATATCAAGCATGTATGCGGACAGCCTCTTGGGGCGATTTTTATTTCCTAGAATGAAAGGGTTTGACTTTCAGGTGGCCCATAATGGCTTCTCACAAGACGAAATGGTGCTTTGCGTACCTACTAAACATTTATACGACTCGGTAAGCCCTTGGAGGGGGCTGCGTCAAGATTCGCCCGAAATCTGGCGGCACTTGGCCCGCAAAGCAGCGTTTATGCCCAGAAGTTTGCTTGAATCCGACCCAAATTACAAACAACTGGTTTCCTACACTATGTTCTTTTCCGAAAGGCACATTTTCGTCATGAAAAGATTGGCCGCGCAAACGGAAAAACGCCTCCATGGGCTTCTGTCCATCGGGGTGGGGGGCCATATGAACCCAGTTCCTGAAGTACCTTGGCCGTCACGCCGAAGAATATCTGACCTAAAAACAATTGCCGGTTTGAATTCGCTTAGGGAAATAAAAGAGGAAGTCTCCCTGGCCGGAAACCCGTCTGTAAATATTTTCGGCTTTCTGAACGACGACGAAAACGAGGTAGGGCAAGTTCACCTAGGCGTGGTATCCATAGTCACGCTGCCTTCTCCTTTATTGGCAGTGCGGGAAAACGATAAGATGGTAGGGACGTGGGTGGAGCTTCAAAACCTTGGTAAGCTGGGGGACTTTGAAACTTGGTCGTCACTTATACTGTCCAGCATAACCTAAACCCAATGTAATTTTGTTATAATTGATCATTGGGGAGGGATTATGCAGTGACCAAAGGCGACAAAGTTGTTATCGTCATTGCCACTTTACTTGTGGCTGTAACATGGTCTGCTTTTTACCTTATCCCCAAAAACGCCGATACCCTTATGCTTGTCATAAAAGTTGACGGTGAGGAAGTGGCTAGGCATCCCGCCCAATCTCTTACCATGGAACAAATTGTTGTTACGGTTAAGGGAGGCGACGCTGTTATCGAGTACGGGCAGGGGCGCGCCAGAATAATGCCCAATACCCGCGAATTTTGTCCTGACGGCATTTGTTGGAAAACTGGCTGGATATCACATGCCGGGCAGTCGGCAGTTTGCGTACCCAATCACATGACCGTCACCCTGGTAGGTTCTTCTTCAGATGTAGACTCGGTTGTGCGGTAAAACCCCAAGAGCATGACTGGGTCAGTCTTGCCCTTTTAGAATTCGTTTCAAATTGGGGCTTTTGTCAATCCACACGAGCAGCGGATAACCAATTCCATAACAGGCTACTGCCTGACCAACGCCTATATAGAAGGCCACAGTTATATATGGCATGCCCGACAAAGGCGCTATATAAAGTGGCAGGATAAGCGCGTTGAGCACAACAGATGGCAGCGGCGCCAGGGCTTTTGAGGGCATACGGCTAGTCATTTTTGCGGCGGCAAAGGACGTTAAAGCGCCCACAGTAATGTCCCACAGCAAGAAAGGGCTACCCAAGCTGGCAAAAATGCAGCCCAAAAATAAACCCCAAGGGGCCCACGGCACAATATAAGGAAGCACCGCAAGCCCCTCTGACACTCTTACCTGAATCGCCAAATACCCCGCGGCGTTAAACGGCGGCAAAATCGTAAGCGCCGCATACACCGCGGCCAAAATTGAAACCCTTGCCAAAATGCGAGTCAAGTCTTGTCTCACAACGTTACACCAGTTTACCGATGTCGGACCTAAAAAATTTGCCGTCAAACTTTATTTGATTTGCCGCGCCGTACGCTTTTTCGGCGGCTTTAGGCACTGACGGCCCAAGACCTGCCACCGCCAAAACCCGCCCGCCGGACGTTACAACTTGGCCATCCACCATTTTTGTTCCCGCGTGGAAAACGATGGTATCGTTGCCATGGGTGGTATCGTACCTAAAATCGATAGGTTTCCCTTTATCATAAGAACCGGGATACCCGGAAGACGCCAACACCACCGCCGCGCAGGAAAGGGGTGTAACCGAAATCTCCGCTTTGCTCAAATCCCCCTGAGCGCAAGCAAATAGCAGCTGACAAAAGTCCCCATGCAACCTTGGAAGCACACATTGGGTTTCGGGGTCCCCAAACCTTACGTTGTATTCAAGCACTTTAGGGCCGTTTTGCGTAAGCATTAAGCCGGCGTACAAAACACCGCGAAAATCTATCCCCTGGGCTTTAAGCCCGTTAAGTGTGCGCTCCAGCACTTGGGTGTTGATTAGTCTCTCGGTTTCCGAGTCCACAAAAGGGACCGGCGAAAAAGCCCCCATACCCCCGGTCATGGGCCCCGTATCACCGTCTGACACACGCTTATGGTCCTTGGCCAAAGGAAGCCTCAGCAAGCCGTCCCCATCGCAGATGGCCATAGCCGTTACTTCCTTGCCGGTTAGGAATTCTTCAATTACCACCTTTTTGCCGGCTTCCCCGTGGGATTGGCCGCTCATGGTATCTTCCAAGATTCTAAGCCCTTCCGAAAGACTTTCCACGATGTTTACGCCTTTTCCAAAAGCAAGACCGTCAGCCTTTATGACCCAAGGACCCGGCGTATCGTGAAGATATTCTTGGGCTTTTTCCAAAGAATCAAAGGACGAAAACCCCGGGTGGGGAATGCCGTGCCGCGACATGAATTGTTTGGCCCAGGTTTTGCTGGCCTCTAACTGCGCGCCGTCTCTGCCCGGCCCGAAAGTGACGATGCCGTCACTTCTTAGATGATCGGCTATGCCATCGACTAACGGGTTTTCCGGCCCCACCACCACCAGGCCTACCCCGTAGGATTTGCAGAACAGTGACACTTGAGAAAAATCGGTGATGTCGATATCTACGTTTTCACATATCTGCCCTGTGCCGGGATTGCCTGGCGCCACATACGCCTTTTTGCATGACGGGCTTTGGGATATTCTCCACGCCAAAGCGTGCTCTCTCCCGCCGGACCCCAATATCAAAACGTCCATGACGGCAACCCCCTTAATGCTTGAAATGCCTGGCCCCGCTTAACACCATAGCCATTTTGTGGGCGTCCGCCGCTTCCAAAGACTCTTGGTCGTTCTTGGAACCGCCCGGATGAACGATAGCCCGTATGCCTGCGGCAGCTGCCGCTTCTACGGCGTCAGGAAACGGGAAGAATGCGTCAGAAGCCATTACTGACCCTGGTACCCGGTCCTTGCCCCTTTCGGTAGCGATTCTTACGCAATCAACTCGGTTGGGTTGACCGCCGCCTATGCCTGTTGTTACGCCATCTTTGGCAAATACAATGGCGTTAGATTTTACGTGTTTGCACACGATCATGGCAAACTGTAAGTCCTGCATTTCTTTCAGGCTGGGGGCCCTTTTCGACACTACACGCCAGTCTTCATCCTTGGGAAGCCCTAAAGGCCGCCCAAAGCCGGACGCAAAGTGTAGTCGCCTGAACCTTTATTGGGTTTTCCTATGGTTATGTATCTGAGATTCTTTTTTGCCGATAGAATCCTATTGGCATCGTCTGAAAAAGATGGAGCAATAAGCACTTCAATGAACAATTCTTTCAAAGCCTCGGCGCATGGCCCGTCTACTTCGCAGTTGAAAGCGATTACGCTCCCGAAAGCCGACACAGGGTCTGCTGCCAACGCTTTTTTGTACGCCCCCAAAGCCGACGAATCCAAGGCGGCTCCGCAAGGCGTAGCGTGCTTAACAATTACACAGGCGGGGGACGGAAGATCCCAAACAGTTTTGTAGGCAGTGTCGGCGTCATTTATGTTGTTGTAAGACAATCCTTTACCGCGTCCGCTTGAAAGCGCCTTTAAACTATCAGGCATCACCGATTCGTAAAAAGCTGCTTTTTGGTGGGGGTTCTCTCCGTACCGCAATGTCATGCCCTTTTTATACCCAAAGGCAATTTCCTCCGGAAAACCCAAAGGCCACTGGCGCCACTTATTTCCCAAATACGAAGCTATGGCCGAATCGTAAAGAGCAGTATGGTTAAAAACTTCCAAAGCCAAATTTTTGCGTGTATCCTGGTTGATTTGACCGTATGAAAGAAGCTGGTGAAGGATTTCGTCGTAACGTTCGGTGCTGCATACGGCCGCTACAGTCTCCCAATTTTTAGCCGCCGCCCGAAGAAGCGTAACGCCACCGATATCGATCTCTTCAATCGCGTCCTCTACGGTTACACCTGGTTTTGAAACGGTGTCTACGAATGGATATAAATTGCAGACTACAAGGTCTATGGGGGATACGCCAAGCGATTGTATTTGCTCCATGTCGCTTTTGTTCTGGCGTCTTGCCAATATGCCGCCGTGAACAGCGGGATGAAGGGTTTTTACCCTACCCCCGAGAATCTCGGGAAATCCTGTTATTTCGTCTACTTCTTTTACGGGTATTTGGTTATCCTTAAGGAGCTTTG
>CAYPVF010000145.1:0-5194 GCA_964414105.1 uncultured Eubacteriales bacterium
TCCTATCGGGCCGTTTGGGCCCGGGGACTTTGGAATACATAGGGGATGTCAAATGATGGGGCGGGCGCCGGTAGGCCTAATGAGGTTTTCGGGATCTTTAATGGTGGTTTGTGCGGCGGGACTTTTCGGGCACCTACTTGCCAACAGGCTTGACCACCAAATCGCTGAAATGAACCGATTCGAATCATTGCTCATATCCCTTAAGGCGGAAATATCTTATGCGCTCTTGTCTTTGCCCAAAGCTCTCAAAAAGTGCGGGGAAAGAATTGGCGGTGAAACCGGCCGCGTTTTCTTGAATATTGGAGCCGATATGGGGACTAAAAACCGGCTGTCGCCCGGTGAGGCTTTGTCAAAAGCCCTTGCTGAGCCCACATGCAAAGTGCCACCTTATCAGGCCGCTCTATTGAAGGATCTGTTTGGGAACCTGGGTACAACCGGTCACCAAGAGCAAATGGTTTACATAGAGTCGGTGCTTGAAAGCGCAAAAGCAGCAAGGCTAACACAAGAAAACGACTTTCGCAATAAAGCCAGGATTTGCCGCTATTTTGGGGTGCTGGGAGGTTTATGCCTGGTAATTGTGTTGTTTTGAACGCGAAACCCAAAAAGTTTGGAGGGTAACACATGGTCAGCGTCGACCTCATCTTCAAAATCGCAGGAATCGCAATAATCGTATCGGTTCTTCATTCTGTCATAAAGCAATCTGGGAAAGAAGAATATGCTTGGATGGTGACGCTCACAGGTGTGCTCGTTGTATTGACCCTCGTGGTAAAGCTCGTCGCAGATTTTTTTCAGACAGTAAAGGCTACCTTTCAGCTGCCGTGAGGTGCCCTTAGGTGGAGATAATTCAAATCGCGGGTTTAGGTATAGTAGCCAGTCTTATCCTTCTTTTACTTCGCAAGGAAAGGCCGGAGCTCACAGTAGGTTTGGCGCTTGTGTCAGGAATCGTGCTGTTTTTTCTTATATGGCCAAAAGTGACGGAGGTCGTGTCAGTTTTCGGGGGCATCGCGGCTGAATCTGGCTTAGGGGCTTTGTATTTTGGCATCGTGCTGAAGGTTTTGGGTATTTCGTATATTGCGGATTTTGCGGCGGCACTTTGCAGAGACGCGGGGGAGGATCTAATGGCGACCAGGGTTGAGATGGCGGGCAGAGTGCTCATTCTGGTGTCGGGGCTTCCAATTGTCAAGGAAGTTCTGGATTTAATCAAAAGGCTTCTGGGGTAAGACTTTTTGCAGGCAGGGGATTACGGGTGTGGAGGAATTATGCATGGCATGGAGGCGCCTAACCAAATCCTTGATTCTGGGGGCAATTGTGTCAGTGACGATACTTTTGTGCCCAAATCCTTGGGCCTGCCTGGAAACAACAGCGCACGCCTCACCGAATCCCATTCCCGGCGCCAACTGGGATTCGTATCTTCAGAATTTAGACGAAGACGGTATAACTCAACCCGTGGATGAAGTGTTTAGCGATTTGGCATTGGATACAGGGTTATCGTGGCGCGATATTGTCGCCGATATCATGACAGGAAAAGGTGTTAATTTTCAAGGCATATTGAAAGCCTTGGCGTCAGGCGCCGTAAAGGGCCTTTTGGTTTCCGGGCCCTTGTTTGGGAAGATAATGCTGATTGGAGTCACTGTCGGGTGCTTGGATATTTTGTCTCGCACAGTGTCTCCCGGGGGTTCCAGCAATGTTGCTATATGGACTTGCCACATTTCCCTGGTTCTACTGGCCGTATTGTCTTTTAACGATGTGCTCCAAATCGCCAAGAATGCCACAGAGGCCCTGAGGACTGCTTTTTTCTCCATTATCCCCGTGCTGACCACTCTCTCAGTGGTGTCGGCCGCCCCGGTTACAGCCTCAATTCTTCATCCCGTGGTATTCGGAATGGGTACCGTGGTGAGCATCTTTGTGCTGGAAGTCGCGTTTCCCCTTATTTACACGTCGGTGGTACTGGACCTGGCGGGGAACTTAGGCGGAGCCGACAGGGCTTCAGGCGCCGCAGGCATGCTGCGCCAACTGGCCTTTTTGGGAATAGGCACATTCATGGCTTGCTTTGTGGGGGTTGTCATGGGCCAAAAGGCCGCGGCGGGGCTTGCCGACGGAATGGCCTACAGAACCGCGAAATATGTTAGCTCAACTTTTATACCCGTTGCCGGGAAAGCAATAAGCGACACAATGGATATGTTTTTTGTTTCTACATACGGCTTACGTTCGGCCATTGGAATCGCAGGGTGCGTATTGGTCATGGCAGTGGTATTTACCCCCGTTTTGCAGGTGCTGGGTTCCTTACTGGTATGGAAACTCGCGGCGGCAATTTTGGGGCCTGTAACAGGCGAGCAAGTCTCCAAATCTTTGAAGTCCATGGCCCAGGGCATAGCGGCGCTCTCAATGTCCCTTCTTGTCACGTGCTTTGTGTTCGTTATCTGTCTTTCTCTTGTGGCGCAGGCTACAAAACCTTTTTAGGAGGGGATAGCTTTGGCGGCTATAAAACTTTGGGCGCGTTCTATTTTCGTTCTTTCCGTTCTCACATCTACAGCGCTTGTTCTCGTCCCTAAATCCATGCAAAAACAGGCCAGGTTTGTGACAGAAATGTTGATTCTTCTGTGTATCGTAGCGCCTTTGGCGAGCCTTATGAGAAATGTCGGCCTTCAGTCCGATATAGCTCAGTATCAATGGGACGAACTAAACCAACCCCAAACCTTGGAGACATTTCTGGCCCTGGAAACAGAAAGACGTGTTTTGCAGATAACAAACGATGCGGGTATACCCGTCCTTGACGTGGAGGCTTTGGCGTCAAAGGGGGGGTTCACCCTTGCCCAAGTGAAAATTTGGTCCAAAGATCGGGTGCCGGAAGGCGCCAAAGAGTCTTTTGTGGCAACACTTTCAGCCTACTTAGGCGTTCCCAAGGATAAGATAACTGTCATTCAGCCTGAATGAAAGCTAAAAGAGGGGTGGCGGAATGGAAGCTAAACTTGTTAAGCCCCAGTACTTGCGCCTGGCGTTGTTGGGAGTATTGGGGGTGGCATTAATTGTTATAGGCGGCATGTTGAACAAATCCCCTGTCTCCAAGGGCATTGCAGATTTAGATACCACTCCCCTTATTCAGTACGAAAAAGCCATGGCCAGAGAAGTAGAAAGGGTGGTTGGATGTGTCCGGGGCGTAGGCAAAGTAAGCGCATCCGTGGTTTTGGAGGCGGGGCCCAAGAGTGTATTCGCTTTGAACACCCAAGTGAACCAGAGCACGCAATCTGAGGCGACAGGCCAGGGAGAGATTCGGCAAAGCGTTACTAGTAACACTACGTCCCAACCGGTTATCGCCAGGCTTTCCGGGGGGGATGAACCGCTTATCGAAAAGATTGGCAGGCCCCAAGTTGGCGGGTGCCTTGTTGTAGCGCAGGGGGCTTTTTCATCCCAAGTGAAGCTTGAAATCTACAGGGCAGTTGAAACGCTTCTGAATATTCCTCTGTACAAAATTCAAGTTCTGCCCATGGAAGGAGGAAAGTAAAATGAGGTTTAGTTTTCTGGCGACGAAAAAAACCCAGGTCATCCCTTGGGGCGAACGGCCCAAAGCCCACAAACAGGTACCCCGCCCCGAGGAAGAGAGGGTTTCGGATACCCCAAAGCCGTATTCATCCCTTTGGAGGATCGCCGTGTTCTTCCTCATTGTAATAGCGTTGGCTTACTATGCTAAAAGCCACTGGCCTGCCATGGCACCGGTTATGGCGATAGGTGACGGGGATGACGTCAACCGTGTTTTGGCGCAATCCGAAGACTTTTTTGTTGACTTTCGTCTTGACAGGGAAAAAACCGAAACAGAACAGGTAGATATGTTAAAACAAGTTATAGATGACCCTAACGCTTCAAAGGATACTAAAGAGGCCGCTTACGCCCAATATCTTTCTATAGTGGACATCATGGGGAAACAGGTCAAAATAGAAGGTATTCTAAAAGCGAAAGGGTGGGATTCGTTGGTCTTCTTATCCGCGGATTCTTGCACAGTTGTGGTGAAGACTAAGGAGCTTGACCAAAAAGAGGTAACGCAAATAGGGGACGCGGTTAAGAAAATATCCAAGACGAAGCTTGAAAACATAACCATAATACCTGTTGGCAACTAGCACCGACATTGCAGGTCGATTGCAGCGCTTTGTATAATAAAGATGCAAAGCGTTATGGTTTCATCTAGGAGGTGTGATGGTGTCTGACAACACACCTGAAGAGGGCAAGGGTTTAGGCCAAGATTTATCCGAAGTAAACATATCCGATGAGGTAATTGCCGCCATTGCCAGCACTGCCGCGACGCAGGTTCAAGGCGTGTCGGCCATGAGCGGTAACATCGTGGGCAGCATAGGCGGCGCTATTTTAGGCAGAAAACATGTCGCTAAAGGCGTTCGCGTGTTTTCCGGCGAAAAAGATGTGGTGTTAGATTTATATCTTAGCGTGAAGTATGGGGCCAGAATACCGGAAGTCGCGTACAAAGTGCAAGAAAGCGTAAAGCGCTCTGTGGAAGGTATGACGGAACTCAAAGTAACACAGGTCAACATACACATTCAAGGCGTTATGTTTCAAGAACCCGGGAGAGCGGAAAACGACGAGTAAGCCGGTGGGGTGATTGTGTGGGCATTGTAGACAGGGTCGTTTTGAGTTTATATTCTTTGGCTCTTACTGTAGTATCGTTTATATTTTTGCTGGCTTCTTTTGGCTGGCAGGCACCTGTAAACCTGATAGAAGGCGCTATCAGTTCGGCTTCGGGTAGGACAACCGTGGGAATCCTTTCGGCTTTTCTTTTTCTCGCCGGCATTCGTTTTATTTATTATGGGTTTAGAAAAGCTCCAGCCCAGGCTGTTATCCACGATACGGGCGCAGGCGAGGTGCGGATTTCTCTTATAGCCGTGAAAAGCCTGGTCACAAGGGTAGCCGCCAGAATTGCCGGTGTGCGAGAAGTCAAAGCTAAAGTGTGGCTGAACCCTCAATCCACCGCTATTTTGGTATTGCTTGACTTAAAGGTGGCTGTGGACGCCAATCTCCCTGAACTGGCCGACAAAGTGCAAAAGGCGGTGTCTTCCTACGTGCGAGACATAGTCGGAGTAAACGTAGAATCGGTCAAAGTCTCGGTTTCGGATATATCGTTGGAAGGCCGTCGGTAGGGGGTAACTCTCGGTGGAAGACAAATTCCTGGATAGCCTTAAGAATTTTATAA
>CAYPVF010000146.1:0-631 GCA_964414105.1 uncultured Eubacteriales bacterium
TGGGCCCGCTAAACCCGGTTCTTTGGAATTGGCCCACCAAGCCGACGAAAGAATCACTGTAGACGACTTACTGCAATTGGTGAGGATTTACGCCAGGTCCTTGTTTGCACTGGCTGTCTAAATAAATAGCTTAAGCCCGTTTGGGTCTGATGACAATCAAAGGAGTTTTCTGGTCATCATTTCCAAACGGGTTACTTTTCAGAAGGTTTTGGATGGCCAGTTCCCGCTCTTTTGACAAAGAAAGGCTTGAACCCAGCACATCCACGCTTCCTCTATCATTTACATCCAGGATCAAGGTCCACAATCCCGTTTTTCGCCAGATTTTCCTGGCGGTCTCGTCTGGGTCTTTTGGTCCCAATATGATGCTTCTGTCGTAGGGCGGCATGGTGCCTCCGGAATCGTCTATTTCGGCTACTGCGTGCCCTGCGACCCGGAAAAACAAACCGCGGACGCCAACGATTTTACCTACAAGACCTGCGAAGCCAGCTAGCAGAATTCTGTGGGTCCCTACCATGTTCATGGCAACTTGCATGGAACGGGGCGCCGAAATGGATGCGTCGGGGTCCGCAAAACTAGCGATCAGTTTTGCAAGTCGGCCAGGGTTTACAGTTTCCGGCGCTATGGCTCTATT
>CAYPVF010000146.1:641-5130 GCA_964414105.1 uncultured Eubacteriales bacterium
CAACAGATTCTGCCCCCCCCACAATGTCTCCCGGGATGGCGATTTCTCCTGTGTACCTTAGAATGACTTCTGCAATGTCATCATCTTTCGTAATCAAATGGGTGCGGATTCTATAAATTGTAGCTTTGTCCCAGTGGGTTTTTGGGGCGACGGATTCATTTCTCAAGATTTACGCCCCCCGGGTCTCTTGCCATCGTTCGGCGGCACATTTTTGGTCTTAAAGAATCTGTGGATACCGTTAAAAATGGATTGTGCGATTCTCTTTCGAAACAAAGGCGCCCGAAAGTTGGCTTCATCCACGTAATGGGTTATACATATGGGTTCCACCCGTACAACCGGAAAGGGGTGGGTTTCGGAATCCGCGGGCCCATCCCCAGTACGAAGTTTTATACCCATTCGTTCAAAAAGCGCTGCTCCAATATAGCGGGCCAGTTCTTGGGACTCGCGGCTTTTCCCCACGAGTAGCCTGTACTCTTGATAATCGGGGTTCACATCACCGGACACGTGAATTTCAACGCAAGCGTCTGCCGCCTGAGCCGTCATAACTTCGAGACGACTCTTGGCAGTCATATCCAAATCGTGTATGCGGGTCATAATAGGGGCCGCGCCGCACCTTTCCAGAAGCCCTCGAAGCTCTTTGGCGATGTCCAAAACCACGTCCTTTTCCAAAAGGTTAACGGGGCCTTTGTAGCCGTGGTCATTTCCTCCATGGCCAGGGTCTATGCCGATGCGAAGTCCTGATAGCACTTGAATGACAGGCTTTCTAGGAAAAATAAGGTGGATAACGTACGGGTCCCCAGGTACAGTAAACTCTTGGGGCTTTGAAGGATGCTCTGTTACGGCGGTTATTTGCACTTGGTTGGGGGACTTTGATTCCACTCGAAAACGGCGAATGAGGCCATCCGCAACCAGAATGTCGTCTTCGGCCATAACAAGCTTGGTGCCGCCCAACACGATTGAAGTGCTGAAATCCCCACAAGAGCATTCCGTGGGATCAGCCACGGCGATTTCAGACGGCGCACCGATTAGCTCCAGACATATCCTGGAGACTTCTTCGCCATGGTGAGAAAGGCCTGTTTGCGGCCACGCATTCAAAAGTTTTGCAGTCAACACGATTTTACCACCCTAAGAGTGTTTAAGGTTCTGTCCTCTGGCCCCGATATCCCCAAAGCCAGATCTTTTACCATATTCAAATAGGCGACCGTCTCTTTGGTGATGGTTTCGCCCGGATAAAGAATGGGGATACCCGGGGGGTAGCATGTTACGACTTCCGCCGAAATTTGCCCTTGCGCGTGGGCTAAGTTTACCCGCTTCCATTGGCTTTGGGTTGCCATTTTGGGTGTAAGACGCATCATGGGGGGCGCCGGGATTTGGGGCAATGATTTGGGAACATGTTCAAGGTGCTTCTCAAGAAGGTTTTCCCTGACGGCCGAAACAAGATCCTTTAAGGCCCCCAGTAGCTTTTCAATTTCTTGAGGTGAATTTCCGAAACTAACGATCACAAGGATGTTATATAGGTCTGACATTTCAACTTGAATTCCGCGTTTTTCCCGCAAAAATGTTTCCGCTTGGTAACCCGTTATCCCCAGTTCCCGCACGGTTATTGTTACTTTGGTTGGGTCTATAAAGTCCACACCATTGCTCTCCAAAATGTCGTTGCCGAAACAGTACAAGCCCGCAATACCGTTGACTTGTTCCCTAAGGTGTTCCGCCAAAGCTATGGCGTTGTCCAAGAGCTTTCGGCCGTTTAGCGCCATTTGTCTTCTTGCCGCGTCCAAAGACGCTAAAAGCAAATAAGAAGCGCTGGTAGTGGTGATATATCTGTAGACGGCTTTAAGTTTTGCCATGTCTATTCTGTCGCCTTTTAAGTGCAGCATAGACGCTTGAGTGAAGGCACCTATTATTTTGTGGGCCCCTTGAGCCACCGCGTCTGCGCCGCAGTCCAGGGCGGGCTTTGGCAGCTTAGGGTGAAACCGGCAGTGGGGGCCGTGTGCTTCGTCCACCAAAAGAACCATCCCGTTTTTGTGGAGCCCCGTGGCCAAAGGCGTCAAGTCCAAAGCTGTGCCGTAATAAGTAGGATTTACCAGCAGAGCGGCTTTTGCGTCGGGATTTTCTCTCACGCACGCCTCCATGGATTTGTTGTCTACCCCTAGAGGAAATCCAAGGTACAGGTCGTGTATCGCTGGCACGAAAATGGGCCTCGCGCCTGAGAGCACTATGGCGGCAAGAACCGATTTGTGTATATTGCGCGGGATTATGATGGCGTCGCCGTCGCCTATGGTGGATAGAACCATGGCGTGTATAGCGCCGGTTGTACCGTTTACAGAAAAAAACGTTGAATCGGCTCCAAAAGCCAAACTAGCCAGCTCTTGCGCTTTCTGTATGCAGCCGTGGGGTTGGTGTAGATCATCCAAACCCAAAACACCGGTAACGTCGTTAAAATATGCTTTTTCACCAAGAAGCGCCTTCGCCAAAGGGTCGGCGCCTTTTCCCCCTCTGTGTCCGGGCATGTGGAACCGTATGGCGTTTTGGTACTGTATAAGGGCCTCCAGAATTGGGGCGCGGTTTTGAGGGTCATCAATAACCAAGAAAGGAGTGTGCATAGACCTTCCCCCCGTTCTGCGTAAGCGCTCACTAACTTATTCGAGTAGGGAAGGAAGTGTCACAAAAGCGGATTACTCTGGGCCCAAGGGCTTCTAGGCACGTTCTTTTTTGGCTATAGCGGCCATGGAAGAGGCGTCCAGTTCATTTACTACGTACAGAGTTCCTTTTGCCGCGCTCACCATTTGCCTAAGGAAATTTTTATTTGGTTCCAAACCGATACATCCAAGCTTTATGCCTTTTCGGGCAATCTGCTTCGCGGCGTTCACCGCATCGTCTATGGGAGATAACGAACGAGAGGGTACGGTGGGGATTCCATCAGTTATGCAAAGAACTAAAGGTTTCTTGGACGTATGGCAAGACAGCTCGAGCGCCCTTTCCAATCCTTTGGCTAAGGGCGTTAGTCCCATGGCGTGGACCGTACTGAGCCCTTGTTCAAGCTTACGCAAACTTTTTGTGAAGTCGCACACGGTGGTAACGTCTGAATCCTGGAATATGGCCACGGACACTCTGTCCTTACTCGTAAGAACCAGATGGCGGGCAAGTTCCTTGGCGGCGGCCATTCGCCTTCCCGCCATTGAAGCCGAAGCGTCTATAAGGAGAATTATGGGTGCTTGAGTTTCCACTTTTGTGTACGAGAATCGAAGGTCACTAGGTTCAAAGCAAAAGCGTGAATGGGCCTCATGTATGCTCGGTCTGTTACGCAAATTTAACCCCGCGGTTAGGATTGTCTCAGGTAAAGCGAGTTCCGTCGCGTATTCTCCTTGCCTTTTGGGCATAGCCAAAACGCGTCCGCGGCTTTGGCCTGCTTCCAACCTTTTACCTTTGAACTGCCCTTTAGGCACATTTTTCTGGGGCAGCGACCATAGGAGTCTGCGCAGATAAGACTCTATTTCATGGCTATGTTGTTTTAGAAAATCCAGGGCAAGTTCGCCTTCTTGCGTGATGAAATACTTGTGCCCGTTGAAATGCGCGAGATTGGAATCGATAAGCCCCCGACGTATTTCATCCGGGCTTTTGCCGGATTCAGTTGTCAAGTTAGCCAAATCTCCGGTTCGCATGCCTTTTTCCAAAGCCTCTAGTATTCGCACACTTTCTTTTGCGGAGCCAACTTGTCGCGCGGCTTGCCTCGCCAAGGCTTCCTTCCGGTAAATGGAGGTATCGTCACTGGAAGGGGGCGGGGTCTTTAAAAGTGAATCTGTACTGGCCCTGTAATCGCTGATGTCACAAAGCCCGCCTCCGTTGCACATTTTCACCTTTTTCACTTTCCTGAGCTCAAGGCCGGCCTTTTGTATGGCAACTTCTGTGGATGCTACTAAAGTGAGAATCGCTGAAACCATTTCGGGTACATTCAGGGCCGTAAGATGTACATGTGTGAGATGGGCTTTTCGAACGCCTTCTTCTTGGCCGTAACACAATTTCCCGTCGAGTCGTCCGCCGCCGCCCGCGGTTTGAACATCTATATAGGGAAAATAATCGAAAAGCTTACGCTGGGTCTCCAAACGGAAACCCGAAAGCCCCGTAACTATGGCCCTGGCGACAAGCCTGGGGTCTACAACTCCTGGTGAGTGAAATACATCCAAATGGATTATCTCGTGGGACGCTTGCCTGTGATAAAATGCTTTGCCCGCGTCGCTCTCAAATACGGCGATAACTTCTTGGGGTTTTGCCATGTCCTGCATATGTACTTTGGTCGAAACAACACAAGTGTCCCCAACTCTTGCCGCCATTTGAGAGGCCAAGATTCGGGTCAAGCGGAACACGGGGCTTTGCTTCATCTCAGCTCCCTTATGTCGGCTGGGGTGATGAGGCTGGCTATGGATATTAGACTGATAGGGCGCGCGGCATCGGGGGGCCAGTGATGGCTGGCTTGATGCACGGCTTGGCC
>CAYPVF010000147.1:0-3190 GCA_964414105.1 uncultured Eubacteriales bacterium
CCGACCTTACGTTTTTTATAGCCTCGTTGAAAAGAAGAAGAACCAGCTCTCCCGGTGGGGCCGTTTGAACTGTCGCCTGTTTATAAACGTCTAAGGCTTTGTTACCCATTGTCCTTTTATCACCTTACTCGGAACTCGCATACATACCGGCGATCTGCTGCGACAACCACGCGCCTTGGGAATTCAGTTTAGATAACATCACTTCCAGGCTGCTGAACTGTCTTTGCAGAGATGCCAGTCGCAAATCAAGTGTCCGCTGCTTTTGTTCTATCTGACGTGACAGAGATTTGTCGCGCTCCTCAAGTTGCTGTTTTCGCAAGGGGACAAACCCTTCCAAGGATGCGTACTTTTGAATAACATCCTTAAGCCCGTTAAATATACCTTTTGTGTCTGTGGACGCTCCCAGCAGTTTGGAGACTTCAGCACGATTTTCTCTAAGCGCGTCCGTGAGTAACTTATCATCGAAAGTAAGCTTGCCATCCCTGGATACCGACCCCGCGGGGCCCGTGCTTAAACCCATAGCGCCCGCAAACTGAAACCCGGGCAACGCATCCCCGACTTGCCGGAAAATGACCGCTCTTATTTCTGTTATGAGCCGCTGAAGCATGGGGTCGCCAAACAGGAGGCCGCCCACCTTTTTATCCGCATCCCACGAGGTATAGTTCTTGACCAAATCCAGAAAAGAATTGTATTCAGCCACTAACGACTTCACGTCGTCCACTATGGCCTTATCATCGTATGCCACGGTCATCATGGCTTTGGTACCGGCTTCTACTCCTAAGCCCGAGACAGCGCCAAGATCGAAATTTATTCCTTTGATAACATCACTTATGTGGTTTCGGCTTCTGACAAACTGAACACCGTTTACAGAAAACACGGCATCCCGGGCGCTTCGTATCTGGTTCATTTCTATAATACCCTGGTCGCTTTCAAAGGTCATTTCGCCTTCGGTCCCGGGGTTTGCCGCGGTTAATACCAATTGGTACTGCTCAGGCGTCACTTTGAGTACGGAAGCTTTCACGCCAGTTTCCGGCATTGCGTTTATCTTCTGAGCTATATCTTCCAAGGTATCTGATGCGGCTACTGTCAGTTCGTTCCCGTTGATAGTAATACTGCCTTCTATGCCCAACGCCTCACTGGAAGACTCATACAAGCCAGATCCCATCACTTGCGACCGGGCCAAGGATGTAATCTCTACCTCGTATTCTCCAAGCTGTACTTCGTTATGGTTTACCCCCACGACGGTTACTGCCGCGCCTACCACGGTGACTGCTTTTTGATCAAATTCCGTCTTGGAGCAGAAAGGCGCAGTTTTTTTGACAAGAGAATCAAGAGAGATCTTTATCCTTTCCCACGCGGTCTTTTGGTTTGCCAGGTTTTGCTGGTTATTTTGCATGGCTATTAGAGGCTGTCTTTCAATCTTCATGAGTTCCTGAATTATGGTTTCCGTGTCAAGGCCGGTAACCCCGATGGTAATGCCCAAGTGGCGCACCTCCATAGGCAAATAAGATTTGTTCAATCAAGTTCTTTATCGGATATTGATGGCGAGGCGTTAATCTAGGATTTGGGAAACAGTGAATCGATAGCCGCATCTTTGGCAAGAGTCATTTCAGAAGTTATCTCATCTATAACTTCTTCTCTGAGTATTTTGGTTCCCGAGGGGGCGTCTATGCCCAGCTTTACCAATGACCTTTTGCCGGTTCCCCTAATCTCAGTCACGGTAACGACTATATCATCACCTATGATAATGGCTTGACCGGCTTTTCTGGAAAGAACCAGCATGACTAACCCGTCCTTTTAAGAAGGCCTTGTAGCGCCGGAAAAACGCTATGCTTAGTAGTATACTGTGGTGACACCGCGATTACCTGCATCCCCAATCGAGCCACGGGATTTATTACCAAAGGGGCCTGCAAATTGGCCGTAGTTTTTTTGGTGTCTTCGGGCACGGTAACCACGACCTGCATGATTAAATCCCTGGGGGAAGCGTGACCTAGAAGCATCAACTCCCTTGGACATAACTCGGGATCGTAATCGGCGAACATCGCCTTAGGATCAAGTGTCACAAAACCCAAAGCAGGGTCGTCCACCGATTGTAGCCACTTCAGGGATTCGTCAATTCCTCTTAGGCTTACCGGAACAAAGCTCCGATAATCGGGAAATCCGATAAGACCTTTAGGAAATATAACGACTTTAGCGGGCTCAATATCCAATTCTCCGAAACGCTTCGTATTGATTCTCACGATTGTGTTGCCCCCTATCTGTTAGCGAAGGTGATTCAAAAGGGTTGACTGGAGTATCCTCGCCCCCACTCCCAAGGCTGCTTGATACGCCGCCTCTTCAGACTTCAGCTTGACTAGCACCTCGGTGAGATCGATGTCCTCTACATTTGAAAGAAGCCGCCTAAACTCTATGTCTGAAGTCTCCATTTTTGCCTCCAACATATTGAGGCGGTTCATCTTGGCGCCGTTACTGGCCCTTTGCGCTAAAACTAGATCCAACGATGAGGAAAGCTCTTGGTGCACCCCGGAAAAGTCCCCGTCTATAAGGGCTGAGTCCAGTACCTGCAAGCTGTCCCTTACGGTTTGGAGTAAGCCCGATTGCTCGTCTACCGTTATAGTGATTTCAGAGCCCACCCTCCAGGTTGGCATAGTCCCCACAAGTAATTGGCTGCCTTCGATAGTTGTTTTTTCCATACTTTGCACTTCTTCCAGAAGCTGTTTCACTTCCATAGCCAAATAAGCCCGGGCGTCTTCCGGTGTCGTAGCGGTGCCGCCCTCAGTGGCAAGATACTGCGCCCTTATGAGGATGTCGGTTAAATCGGCCAAGGCCTGCTCTGTATCTGACATCCATGTCTTTGCCCTGTCAAGATTTCGCAGGTATTGCTGGTTTTGGGACTGGTGGTGGCGAATTATCAGGGAACGCTCGACACCTATTGGGTCATCCTGGGGTTTGGAAAAACGCATACCGGACGTGGCCATTTCTTCAATACGGCCCAAGCGGGCCTCGAGTTTGGTTATGTTGTACAGGAAATTTCTTTCCCGTGTAAGATCTGTAACTCTCACCTATACCTACCCCCCGCACAATTCTACCTACCCGCTAAGCCCATCCTGTTTACGATTGTGTCCAAAGCTTCATCGGCCATGGTAATCAGCCTGCTTGCGGCGTTAAAAGCGTGTTGCTGCCGAATAAG
>CAYPVF010000147.1:3200-5113 GCA_964414105.1 uncultured Eubacteriales bacterium
CGTCTACTGACACGCCGGAAATGCTGTCTTTTCTATTGCTGAGCTCTTTCACCAAGATTTGTTGAATGTCGTATCCGCTTTGAACTTTTTGGCCTATGGCGCCAAGTTTCCCAATCATACCTGCCCAAACATCGTTAAAAGCTCCCGAATGGGCGCTAAGAGACGGGTCCTCGTGAGGCGGCTCCTGCCCGCCCAAAATATCCGCTATCTTTAGAGCTATGCCGCCGTCTCTGGTATCACCGGCCACCGCCGAAGCGCTTATGAGGTTTACATCCGCCACTATATCCGGATTCACTCTTATGGTAATAAGGCTGGCATCCTCGTCGAATTCAAAAAACTCAAGTCCGCTCATGCCAGGAACCAGCGATTCCCCTTGGGCATGAACCTGGTTTACATTTCCTGCTATATATTTCAAAAGCTCTTGGAGCTCTTCTTTGAAGCCGAGGGTCATCTCGTCCCGGGCTATCTTGTAACCCCCCAGGCTACCTCCGACGCTAGGAATAGCTTTGTATTCCCCAGGCCCTGTAACCCACCTGAACTCGGTTCCATCGGCCGTGAAACGGGCTTCAAGTGAATACTGAGTCGCATGGTCAAGAATGGGAAACCCACCGATGGATACCCTTACCGAAGCGCCGTTATCCAAATATGTCACTGTTGCCCCTGATAGAGACGCCAGTTCGTCAAGGAGCAGGTCTCTTTGGTCCATTAAATCGGAAGTGGGTTCTCCCCTTGCCATGGCCCTGGATATCTCCAAGTTAAAATCTTTCACTCTTTCAGAAAGCAAATTGACCCTTCCTACAGTGGTTTGAATGGCGGTCTCCACGTCTTTTCTCAAAGAATCCAATTGACCGCCCAAGTGCTTGAAGGTATCAGCCAAAGTGCGTCCCCGTTCCATAACCTGTGCCCTGGCGCTCATAGACTCGGGGGCGACGGATACATCGTGCCAAGCACCAGAAAACCCGTCAACGGCCGCCCTTATGCTATCGTCGGAAGGCTCGGCCACAATAGCCTGAATTTGGTCCATAACATCTTTTTGAACTTGAAAACTTGCCTCATTGCCAATCTCGGCCCTAAGCACAGCATCCACAAACAAGTCCCGGCAACGGGTTATGCCCGAGACTCTGACACCCGCCCCGGACACCGACGCCATGCGCTGTATGATGGGCTCAAGCATTGTTTCTTGCCTTGAGTACCCGGGAGTTGCGGCGTTGGCTACGTTGTGCCCCGTAGTATTCATGCTGCGCTGGGCGGCGATGAGCCCCGATTTCCCTATTTCAAATAATGTAAAAGTAGACACTGCGTTAGGCCCCCGTTTCAGACCTTTCGATCAAATTTGAATGGACTTTCCAAAGCTTTTTTCACCCCGTAGCTGTTATCTTGAGGAATGAAAAGTTTGAGATCGTATTGGACCAGGCGAAGCGCTGTGTTAAGAAGGCTTTGGGTCACAGCATTCAGTTGGTGAAGCTCCCGGATTTTGGTTCTCAGCGTATGATCGGCGGGTAGCCCTGAAGGGTCAAACCCTTGGTAATCCCGTCCAACACTTTCAAGCGTTTGAACAAGCTTTTCTTCGTGAAGCAAGGCTTGTTCTAAAGAAGACATATCGTTTGCCACTAAGGCGTTTTGTTTTTCATAAGAAAGGCTAATAAGGCCATCCAAAAGGGTCTCTAATTCGGGCAATATGAAACTAAGGTTGGCATTTGTCATGGTATTTAGGCCCTACTTAATCCGGTCTGCGAACAGTCTTCCCAACATCCTGTCAGCCACTTCCTTGGGGTCAATTGCATATTTGCCCTCAGAAATTTTGGCCGCGCAATCTTGGACTCTGTCCTCTCTAACTTCGGGTAGTTTCTGCACTATTTGTTTAACACGGTCAATATCCGCCTGCTTAAAGGGAACACTGACTTTATCGGATG
>CAYPVF010000148.1:0-5036 GCA_964414105.1 uncultured Eubacteriales bacterium
ATCGCCGAAATCGACTTCGAGGGAACCGCCTGGGCCGGTTTTGCGGACGATACCTAGGTCGCCGTTGAACACGTCAAAAGGATACGAATTCTTAGTGACCATACAGCGATCACCGGGCGCGAATCGGCTGCCCTTTGCTCCGGGGTTGATAGCTGCCCGGATGGCCTCGTTGAGTGACTTGACGCCTGCACTTCCACGGTGCCCTGGTGCCAGGACCGTAAATCCAAGCAACCCATACTGTTCATAGGCTGTTTGAGCGTACTTAGTGACCACGGGCAGGGCCTCGTCGGGGTTTTGGATTTGGATAGCAGTCACGTCGGAGTCGCCGGCAAGACTGGGCACGATACCTTGATTGATTTGGCTGGCCAAGGCAGATATGCCCGAGCCTTCCTCTTGCCGATAAACGTATTCAAGCATCGTCACCGGCACGGCCTGGGAATCGATGATGTCACGCAGTACACTTCCAGGCCCCACCGAAGGCAGCTGGTCCACGTCGCCTACAAGGACGACCTGCATACCGTTGGCGCAGGCGGCTAGGAGCGATTCGGCGAGGCGAATATCCATCATGGATGCCTCGTCGGCAATCAGCAGTCCGCCGTCTAGCGGTTCTTCTTCGTGGCGCGAAAAACCAACCCCGGGAATGTATCCAAGCAGGCGGTGGATGGTCTTGGCGGGGTAGCCTGTGGCCTCTGAAAGTCTTTTGGCGGCCCTACCTGTAGGACTGCATAGATATACAGGCAGTGTATGATGCTCTTGACGGTATATGGTGACAATCGCCTTGGTAATAAGCGTTTTCCCTGTACCCGGGCCACCCGAAAGCACACTGAACCCCGATGTAAGAGCCATGCGTATGGCGTCACGCTGTTTGGGGTGATATGAGAGCCCCGCATTGGTCTCGCAAGCATCGATGAGCCCCTCAAGGTTTGTGGGCTTGGACGGCGTTTGGGATGCCAGGGTCCTGACCATCCTGGCCACATGGGTTTCTGCCTCGTGCATTTCTGCCGTGTAGATGTCGTCACCGTCTCGGATAAGCATCTCAGCGTGTATGAGAGTAGCAACCGCCTCTGCAACCATCGGGACTGTGATGTCGGCGCCCAAAAGGGTAGGCACCTCTCTAACCAGGTCGTTGGGGCGCAGGTAGCAGTGTCCATCGCTCTCGGCCTCGCTAAGGATGTGCAGGATAGCAGCCTGGACCCTTTGAGGAGCATCGGGCTTAACGCCCACTGACAGGGCCACCTTGTCGGCCGTGAGAAAGCCGATTCCGTCTATTTCTGCGAGCCTGTAGGGCTCGGTTTTGACCACGGTTAGGGCGTCGGCTCCGAAATATGCCACCACTTTGGCGGTAAGGTTAGGAGTAATGCCCTCCTTGCAAATGATGCCGGACACCTCTGCCACAACGCTGTGCTCTTTGAGGTGTGCCTTAATCTCCTCACGCTGTGGGGCCGTTAGGAAAGTCAGCTTATCGAGGACGTCGGGATTGCCCTGCAACTTATCCAGACAATCATCACCAAGCGCTCCTACTATCCGGGCTGCCTTCACCTCCCCTACTCCATGCGCAATGCTCGCGAGGTACCGGATGACGCCCTTGCGGGTACTTGGCAAAAGAACCTCGGCGCTTTGGATTTTGAACTGCCGACCATACTTGGCGTCCACAGTCCAGGAACCGGTGAGCTGATATTCGTCACCCTCGCGGGGGTTTACGACGGCCCCAACGGCGGCGATCTGTTCACCACCGGCATGAATACCTAGCACAGCCCAGCCGTTCTTCGGGTTGTAGAATCTGACGGACGTCACCGTGCCGGTGATGATCTCCTGCCCGTGTTTGGGCGACAAGGCTCGTTGCGCTTGGGCGGTCATGAGGCATCACCCACTTCGGGCAAAGGTTGCCAATGGGTCACAGAGTCGTTTATAGTGATGCTGCTGTACTCACCCCAGTTGCGGATTGCCTCATAGAAGCCTTCTTCTAAGTAGAATTCATCGTCTTCTTCGGAATAGACGAAACCCAGGTCGCCCAGATCGTCTCCGTTTGGCACCGCGATGGTGTTGGCTTTGGCGAAGTACCCGATGCAAATATATTGGCCACTCTCAGCCACACATAGCAGCAGTACATCTTCACCACTCTTAGGTAGAGTTGATATGGGGATCCACGGGCTCATGCTCCCCGCCCCCTTCCGCCCAACGTTTCCCTAGCCTTGGCAATCCTGGCCAGTGCCTCATCCACCACGTTGCGCGGCAGCCCTTCTGACTTGGCAATACCCTCGACCATCGACTGAATATCAAGGAACTTGGCCTCGCCCTCGTTGGCCAACAGCCCCAAGAACTCGCCCATGCGTGCCTCGCGGTCAGCTGCCTGCTCGATGTGAGCTCGTGACAGCACCTCGTGGCCTGGCCTGGCTGTCTTAAGAGGGATGAGCATGGTTTCGATGACGGGGTGGCCTAAGGTCCATAGCTCGGGGGGACCGTACTCCGAATTGGCAGGGATATGCATTGTTTTTTTGCAGTTGGCACAACACACCAGGATCTCATCCCCATGCATCTTGGTGCGTTCAAGGGGGAGCCCAGCATCGCAATAGCTGCACCTCGGTGCTGTGCCTGGATAGACCTCCAACAGGCAAACCTGCGGCATGCGTTCGATCTCACCTGGATGGGCTGAGAGTCTCACAAGCGCACCCGGGTTTATTGCGACCAGCTCGCCGCCTTTGGCCCGGGGTAGTCTTTTGACACCAAATCCAAGGTGTTCATGGCATACATGGAGCACTAATGGGCAATTCGGATGTTTAGCGACATCCTCAAGAAGCGTATGACGTAGCTCGAAACCTGGTGCTCTCTCAAGCAACATGCCGTGCGCCACGTGGATCTCCAACGGGTTCTGGCTTTTAGCCAGGTAGTCCGAAACGTCTGCATCTGTTTTGGCCGAGAAGCCTGTGCCCGTTGCAGCGAACCATTCTTCAACAGGGCAGGTGCGTAGATCACGAATGAGTCCAGTTGCGGCCAAATGTCCGTAGGCTGTTCTATCTAAGCTCTCCAAGCTGTGAGCGTGTTCGTCATGGTCTCCAGGAACCGCCCAAACGGGCTTGCCCAACTTTTGAATTGCACATTCCAGCGATGTAAGTGTTGAATACGCTGGGGAAGGTGAATCGAAGACATCGCCGGGAACCAAAATGGCTGTTACATCCTCCCTTTTGGCGATATCGCCGACCTCTGCCAGTTTGGCGTTCAGGGTCTCCTGAAAGGCGTCGCGCCTGGCAACGGGATTCTGGCTTCTGTAGTGCCAGTCACCTGTAAGTAATAGCTTCATATTCGAGTCACCTCGCTTATTCCGTTTTCTTGGGTCACTCGATAGGAAACATCCCCGGCTTGTGCCAGGGTCTCGTTGTGGGTCACGACGATAAACTGGCGCCCCGTTCGTTGGGCATAGGAGCGCAGGAAGTAGGCAAGGTTTTCGGCATACTCGGCGGACACCATCTTCGCGGGTTCGTCCAGTATCACCGGGCCCTCCGGCCGAGGCGTGGAGAGCTCAAGGAGCGCGAGGCGAAGGGCAAGGGAAACGATATCGACGATCCCGCCTCCGCGTGCGTCCTCGGGGTTGTTGGAGACCTCAATGTCGCTGTAACGCGAGACAACACGCCACTCTGCGGATGCTCTGCCGCCGAGCTCCCTCATCTCTACCTCGAACCTAAGCGAGTCATCACTGAGCACCGTCTGCAGGGCTGCCGTCACCGTAGCCTCGATACGCTCAACCAGTTGACGCCTGGCGTAGTCACTCACCTTAGTGAGCAAAACCGACACCAGCTGCCAGAGCCCCTTGTTTGCTGTAACCTTGCCCAAGGCAGCCTCAGTCTCGCCGTGTTGCTCCTGGAGCAACCGAAGCTGCCCCAGGTCTTGGTTATATTTTGAGCGCCACGACGCAAGAGCCGCCTCATACCTGGCCAATGACAGTGTGGATACTGCCATGCCTACACCCCCGCCGTTGCCGGAGGAGCCAGGAGCTGTTCGGCCTTGGTGAGCTGTTCCGCTATCTCGGCTTTCAGCCGCTCAATCTCGGCGTCAAGATTTTCAGGGGAAACTCCAAGCGCCTCAAGCTGTGAGTGGATTTCCTGCTCCTGTTTGGCCAGAGCTTCTAGCGTCGCTTCGGCGCGGGCTTTCTCCGTGCGGCCTCGGTCGATTGTCGATTTTATCTGTTGGAGACGCAGGGTCTCGTTGTTTACGGACATAGTTAAGCAACCTCCTCAATGTGTTGGGATAAAGATTCCGGGGAAACAGTGCTGCCACAAAGGGGGCAGCGACCCAAGGAAATCAAAGTATCAGCGTATAGTGATTGGGCGTCGCACAAAGCGCCGGAGTGTCTAGAGAGGGCGTTCTCGGCGACAACGCGAGCCTGACGGTTACCGACGATAGCGTTCGACGCTTCAACTAGTGCAGATAGTCTGTTCGCCGAGGCGGGTATACTAGATTCAATCTTTACAGCGTCATCGAGCCGGTACCATCGGCCATACTGCTTGCCGGCTACAAGCTCCGCATCTAGGACCTCATCATACTTGGCCCGTAACTGCATCAGTTCCCGTAGTTTGGTGACGCCATCGGCTGCCTCAATGTGAGCGTTCTGTGCATCGTCGAGGCCGTTCCACCGACCTAGGGCTGCTTGATACTTGGCGATGCCTGTCGTTGTGGCGGCGAGCGTCTCCTGCAAGCCGGCAAGAACTCTTCGCCCAGCAGAGATAGCCTCAAGCACTCTATGGGTCTCCGTGGCAGCGTCGAGCCCCGCCCACCGTATGTGGATGCGGCGCCATGTTCGACGTTCCTCATCAATTCGGGCGAGTGATGTTTTGTGACTACCTAGGGTCTGCATTTTGGCAAGCGAGCCTTGAGCAGATTCCGCGCACACGGCGGCGGCTAACAAACCTACCCAACGGGCAAGCGTATCCAGGGCGCCGATGCGTCGGTCATTGATGCCGGCCAGCTGAGTGTGGATAGCTTTTAAGGCGCACAGTTTGGTCTGCGCTTTCTTGGCGGTTTCGAGCAAAGTCTCAAGGGCT
>CAYPVF010000149.1:0-4903 GCA_964414105.1 uncultured Eubacteriales bacterium
GCCAGGAATATTTGGCGCAAAACGGGGCTGTGGACGCTGATTTTAGATGTAAACGATAGAGGAAGCGTGGATATACTGGGTTCAAGCCTTTATATGTCCAAAGAACGCGAGCTTGTCATACAAAACCTTCTAAAAAGCAACCCGTTTGGAAATGACGATCAGAAGACTCCCTTAATTATCATCAGACCCAAACGGGCGTAAACCTGCTATTTAGATGGCCAAGGCAAACAACGACCTGGCGTAAATTCTCACCAGTTGAAGCAAGTCGTCAATGGAGATTCTTTCGTCGGCTTGATGAGCCAGTTCCAAAGAACCCGGTTTGGCGGGGCCAAATGCCACGCCGCCGGGAATAACCCTAGCGTAAGTTCCGCCGCCTATGGCCACGGGAGGCGATGTATCGCCTGTTTCTTCTCTGTAAATTCCCAGAAGTGTTTTCACCAAAAACGACTCGGGGTCAGTATAATGGGGCATTCCCACCCCTACTACTTGAAGCTTCACGGAATTTGGCCTTGCCATGCTTTCGGCTTTTGATTTTAGTCCATCCCCTGACACTTTCACGGGATAGCGAATGTTGTAAGTAAAACGTATTGAGCTTCCTTCGTCGGTCACGGCCGTGCCCAAGTTACAAGACAGCCGCCCGGATACCTCGTCTTCCGAGTCGATATCCAGCCCTTTGCCGTAAATCTCCCCCGCGTTGCCCAAAAAGCTCAAAGCTTCGGACAACGCCAATTTTTCTCTCAAACCCGCCAATACCAGCAGTAACCCCACCAAAGCGTTGGTGCCTTCGTGGGGGGAGGCCGCGTGGGCAGCTTTGCCGCGGACAGTTACGCTTAAGGCCCCAGGCTCTTTGGAAAAGGTGAATTCCAAAGGCCCCGGGCCGCCCGTAAGCTTCACAGCTTTTTCTACATGCTCCCTAAGAAGCGCCTCAACCTTTTCTTCCTGTCCCTTAGGAACTTCCAGCACTGCTTCGGCTCTTTGCGCCACAATGTTGGCTCGCTCCCCGCCATCTAGCCGCAAAAGCCGGCATCCGTCAGCCGCCGCATCCTGATCCAAAAGATTTATTTCGGCCTGTATGTTCATGGTGCCTTTTTCGGCAAACACCAAGGGGAATGCCGCATCGGGGGAAAACCCGTAAGTGGGCAGTTCTTCGACTTGGAAGTAGCGGCGAACGCAACGGAAACCCGATTCTTCGTTGCCTCCTACTACCAGGCGAATCCTGCGGTTGACCGCGGCTTTGGAGTCGGCGATTGCCTTCAAGGCAAAAAGGCAGGCGACAGTTGGGCCCTTGTCGTCTTGGGTTCCGCGGCCGTAAATTACCCCTTGAGATATTTCGCCCAAAGCGTTTTTGGACCAGCCTGTACCTGTAGGCACGATATCCACGTGTGTAAGTGCCATAGCCATCTCATTGCCCTGGCCTATTTCAGCGTGCGCGGCGTATCCTTCCACATTTCTGGTTGACATACCATAGCTTTGGGCCCGGTCCACAAACCAATCGATAGCCCGCCCCACCTCCGGACCAAAAGGTTTTCCGGCCTCCGGCGGCAATTCCATGCTATTTATGGCCAATACTTCCATTAGTGACTGCACTATTTGTTCTCTATGCTGTTCAATCCACCGGTCGAGATAGCCGCTAAACTGTTCTTGGTTCACCGTTTCTCCTTCTTTCTCATGCTTTTTGCCGCCTGCCAAAATCTTGCATCCTCTGGTAGAATTCCCAATCGGTAAATACCTGGGTAGATAGCCTTTCCATGGGGCACAAATCGTCTCTTTTTGCGTTCATAATGGCAGGCACGAGTTGGCCGTAACCCAGGAACACTCCCCTTCTGTAAGCTTCCGCGAGGGCAAGTTGGCTGGCCCTGGGCGCCCACATGGCCCTTGCCCCCATGAGGTACGCAAGCCTAAACGCCGCAAGCCCCATCACTTTGTCGGCAAAAGCGTATGGCCCCCCTTGAACGGGGCCCGGCAAGAGAATGCTGTCCTGGGTAACCTTTCGCCGGCGCGTAAGAATCGCCGCGGCCGGAGCAAGCCTTGAACCTTTCTCAGCGTCAATTATCACACCTTGCCTGACAAGGCACGCCGCCCACCCTTTGGCCACTTCTTGGGCAGCCAAACATAAATCTTGCGCTAGCTGGCCTTTGGGATCATAACTGCCATTTTGCCCACAGCTTACTGTCATGCAATCGTCCCTTCCAAAACAGCGTCATGTATACTATAGGTCAGTTTGACACAACCCTAATCTCTTCCTGCCACTGGACGTTAGGTGTATATTCAGTTTGAACGGGGGGTTTCATGGACTGGCCGAAGGTGATAATCCTTGTAGACGCCGATGCCTTCTACGCGGCGGTTGAGGTTCACGATCATCCGGAATACAAGGGAAAGCCCTTAATCGTGGGCGCTTTGCCTGGCACAAGAGGTGTTGTGTCCACTTGCTCTTATGAAGCCAGGAAGTACGGTGTGCGTTCTGCTATGCCCATATTCCGTGCGGTTCGGCTTTGCCCCGAAGGCATTTTCGTGAGACCCAACGGCAAGCGTTACAGCCAAGTATCCCAAGCAATGTTCGGGATTTGCGAGAAATATTCACCTATTGTTGAAAGGGTGTCCATAGACGAGGGCTACCTTGACGTTACGCCCGATAATGGCGTGGAAATCGCCGCCACAATTAGACAGGAGATTAATCACACTTTAGGCATTACGGTGACAGCGGGCGTTTCGTATTGCCGGTACTTGGCTAAAATCGTGGCCGAGGAGAGTAAACCCGACGGGCTGGGCGTTGTGGCTCCCGAGGACGCCCTTGGTTTTTTGGAAAATTTACCGGTATCAAAAATACCGGGTGTTGGCCCCAAGATGGTGCAAACCTTGGAATCTTACGGGGTAAGAACTGTCGGCAATTTAAGGTCAATGCCTCCGGCGTGGTTCGGGGTCAGTTTTGGGAAATTCGGCGAGAGGCTGAGAGAGCTGTCATTGGGGATAGACCCGACCCCTGTGAAAAGCAACAAGGACCCCAAATCCATAAGCGAAGAGACCACGTTCGACAAAGACCTTTCTGACCTCAAAGCCATCAAGGTTGTTCTGGCCAGATTGAGTCAGAACGTGGGTTACAGATTGCGGCAAGAAGGTTTTGTCGCACGAACTATAGGGATAAAAGTGCGATATTCTGATTTCGCTACATTTACCAGAGCAAAAACGCTGCCATCCCCTGTTAACACAGACCCCCTTATTTTTGCCTGCGCAAAAGAAATGCTTGAAAAGCTTTCACCCAAAAAGCCTATAAGGCTTCTAGGTGTGGCCACCTCAAATTTAATAAGAAATGAGTCCGTCCAACAGCCTTTATTTCCCGAAAATGACAAGGACTGGGACGCGGCTTCCAAAGCCGTTGATTCCCTTAGGCAAAAGTTCGGCAAAGGCGTTGTGAACATAGGCGCCGCCATACGCAAATAGCTCGTCCCCAATGGCCTCCATTTGTTTTCATATCCTGCGATGTTTGTGGGCAAATTTTAGAAATGGAGGGATGAACTTGACAAGAAACATGTGGACACGGGCTTTGTGGGGCGGAATCATAGGCACTGTTGCAAGCGACATTATCCTTTTGCTTGGCAGGGGTACCGGGGCGGTCCGAATCGATGTGTTGGCCGGGCTCGCTAACCTTTTCACCAGTACCGCTTTGTCGAAAACCCCAAGCGGGATGATTCTGGGTTTTGTGGTGCAGCTTCTGTTCGGCGCCGTGTGGGCGGTCCTTTTTACCGCTGTAGTACGCGCTTTTCATTCGCGGCATAACACCGTGGCAGGCATAATAAACGGGCTTTTGTTGTGGCTTCTTTGGGGGCTCATCTTACCTTTAACCAATGTAGCTTCGGCCCCTTGGGCGCAAGGAACCGCCACAACTTTGTTCTCTTTGGCTGCCACCCTGGCTTATGGGGTCATTTTAGGATACATAACCAGTGACGCCGTGGTTAAGACTTAGGATTTGCGGAGTTTCTGCGCCAGCAGTACCAAAACGAAAAGTGCTGCGGTCACGGCGACGGTAGCTATTTCGAAATTCCGACCCAGAAACGCTCTGGCGCGGTCGCCTAAGTAGAATACGGCGGCCGCTTCCAAAAAGAATCTGCCTCCCCTGCCAATGCACGACGCAAAACAAAAGGTGTGCAGGGGAGTCCTAAAAACCCCGGCGGCAAACGTAAAAACCTTATACGGGATGGGTGTAAAAGCCGCAATACCCACCGCCCACCCACCGTAGCGGAGGAAAAGCGTCTCCACACCATCGTTGGGCTTTGCCACGGCGCCCTTGGAAAACGTATTGCCTGCTTTCTGGCCTAGAAAATACCCGGCAACCCCGCCCAAAACAGATGCCATAGTTGCCAAAGAGGCGTACCAGAACGAATGCCTAGGAAACGCGAGGCACATGGGTATCAAGATGAGGTCCGGCGGAATAGGGAACACGATTGACTCCAAGAAAGCCACAAGCAAAAGGCCCAAAGGGCCGTACCCTATCAATTTGTCGACATTAAACACAATATCATCCCTGATAGATGATATGACGTGTTGTCTTCAGGCCATGAGGGTATTCAGGCAGATAAACAAAAAAGGGGTAAGCAGATCTGTAAGCCGGGTTCTGTCAAGAGTGGCCATCCATCTTGGAAGAAAGTTACCTTTCTTCTCATGCGACCATACCCGAGGGCTCGGCGAGCAGCGTCATAACCCTCCTATTTGGTCTTGCTCCAGGTGGGGTTTGCCTGGCCAGCCGGTCGCCCGGCTGCCGGTGGTCCCTTACACCACCATTTCACCCTTACCCTGTCAACCACAGGCACTCCCTTGCGGCGCTTCTTGGCAGGGCACGCCTAGAAGCGTCAAAAGCACCCGAGAGACAGGGCGGTATAATTTCTGTGGCACTTTCCCTAAAGTCGCC
>CAYPVF010000150.1:0-4581 GCA_964414105.1 uncultured Eubacteriales bacterium
TAGACTTGGGGCAGTTGGAAGAAGCAGTAATTATAAGCCGGCCCAACCGTTTTGTGGCACTTGTGAAGCTAGAAGGCCGTGAAATCCGGGTTCATGTCGCCGATTCCGGCAGATTAAAAGAACTCATTTACCCTATGAACACGGCCATGGTGCGAAAGGTGGATAACAGGGAAGACCGGCTTACAGCAGGGGATTTGGTTCTGGCTTCCGCGGGAGAGCTTGAGGACGGTTCAAAAAGGTGGGTTTCGGTGGACACCAGGTATCCCAACCGGCTATTCAGACTGGCATTGGAAAACGGATGCATAAACGAATTTTCGCAATATACGGAAGTACACCCCGAGTTCTACTACGATCATGAAAAAACAGACGCGGGTCCCAGAAGCAGGCTGGATTTCATGCTGCGAGGTGAGGGGTTGCCCCAGGCGCTGATAGAGGTAAAGTCGGTCACATTATGCGTGGATGGAGTGGGGTTCTTCCCCGACGCGCCTACTATTAGAGGCGCCAGGCATCTAAAGGAACTCGGTAAGGCCGTGTCCCAAGGGTATCGGGCGTACGCGGTATTTATGGCACAACGCCACGACATCCAAGAAATACGCCCAAACGCAAAAACAGATCCGAAGTTTGCTTTGGCAATGAAAGAATCCCAGAAACGAGGCGTGGGCCTTTTAGGGTTTAGATGCCATGTGTCCGCAAAACAGATGGTTTTCGATTCCGCACCAATTCCCGTAAGGGCGGAATGAAACTGCCCTGCGGCCAAAGCTTTCCTGACCGCAGAGCAGTCTTTTCTAGTAACCTAGTTTTTCCCCTACGAGTATCACAACGAATTTGCGTTTTCCCGAAGGCGGTGATTGGATAACCGTGGTAACTTTGCATGCAATGGGCTTTTCACAAGATTCACAACCGTCGCCTTTTTGGCATGGGGTGTCCAGATTGAGCCGTTTAAAATTGACGGGGGCTGTGTAATTGTGTATTCGATTCAAAGCTTCCGGTATGTCTTTCACTATTTTGTTGTATCCTGCCACCACAATAGTAATTTTGGGACCAAAAATCATGGCCGCTACGCGGTTTCCCGTTCCATCCACGTTCACCAAGGCGCCGTCTTTACTTACAGCGTTTGTGCTGGACACAAAAACGTGCGACACAAGCTGTGAATTTCGCACATGTTCTTTCTCGTCTTGGTCAAGGGTAGGGTCCCAGTGGTCGTACACTATGTGGCCGTGAGTTTTCAAGGCCTCCAAAAGGCCGATTTCCCGCACAGTAACCGACCCGCCAACCCCCACGGCAGATTCAACAGGTATTTCCTTTAAAACCATTTCAACTGCTTCTTCACGGGTGTCGGCGTAGTATGCGGAAAAACCGTTCGCGTTGAGCACTTCGACGCATCTTTTGGCCTGCTCTTTGCCAAACCACGTTTCATATACGTGTGGGTCTGTCACCAAAAAGGCCTCCTGTCTCTTATGACAATCCTAAGTAGTCTGCCAAATTGGCTTTATCGGCTTTTACGGGACGTATCTTTCCGTTGAGCGCCGTCAAAAGACTTGTAACCCCGGGGCCGTGTCCGGACACATTGGAGTCCCCGTGCACAACTATGCCGATTATTACGGCGCCGCGACGGTAGCTTCTGCCGTAAAAAGAAGAGGAATCCAAGATCGCCACGATGTCCCCGAACCTGATCTTATCCAGCCCGAGTTCATGCAGCCTTTCCTTTTCCATGGAGGTTATGTCGTAGTCGCCGCGTTCGGCTGAGGATTGCCCAAGCCCGCTACCCATGAACTCCGGAGGAACCATGTGGGCTACCGGCACTTCCAAAACGCCGTCTTTTTCTACAATGCCCAATTTAGCTAAAACAGCCGGGTCAAGGTTCATGCACTTTACATCGGGGTAATCCGTAAGCGCTAACCCTTGTCCGTAAGCCCGTATGTTAATCTTGTCGCCTATCTGCAGCTTTTCTATGGTGTCCTGGGGGAAATGTATGAGCACGTGCTCGATACCGCCGTGTTTACCTGTGACTGTCCCTGTGGCGCCTTTGGCGTCGCCGGAAATAAGATAAGCCGTATTGCCGATGCAAGACAAAGTGTTGTACCCCGAATTGGCGCGCTCATCTTTGTTCTTGGAGCTGACACCGGGTTCTACGTGGTCGCCGGCGAGTCCAAAAGCGGGATCTCCCAGCTTGACATTGTAAGTGATGCCCCCTGTTCCCGGGGAAACCTTAACTTCCCCGTCGTAACATATCCTGGGGGCGGCGCTTGCGGCCGAGATTTCCCCTTGCACTGAAATTTTCACTAACTTTGTTTCGTTGGTTCTTAACACAACTAAACCCCCTCGTAATCTTCGCTTTCTTTGTGAATGTGGCCGTCAAACCACCTGAGAATCTGATTTAGCCTAGAAACCCTCAACACAGGCTTGCCGCTTCGAGACAGTTCGTGGTTGGATCCCGGAAACCTTGCCATCTCAACGTCCACTTTTCGTTTCTTCAAGGCGACATAGAACTGTTCGCCCTGTTCTATGGGGCAACGCATATCTTGTTCGCCGTGAATTATGAGTAATGGGGTTTTTACGTTATCAACGTAGGCGATGGGTGAAAACTCCCATACTTTCTTCGTATCCTTCCAAACATCCGCCAGCAATTCCCGCTCGATAAAGGTGTAGCCTATATCAGAGACCCCGTGGAAAGATGTCCAGTTGGATATAGATCTTAGGGTTACTGCAGCCGCGTACCTGTGGGTATGCCCGACTATCCAGTTTGTCATGAAACCGCCATAGCTGCCGCCCGTGACCCCGATTCGGTTTTCGTCAATGTACCCTTTTTGAATGGCCACATCTGTCCAAGTCATTATGTCCTGGAAATCCATTCCGCCGTAATCGCCGTTAACCGCTTTTACGAATTCCTGGCCAAAGCCCTGGCTCCCCCTTGGGTTTGTGTAAATCACGGCATACCCTTGGTTTGCCAAGAGCTGAAATTCGAAAAAGAATCCGTACCCGTACATGGAATGGGGGCCGCCATGGATTTGTAGAACTGCCGGGTATTTTTTACCCTCTTTGAAGCCTACGGGTTTTATGATCCAACCGTATTCCTGCCACCCGTCCTTGGCTTTGAAGGGAATCAGTTCAGGCGACTGCATGAACGTCTCGTCAAGCAATGCTTGGTTTACCTTGGTTAGAACTGTTTCTTCGCCCGATTCCAGACAGTATGAAGCGATATCGCCGGGCAATGTGGGTTCCGATATACCCAGGGCGAATGTTTTGCCTGAGTCGTCCGAAGAGAACCCGAAAATCTGGCGGTCGCCGCCCAGCACCAATCTGACCTCGCCGCCTGCCACAGGGACAGACCACAGCGAAGTACGGCCTTCTTCACTCGCCAGGAAATAGACGGTTTTGCCGTCAGGGCTCAAGTAGGGTCCTCCGGGCGAGCCTCCAAAACGAGAATCGCCCGCGCCGCTGTCGCCTATTGATTGGTCAAAAAGCTCGGTAAGACAGACGGGTTCGCCCCCGTCTTTTGGAACAATCCAAAGTTTTGTAAGGGTTGGCCCGCCAAACTCCATATTGTTACCTACATAGACCAGATGCTTGCCGTCCGGGGTCCACACGGGGTTTCCCGAAGGGCCTTTGGATGGGGTGAGTTTTTTTGCGTCCCCGCCGGAAGACGACATTACATAAATATCCGAAAACCAAGGTTCCCAATCGGCGTCTGGGCTCATGTTGCAGCTAAAAGCTATGTTGTTTCCGTCAGGCGACCATTGGGGGGATGAATAATTAAAATCTCCTTGAGTAAGCTTGTGGGCCGGGCCTTGTCCCTTTGTGTCGATCACGAATATGTGGGAGAACCTGTTGGGCAGAAGGCCCATGGCGGAATCGGCTTTAACCCTTAACCTGGATAAGACAAGGGGTTCATCTTTTTTCTTCTTTTCTACAGCATCCTTCTGTTTTTGGTCCAGCGGCACTTCGTATTCTTCAGGTTTGTCATCAGGATCAAGTGCCGAAGTGTAAGCGATTTTTGTCCCGTCAGGAGACCATACCGGCGCGCCCGCACCCCGGCGCATTTTCGTAAGCTGACGTGCTTCGCCGCCGCTTGTAGGCAACACAAATACCTGCCTGTCGCCATTTCTGTCAGATACAAAGGCCAGTTTGCTGCCGTCAGGTGACCAGCGCGGCGAAGTGTCCGCTTTTGGGCCGGAAGTATATTGCGCAGCTTTACCGCCGTTTGCGGGGACCACCCATATATGCGAACGGTACTCCTTTGTTTTTTCGTCGATATGAGTTTTTACGTAGGCTATGTTTTTTCCGTCAGGCGACATCTCCGGGTCAGAGACAAACGCCAGTTTGTACAAATCATCCGCTATGAGACGTTTCTTGTGGGCCATATCGATACCTCCTGGATAAACATTTCATCAGAGAATTACGAATACCTGCCTAGGATTTTGGGCTTGCGAAGTCGAATCCAGAAAGCATAATAATTCACACTACAGGGGGCCCAGCCTAAATGAGCAAAACTGAAGACGACAAGAAGACACTGGTAGCAAAATCCGCGTTCGCCTGGATACAAAACCATGAGAAAGAGCTAACGGCGCTTAGCGATGAAAT
>CAYPVF010000150.1:4591-4897 GCA_964414105.1 uncultured Eubacteriales bacterium
CTGCACGAAGACCGATCAGCCAAAGCACTTGAAGATTTTTTGGAAAGGTTCGGATTTTCCATTGAAACTGGAGTGGGCGGAATGCCTACGGCGTTTGTGGCTAGTTGGGGGAAAGGAAACCCCGAAATCGGGTTTTTGGGCGAATATGACGCGCTACCCGGGGTGTCCCAAAAAATATCCTCGGAAAAAGAGGAATTGATACAAGGCGGCAGCGGCCACGGATGCGGTCACAACTTGCTTGGGGTTGCCGCTTTAGCCGGGGCCATTGGGCTCAAGCACGAAATGGAGTCTTTGGGTCTAGAAGGA
>CAYPVF010000151.1:0-2960 GCA_964414105.1 uncultured Eubacteriales bacterium
GCAGATCGCCCAAAGCATGACGCTTTGGGGTCAGGTGGGATATCAGGTAATACGTGGAAACTTATTGTCTATACCCATCAAAGACTCGTTACTGTATGTAGAACCCCTATATATACAAGCGGAACGTGTCAAAATACCTGAACTCAAAAGAGTGTTGATGTACTATGGAGGTAGGGTAGTTATAGGAGCCACAGTAGACGACGCGTTATCCCAACTCTTTGGCACTGGAGACGGGCAAGAGCCCGGTGAGCCCGGGACACCCGGCCAAGAGGGGGACTTTAGAACACTCACCGCGAACGCTGTACGTCTTTGGCAAGATGCTCAAGAACGGCTAAGAACAGGCGACTGGGCAGGATACGGGAACGCTTTGGACGAACTTGGTAGAGTGTTGTCAGAACTTGAAAGGACAGTTGAAGGAGACGGTGCGGCCGAAGCTTTTCCGCCGACGCCTTGACCTAGGAGGAGTCAGATTTGACGCTTAACAACATAAACTGCACTATTTCTCAGGTGGGGCAATACCAAGGGCAGGGTGTCAACCTCAAAGGCTGGCTTTACAATCGCCGCTCCTCAGGGAAAGTTATGTTTATCATCCTTCGGGATGGAACCGGCGTGATCCAATGCGTGGTTTTAAGATCTGTGCTTGGGGAGGAAATGTTTCACAAGCTTGACGCTATGAATCAGGAATCGGCCCTTGAAATCGCCGGAACCGTCACTGAAGACACAAGGGCCCGGGGCGGTTATGAATTGCAGGTTTCATCGGTCACCATTCTGTCCGAGGCCGCGCCCGATTACCCAATCACTTTGAAACAACACGGGCCGGAGTTCCTTTTGGACCAGCGTCATCTGTGGATTCGAACTCCTAGGCAGCGGGCTATTTTGTCTATCAGGGCTGAAGTGATGAAGGCGTGTCGAGGCTATTTGGATAACCAAGGGTTTTTCGAGGTAAGCGCGCCTATTTTCACACCTTCTGCCTGCGAAGGCACAACCACGCTTTTTTCAACGGAGTACTTTGGGGAAAAAGCCTACCTAAGCCAAACAGGGCAGTTATACAATGAGGCGGCCATCATGGCTTTGGGAAAAGTATATTGTTTCGGCCCCACTTTTCGGGCGGAAAAATCGAAAACAAGACGGCACCTTACAGAATTTTGGATGGTCGAGCCTGAAGCCGCATTTATGACTTTTGAAGAAATGCTGGTCCTGGAAGAAAATCTGGTGTCTTACGTGATAGCACAAGTATTGGAACACAAATATGAGGAGCTTGAAGCCGTGGGCAGGGACCTAAAACGGCTGGAAGACATGAAACCCCCTTATCCCAGGATGACATACGACGATGCTATCGGCCATTTGCAAAAAATAGGCCTGGACATAGAGTGGGGCGACGATTTCGGATCCCCCCACGAAACTGAACTGGCATCCCTTGACAGAAAACCGGTATTCGTCACAGGCTACCCCACAAAGATTAAGGCTTTTTATATGGAACCCACGCCGGGAAGGCCTGAGACTGTTTTGGCGGCAGATATGTTGGCGCCCGAAGGCTATGGTGAAGTCATAGGCGGAAGCCAAAGAATATACGATTACAGCGTTTTGGAAAAAAGAATTAGAGACGAGAACCTGCCGGTGGAGGATTACTCATGGTATCTAGACCTTCGAAAATATGGGACAGTACCCCACAGCGGGTTCGGGATGGGTATCGAACGTTTAGTGGCATGGATATGCAAGCTCGACCACCTTAGGGAAGCAGTTCCTTTTCCCAGAACCATCAACAGGTTACGGCCTTAGAAGAAAGGGGCCAATCCGTGAACCAAGAGGTAGGCGAAATTACTCAGGCTTTGAAAGACATGGGGGAGGAAATACGTCTTCGCCGTGAGAGCTTGGGGCTTTCCATTGAAAGTGTCAGAAATACGACACTCATCCGAACCAAGTATCTCTTGGCTATCGAGGACGGCAATGACAAAGAAGTGCCCGGCGCCGCGTATTTTAAGGGCTTTCTTAAGTCTTACGCCAACGCCTTGGGGCTTGACGGCTTTGCGTTTTCCCGTACCTATCAGGGGCTTCTTGATAAGCGAGAATACTCTGGCAAACACCCCAGGGAACGCTCACGAAAAGAGCGCGCGCCGCGGCAACAAGACGCCCCGCCAAAGACGCCAAAACCGGAAATCACCCCTCCTTCGGCTACAGAGTTGAGCCGAAGGCCCAGGGCCAGAACACGCCGGGCAGGAAAGAAAAACTCCACCCTTTTCATCTTCCTTTTGTTATTCATCATGGCTTTTGGGGTCTATTACGGTTCCAGGCTTGGCATTTTCTCCAAGGAAACCTGTCCGGTCTCTGATAGCGATGGGGTGGATGACCCCGAAAATCAGGGCGAGCCTTCTATCCCGGAACCCCCTACTCCAACCTTGCCCACTGTCGCACGGACAGATCCCAGTTACGGAACAACCGTTTGGGAAGTGGATGTCAAACCTTTATCTTTGCTTTTGGAGGTACTAGACGAAGACGATGCCGTGTGCTGGGTGAAAGTAATACAAGACGGTGAAACAGCTTTTGAAGGCAATTTGGGAAGGGCTGAAACCAAGCAGTTCACCGCTTTAGAACGGATCTCCATAAGAGCAGGTAAACCGTGGATGCTAAACCTCACTTTGTGTGATGTCGATCTGGGGCTCGGAGGTACCCAAGGCCCGGTAAAAGACCTCGTTTTTCAGGTAGCCCCCGATTCATAGGTAAGCCTACTCCAAAATAATATCCAGGTAGCGCCCAATAGGGGAGTGCTACCATTATGACTTTAAAAAGATTGTTTTGCGTGTATCTTCTTTTGGCGTGCGTTGCCGCCGGTTGTTTGTTTTGTGGAAGCCAACCCGCTTCCGCGCAAACAGTGTTGCCCAGTGATGTAGAAAAACCGTATGTGAACTGTTATGCTGCCATATTGATAGAATGGCACACTGGCGCCATTTTATATCAGCATA
>CAYPVF010000151.1:2970-4750 GCA_964414105.1 uncultured Eubacteriales bacterium
CATAACGCTTTTAAGAGAGCCTATCCCGCAAGCCTAACCAAAATGATGACCGCGCTTTTAGCGTTGGAAAAAGGCCGGCTTGAAGAAGAGGTCAGGATTTCGCACGAAGCGTCCCAAGTGCCCGGGTCCAGCATGCATTTGGGTGAGGGAGAAGTCTTCACTTTAGAGGATCTTTTATACGGCTTAATGCTAAATTCAGGAAACGACGCTGCTTGGGCTATTGCCGAGCACATAGGCCAGACTGCGGACAGCTTTTTCTCACTCATGAACCGCAGGGCAAAGCAGATGGGCGCCATAAACACGCAGTTCCAAAACCCCCATGGTCTTACAGACCCGAACCATTACAGCACTGCGTTTGACCTTGCTCTTATAGCCAAAACTTGCCTAAAGCACCCGTATTTCAACAGACTTGTGGCCACCAAAGAGAAAGACGTGATCGAAGCGGAAACCAAAATTGCAGTGAGCCTGGAAAACACTAACAGGCTTTTGTGGATGTATCTGGGCGCCGACGGGGTAAAAACCGGTACAACTGAATCGGCTGGCCAATGCCTTGTAGCATCTGCCAGCAAAAATGATATGCGACTCTTGGCTGTTATCCTGGATAGCGGCGACAGGTGGGCAGATGCCGCAAGCCTTCTGGAATACGGCTTTAACGGTTTCCAACTGGTAAAGCTACATTCAGCAGGTGAGACTATCGCTAATCTGCCTACGCGGAACGCGTATGCGGATTGCCTGCCTGTGGTGTGCGTGGAAGATCTTTTTGCCTGTGTACCCCAAAATTCCACAGGATTGGTTGTTGATGTCGACTTGCCTAAAACAATAAAGGCGCCGTGCGATTTTGGCACCCTTCTGGGAAGAGCCACGGTCCGTTTGGGGGACAACGTTGTAGGTTTTACAGAACTGGCGTCGGGCATGTGGTTAAGCGCAAGGACCCCCGGCGGCAGCTTAATAAGGCTTGTGGTTCAGCTCTTAAAAAAGCTCGTATCCTCGAGGGTCCTTTAACCCTTGCTCATCTCACGCTTTTCAGAAGGTCAGACAGTGTCACCAATGAAATGCCTTGATCTTGTAGGCTGGATACCAGCGCCTGCAGATACTCAGCACCGGGTTTTGGGCCCTTTTTATCCACACGCACCAGGACCATATCGCCCGGCTTAATTCTGGCCGCCAGTTTCTTACCGGCGTCTTCCGCCTTCCCTCGCATGGAACCCGCGTCAACTCCCGGCTTTATCCCGTGAAAACCTTCTACGAAAGCCACTTGCAGCAGAGCGTCGCTGATTTTGCCGCCCGGTGGAAGCAAGAACGGTACGGGCTCTATAGATAATTTGGACAAAGCCTGGCGAGACCTTGTAAGGCGGTCTGTTATTTCTATGTCGCCAAGTTTGTGCATGGCTTTTTCATCCGTACCTTTGACGCCGAATTCGTGGCCTTTTTCGGCCACTTGACATGCCAGGTCGCCGTTGGCTTCAACAAACGTTGCGGTCATAAACCAAGTGGCCTTAAGCGACAGGTTTTCCAGGACATCCAAGAAAGACTCCACTTGAAGGGGCTCGGCTGCAGTCACGTCAATCACCAAGCCGGCGAAAGGTTCTTGGGTTGTGATGGTAACCATAGGGCTCACCTTGGCTGCCGCTTGTCTGGGCTTGTCAATCAAACCGACACCCAGTCTTATACCGGCCACAAGAAGCGCAAATGTTAAAACAACCACAGCTTTTCGGCGGGTACTAGGCTTGAAATAAATAACCAAGATAGGTTCCCTCCCCGGGGAATATTTATGCCGGGG
>CAYPVF010000152.1:0-4732 GCA_964414105.1 uncultured Eubacteriales bacterium
CCTGACGAATCTTCACCAACAGTCACTTTGAGCGCGCCCCGGCCAAAAAGCCGGTTCCCTTACCACAAACCGGGGCTCGGAATTTATCACAATCTGCCTGTGAAATCTGAGCCTATTTAGACAAGCCCGGCAGGTAGCCATACTTTTGGCATAAGTGATGAGCCCGGCAATATGTTTTTTCTTGAGGCATCTTTAAGGGGGAATACACATGGTGCCAAAGAAAAGACTGACTTTTGCTTTGGGGCTAATGCTTTGCATATCAGCGGCTCTTGTAGGCGTTAGGGCTTCTAGGGAAAAGCCGGTTATAGAGATGTACGGGCTCACTATGGCTACGGGGACCGAGATGCCCATCTTTTATGTGGACACCCAAAGAAAAGTAGCGGCTCTAACCTTCGACATATCCTGGGGAGAAAAATCACCCCAAAAGGTGCTGGACGTGCTAAAACAATACCATCAAAAAGCCACATTCTTCTTGTCTGGCCCTTGGGCAAACCACTACAAAGATACAGTCAAGGCAATTGTCGCGGACGGCCACGAGGTCGCTAGCCATGGACAGGATCACGTCAACCTAAGCCAAGAAAACAAGGATTCGGTGACACAGAACATAACTGCCGCCCACAACACTTTGGAAAACCTTACGCAAACCTCACCGAAATATTTCCGCCCACCCAACGGCGATTATGACGACCTTGTGGTGCTGACAGCCAGGGAGCTGGGATATGAGACCATCATCTGGGCTGTGGACAGCCTGGATTGGAAAAACCCCGGCGCCTCTTACATTGTAGAACGCGTCTCCAAGCTTATGTTTCCCGGAGCCATCATACTGTTTCACGCATCTGACTCCGCCAAAGAAACCGCGGAAGCCCTGCCAATGGTTTTTGAAAACTTAAAAACAGCAGGGTATGAGCTTCTAACCCTGGGTGATTTGATGTCTTTGGGAAAACCGGTGCGGGACGACCCCAGGGGAAGGCCCCTGTCGGAGCTGCCCGGCCACAATACTAATCAAAGCGACGAGTAGTGACAAAAATCAAAAGGAAGCCCACGCCTATAGTCACCAGGGCTTCCTCTTTTACTATTTCATTGGACACAGAAAAGGTACTGCCCCTGTGAAGACAGGCATTGGAAAGGGGAAATTTGAGCCCTTCTGTGAATACGCCGGTAACCCTGGAAGTTATGGGAACAAGCGACACCCAGTCCCCCGGTTTTCCCAAGACGCGTCTTACCCCGCCTGTCAAAACGGGATGAACAGGATAAACAAAGGTGTCGCCATGCACAAGAGCGATATCTACACCTTTTTCGGCATAAGGCTCCATGAGCATAAGGTTTGCCATGGCGTGTTCTTGTCTCCTGCCGCCTAAAGCGCCGAAAACAACAACCTGGGAATACCCGCACTCCGCCGCAATGTCCAGAGCAACCTCGGTGTCGGTTTTGTCTTTGTTGACCTTAAGAGCCACTATTTTGACCCCGGCCAAAGCCATGTTTTTTACCACATGGGGTTCGCACGAGTCAAAATCCCCAACTAAAACGCCGGGCAGGATACCGTTATCGTAAAGCACAGTTGCGCCTCGGTCAGCCGCCACCACCAGTGACGAACCTTTCAAAGCGTCAATTAGTTGGTCACGATGACACGCGTCTGGCCCAATTTCGCCGCCCGACACAACAACTGCGTACGGCTTCCCCGAACTCCAAAACACCGATTTTACCCCTTTTACCCTCTAAACTTGTTCTTTCGAAGCCCGAGTCGCCTTTATAGCGTTGAAAAGACCGAAACGTATTATGACAAGGGATATTATCAACTCAGGCACCAAATACCCAGCATTATAAAGAGCAGAATATACATAAGGGTTACCTTCCGCCGAGGACGCAAAAAAGATCACCCCCGACAAGAAGTGGCTCAAAAACCGCCCTGCCACTCCCACGCCTGCACCTATGACGATCTTCTCTCCGAAGAACCCCGCTAATCCCAAAAAGCCGAAAGCCAAAGGGTAATCCATTATAACTTGGGCCGGGTGGAAAATGAACGGCTCCTGGATAAGCTGTAAAAGCCCGTGGGCCGCCCCGGCTAAAACACCGGGGCCCGCACCCCTTCGGGCGGCAAAGAAGAGAATTGGTATCATGCTACCGAGGGTCACAGCCCCGCCGAAAGGCGCTTGAAATATCTTCACAAAACTCAGCCCGAAAGCCAAAGCCACCATAAGTGCCCCTTCCACTGTTACGGCCAACCGCTTGTCTCGCATCCCGTCTTTCCTCCCATTTTCGTGGGGAAGGCAAGAAAAAACCGCACCAAAGGCGTGCGGGCGTTCTGACTCGGAATTTCCCTACGTGGGCATTACCCCTACAGGTTCCAAGGGTCAGGCGCTCAATAGCCCTTTCTCAGCCGATTATTATCGGCTCCCCGTTAATCTTATCCTACTTCATTTCAGCGCTTGTGTCATCTATACCTGGATTTCTTTCCAGTGACCCCGCTTTAAGCGGGCATAGTACAAAGTTGACCTAACAACCCAATCCAAAAACATAGCTATCCACGCGGCATTCAGGCCCATATTGAATTGGTTAATGAGTAAGTAAGTTAACCCGAGGCGGACCCCCACAGAGCCCAGTACTGTCACGTACATGGCTACCTTTGTGTCGCCTGCCCCGCGCAGGGCGCCGGGAATGACAAAACCCATGGCCTCCGGAATCTGTGTAAACGCCACAATGCGCATTAAAGGTATACCTTTGGCTATGATGGCCGGGTCTTCCGTGAAGATTCTCAGAAGTATGCCGGGAAAAAAGAAAAACAATAAGCCCATGACCCCCATGGTGATAACGCCCATTTTAATAGACAGCATCGCGCTTTTCTCCGCCCCATCAGGGTCTTTTGCCCCGAGCCTTTGACCTACCAAGGTGGTGGCGGCCGTAGCAAAACCCATCCCGGGCATATAAGAAAAAGACTCGCAGTTAAGCGCCAAGGAGTGGGCTGCATAGGATGTGGTTCCCAACCCCGCCACAAGCCTTGTATAACCGATTTGTCCCGACGAAGTGATGACCCTTTCCAACATTGCGGGTACGCCGATATTTAGAATCCTGCCAAAAAGCTTGAAGTCAAATTTCGTAAATGTATTTCTCCAATTGACGTGCAGTTTGCCGCCGCGTCTTGTAAGGACGACCAGAATTGCGATGCCGCCCAAAGTTCTTGATATCGATGTAGATATGCCGGCGCCTACCGCTCCCAACGCGGGTGAACCTAAATGGCCGAAAATCAAGATGTAGTTGGTAATAATGTGGACGGTGTTTAGCCCTATGTTAATCAACATGGGTGTTCGGGTGTCGCCCGCGCCCCTAAGAGCGCCTGTCGCGATGGTAAACACGAAGAACAAAACCATACCGGGCATCATGGCTCTAACATAACCAGAGCCAATCGCCCTAACCTGCGGTTCTGCTTTCATGAAAGCCACTACCCAATCGGCTTTAACGTAGCCCAAAAAACTTATGATAAATCCAAACACAAGAGCAATTACAACAGATTGCCCTGTAACCTTACTGGCTTCCTCCTTGTTTCCGGCCCCTATAGCCCTTGCCGAAAGCGTGGTAGTACCTATAGATAAACCCATGAAAAGGGCGTTCATCAAAAAGAAAGGCTGCATACTAAGACCTACAGCGGCCAGAGAATTTTCGCCCAATCTGCCTACCATGGCAGCGTCCACTACCTGACTTGCCATGGCTAAGGCTTGTTCTAACAGTACAGGCCAGGCCAAAGCCCAAGTAGCTTTGAAGATTAGTTGGCTATCAACATCTTTACCCACAAGTTTTGCCAGAAACTTTCCCCAAAGCGATTGTCTGGAAAAAACCTGGGGCTCGGGCAGCCCGCCACCCAAAACACGCACCTCCGAACACCACATTTCGTATAATGCTTCATTTCGCTCTTCATCGGGAAAACCCTTTCTAACGAAAAAGGCCCCTGCGGGGGCCTTAAACCAAAACCTCGCGAACTATCTATTTACTTGCCTAACAACTCGTCGATTCGGTTCTTATCGAAACCCACTACCGCTTTGCCATCGATGTCCAAAACCGGCACGCCCATCTGGCCGGAAAGCTTAACCATTTCTCTTGCGGCCTCTATATCTACAGAGACGTCTTTACTTTCATAAGGCTGCCCTATCTCATCAAGATAAGACTTTGCCCTAGTGCACCACGGGCAAGATGGAGTAGAATACACCGTTACTTTATGTTGTGCCATTTGTATGACCCTCCTAAAAACCCTAATGTTTCGCCGTTTCACATATCTTCTACCCTGTTGGCACAGTTTTCAATGCTTGCAACTGGAAGCTTAGCCGATTTAGCGCGTTTTTACACGGTTGTTCACAGGTTCTACACATACTACAGGGTGAAACCTAAAAACGTAAGAGGTGAACCGTTTGCACAAAGTGACAGTATCGACCAAAGGTCAGGTTGTAATACCGGTTGAACTCAGAAAGACTTTGTCCATTAATCAAGGTACTATCCTGCATGTGTACTTACGAGGACGGCAAATAGTCATGGTACCCGGGGCGCCAGACCCTGTGAGCCATGGACTTGGGTTATTAAAAAGGAGCCCGACCGATGGTGTCTGAGGTGCAAGAAACCGAGCAATTCGTAATGGATGCCACATCGTTTTTGGCATACTTGCGTCATGATCCCGGGGGGCCCTTAGTGGAAAAAGTATTGCGGCATTGCGCCCAGTGCCGGTGCAAAGTAAAAATATCCCCAGTGG
>CAYPVF010000153.1:0-4693 GCA_964414105.1 uncultured Eubacteriales bacterium
TTCTGTCACATTGGAGAGACTGGTGTCCGTATCATCTTCTTTATTCCCGCAAGCACTGAAAATAAGGGGAATCATGATGAGGACTAGAACCACAAGCATACATTTTCTCAAAAAACTCATCCTGGCTAACCTCCGGTCGTTTATTGGATCAAGCTGGTAAAAAAAGATCCAATTTCAACTCCTTCCCCCCGTGTGAGATAGCGCTTCATCGGTGAGATGGGGTCCCAACCGACGACAGTCCCGCAACCATTGGGATGCGGACCCAGTCCCTGTTTTTGGTTTACAGGGGCTTCGGCGGATATGTGTCCTTCTCTGGCATCAAAGGCTTCCGGCCTCCGCCAGGTACCACCACGCTCCGCGCCTCTACCTCACCCAGTTATCAGGATGAGGTATCGCTTTATTTATTTTGTCAATATCCTATAAGCAAGAAGAGTGCACGTCAATAGCAACGGTTCACAGGCTTAGTGTAACAGGTCACAGAAGATGAACATAAATATGAGGCGGGATACGTTTTGCGGGGAGGGGTAGGTTTGTGTCTAAAGAAAAATCGAAACCCGCTTGTCCTTTTGAGGAATTGGAGGTCGTGGGGGTAGGTTACGGTCAAAAGAAAAAGTCGGATGGGGAAAGGGTCCTGACTGTTCTGGTAAAGGATAAAAGCTCTAACCTCAACCGTTTGAAATTGGCGCGTCTTTTCGGTTCTGCCGAGCTCGACGTGGTCGAAGTAGGCGAACTGGTAGTCTTGGATGAACCCGCTCAAGTGACAAGTAAGAAGACCTAAAACTACCCTCAGTGTCTATGGTTTTGGCGCGGGTCTGGTATGATAGTCATTGTCAGAATTCTAAAAGAGACTATCAGATTGGTGGGGCCTGCACATGACTCGTTGGTTGCTTTCGGCTTCTCCTCTTGCGGTACTTCTGGTGACAATGTTAGGGATGAAATGGAAAGCAAAGCGGGCGGGGACGCTGGCGTGGGTTGTGGCTTTAGCCGTAAGCTGGATTGCTTTTGGCGCTTACCCGTATCTATTGGCTGTGGCTTGTGCCAAGGGGTTTAGCCTTACCCTTTTTGTGGTTTTGATCATATGGGCTTCGGCTTTTATGTTTCAGATTATAAACCAAACCGGTACTGTCCCTACAATATCCAAATGGTTTTCGGGGTTATCAAACGACAGACTTATGCTGGCTCTTTTGATCGGCTGGGCCCTTTCAGGCGTGATACAAGCCGTGGCGGGATACGGCGTGCCTGTAGCCGCTTGCGCGCCCCTTATGATAGCCGCGGGCTTTGACGCCATTACAGCCGCGGCGGCCACACTCGTGGGACACGCTTGGTCCATAACTTTCGGCTCTATGGGGTCGTCCTACTACACCTTGAGTCTTTCTACCAAAATTCCCGGGGACATTTTGTCCAACTGGGTCGGTCTGACTTTTATCATTCCCACTGTTCTTACCGGTTTTGCGGTGGCTCACATTACGCATGGCATGCAAGGTGTAAAAAGATCGTTTTACAAAATATTGGTTATTGGTCTTTCCATGAGCATAGTACAATGGCTTGTGGCCGTAGCGGGTTCTGCCCAGCTGGCTGCTTTACTGGGGTCACTCGCGGGCATTGTATTGATAACGCTTATGTCGCCTCGAGCCCCAAAAGCGCCCGGCAATGACAATGAGTCTATCCATGTCGCGCTGTCCCCATATTACGCTTTGTTGGGAGTCACCTTTTTGTCACAGATAGGGCCAATAAAGGCGTTTTTCAAGCCTTTCAAATTTGGCATTAATTACCCGGCCCTGGAAACGCTCCAAGGTTATTTGGTGGCTCCGGAAAAAGCGTACGCGGCCATAGGCCTGTTTTCGCATCCCGCGCCTTTACTGGCCATTGCGTGTGTTTTTGGCATTTTGGTATACAATCGAAAAGGTCTTTTGAAACCAGGCACTCTTAAAGGTGCTTGGGAAAACACTGTTAAACAATGCTGGCCCACTACTTTAGGCGTGTTTACCATGGTTATGATGGCGTTGGTCATGACAGACACGGGGATGACGAAAGAACTGGCCTCCGGGGTCGCGTCTGTGGCGGGCCCGCTTTTCCCTGTGGTGTCCCCTTTTGTGGGGGTGCTTGGGTGTTTTATGACGGGCAGCAACACAAATTCCAACATTTTATTTGGGGCGTTTCAGACAGAAACCGCCAAGGTGTTGGGGGCAAGCACAACACTTATGGCGGCTTCCCAAACCACCGGCGCTGCTCTGGGTTCGTCCATTGCGCCTTCCAAAGTCCTTTTGGGTTCAAGCACTACCGGGTTAACGGGTAGGGAAGACGAATTGTTCAAAAAATGTCTTCCGTATTGTCTTTTGATAGTGCTTATTCTGGGATTCCAAACTATTGCCGCTACAAAACTGTTCCCGCCTACAGTGATACCCTAAGCGCGGGAAATGTGTACGGAAAGGGCGTAAAAAACGAAACTAAAGGTGGTTCCCGAAGATTTCCGGGTTCAAGAAGTGATAGACCTCGCTATTTTAAGGGAAGGTCGATATCGCATATATATTATGCAGAACCGTTCCTGGAATACCCTTGACGCCATAAAGCATCTGGCGAAGGTTTCAAAAATCAGCCCTTCATCCATAGGATATGCCGGAAGAAAAGATCGACACGCCTTAACGCGTCAATACATAAGCGTTCCGGGGAATATTCGGCTTCTGTCCGATACCCCTGGCGTAGAGCTTGATGAAGTTGGGTTCGCAGACGATTTTGTGTCAACCCGCGTTCTAAGGGGAAACAGCTTCAAGCTTACTTTGCGCGCCTTGACCCCAAAAGACATAATTTCTTTCCAAAAAAACCTTCCTAATGTACTGGAAACAGGGTTTCCCAATTACTATGACGACCAAAGGTTCGGAAGTGTAACCGAGGACGGTTTTTTTGCCGAAAGGCTTTTGAGAGGTCATTTCAAAGGCGCGCTCAGAATGTACTTGACGGACCCCAAGGCTGGCGACGCTTTTGGGGATAGGGAGCGCAAACGGTCCATGGCTTCAAAATGGGGTAAATGGGATCAGGTTTTGGAGCTTTGCCGGGGCAAACATGAACTGGACATAATCCTTGAACTACAGAAAGGCGGCCGCAAGAAAAACCTGTTGTCAGCGGTAAATAAAGTGGATAAAGAACAAATGGCTATGTATATGTCATGCTACCAAAGTTTCTTGTGGAACGAGACTCACTTAGCCCTAATGCGTGGAGCCAAAGGTCCGGTTTGCAGTACGACGGGCCGCGTTGGCGATTACGTTTTCTACCGCGCCAAAGAAGATTTGGCCGGGTTTTCGGACCTGCATATTCCAACCGTCGCGAAGAGACTGTTGCCTGTCCCCGAGATGGTCCATAAAGCCGTGGGCTTGATTTTGGACGAGCGAGGGGTTTCCCAAAATGATTTTTCTTTAAGGGGTATACGAAACGGTTATTTCAAATCGTTTGACAGGAAAGCGTTTGTTATTCCCCAACAGCTTGCATCAGGAATAGTCGTCGATGACGACAAGTACCCCCGGCTTAAGAAAATCGACTTGTCCTTTAGTCTGCCTTCAGGAAGCTATGCCACAATGGTAGTAAAGTCGCTTTTTTGTGCCAAGAGCAGTGTGGGGTAACGGACTGAAACTGCGGCATCAGCGTATCAAAAAGGATGTTTGTGAAATATAGCACGACTTGGTTGACACTTATGATCACTGAAGGTTACCATAGTTTTGGCTCCTAGTCGAAATACATAAAGCCATGAGTCGTAGTGTTGAGACTGTGGGGTGTATGGAAGGAAAACCTCCACAGACAACCGGGTTTAGGAGGTGGCGCGGTGTCGCATGATATCCGAAAACTTCACCAGTTTCTAAGCGACAAGCTATGTTGCGCTTCTACCATGGTAGCCATGGGGCTGTACCTCAAAGGGGAAACGAACGAACAATTGGTTCAAGCCGTAAGCGGGCTCTGCGGAGGTCTCAAAAGCAAACTGCTTTGTGGAGCGTTATCCGGCGGCGCTTGTATGATTAGTCTGTTCGCCCCTAAAGAAGAAGCGGCAGATATGGTCCGCGAGCTGGTCCAGTGGTTCCAGGAAGTTTACGGCGAGGCTTACGGCGGCACAGATTGCGGCCAAATCATAGGCCCTGCGCGCGCCAATGCTATCGTTTGCCCGGGCTTGATTGAATCGACTTATCTACAGGCTAAAGCCATATTGGAAGACCATGGCTTCGACTTCGACTTGGTAGACCCCATCTGACTATCGGTGGTTTACACAAAAAGCCGTTAGGGAGGAATGCACATGAAGCTCAGAAGGATGTGGCTCAACATTAACGGCGTGAACCGTTTGTTGAACTGCGACCCGGAAAAAGAGTCACTGGCGGACGTATTGCGGCGTTTGGGCCTAACCGGGGTCAAGATCGGCTGCGGCACAGGCGTTTGCGGTTCTTGCTCGGTGATTCTTGATGGAGATGTAGTCCGTTCCTGCGTAAGAAAGATGAAGACCGTTAAAGAATTCAGCACCATTACAACTATCGAAGGCATAGGCACTCCTACGAATCTTCACCCGCTGCAAGTGGCGTGGATGAACTGCGGCGCGGTGCAATGCGGATTTTGCACTCCTGGGTTTATCGTGTCTTCCTACGCCCTTTTGCAGAAGAATGACAATCCTACTCGGGAAGAGGTTAGGGATTGGTTCCAAAAACATAGAAACCTGTGC
>CAYPVF010000154.1:0-4576 GCA_964414105.1 uncultured Eubacteriales bacterium
TGGAGCAACAATAAACTCTCTGCATTCACCCTCAAAGCAGATATGGCAACTACAACAACAAGAATTGGACTGACAATTCCTGCCTCAACCGCGGCTTGACCCAAGATGACGGCGCCAACTATGCCTAAGGTCGGGCCTATTACTGTTGGAACCCTTATGCCGCCTTCCCGGATTAACTCAAACGCTACCTCCATTACCAAAATGGCTACACTGGCGGGGAATGGGACACCTTCCCTTGTGGCTGCCAAAGCAAACATGAATTCTGTCGGCAGCATTTCTGGGTGATAGGTGGTTACAGCTATATACAAAGCGGAAACGTAAAGTGTGGTTAAAAGTGCGAACCACCGGATAGAACGAAAAGCGGTGGCAGCTATGGGGCTCACATAGTAATCTTCCGACGACTGCATGAGGCTCCAAATGTTAGAGGGTAACAAAAGAACCGCCGGAGAATCATCTACTATGGCAATGTGGCCTTCTTGAATCATGCTTGCAACCTTGTCGGGCCTTTCTGTGACTACATTGCAGGGAAATAGTTGCACAGGATTGTCTCGCAGATACTCGGTAAGCTGGGCGGATGACATTATCTCAGAGGTTTTTATGCTGGTTACCCGTTTTCTTACCTCATCCACGAGTTTTGGGTTGGCTACGCCTTCAAGATACATTATGGAAACATGTCTATGGGCCCTTGCGCTTACAGAGTAAAACTCCGTGATGAGTTGCGGATTCACCAAGTAGGTTTTTATTAGGCTGATATTTACGCGCATGTTTTCCACGAAGCCCTGATGGGGCCCTCTTACCACGGCTTCTGTGGATGATTCCTGAACGGGTCTGTGCTCTACATCTTTTGTGTCAACCGTAACACCTACGCGGTCGCCATCCACAAAAACCACGGCATTTCCGCCAGCCAAACACACCACTGCGTTGGAAACCAAATACACGTGTCTGACTTCGCCCGCGGGAATGCCCGAGTCTGCCAATTCCTTGGTGTTCATCTTCCAACAGGATTTAAAAACTCCGGGCCTCATAAGCGGCGATAGGATGCCATCGCGAATGGCTTCAGATTTTATAAGACTGGGGACATAAACTACTGCCGCGTTTTTTGTTCCACACCTGTATCGAACAGTAAAGCGCCTCACTATAAGATCGTTGTTTCTGGGCGCCCTGAAAAGCCACTGAATAGTCTTCAGATTTTGGTCCAAAGACTTTTCAAGCGTTTGCCCCATAAGTTTTCTATCTTTTTTGGACATTCCCCCAAATGGGGTTTGGTGGGGAACCTCCATGACGCTAGGGTCGCTTAATTCTTTCCATTCGTCTTGACGGTGACTGCGCCACACACCGTGTCGAGCGGCGTTTATGGCGTCTTTTGTGGCGAAAGGGCGTTTTTCAAGTGGCTTCCCTTGGATAATATCTTCGCCGCCCCCCGGTATTCCGGGAGCTTCACGGTTACCCGCGGTAAATCGTTTAGGTTTTTTGGGTTTGAAGATGGTTTTGGCCAAACCCAATAACCGAGGCATAGGCATTTGTCTAAACCACCAACAAAGAGCTTAGAACTCCCGCTATAAAGGCTGACACCAAAAGCGTGACCACAATGGATATGGCGCGGCTTGGGCGTTTTGTTTCTTTTATGAGCACCAAAAGACCCAGGCCGGCATTGGCGGTAAGACCGCTTACCAAAGCTGGAAATGACACATGGCCCAGGCGGAAGCCCTCAGTAAGCGCAACCGATGTAGCACAAGCAGGTATCAGACCAAAGAAAGACGCCAGCAGGAGAGGGGCTGTGCCCCGGCCCAGAATCGGTCCCATTGCATCGGCCAGGAAATGTCCTCCGAAATTTAGAAAGGACGAGAATACAAAAACCATCGCGGAGATTCGAAAAGCTTTTGCCAGCCCGTGCTTGGCCACATGTTTCCAGTCAGAAGCGGTATCTTCAAAGGCGCTGGGGCGATTTATGCAGGATGGGTATTTGGCTGTTTTCGCCTTTTTACGCAATGCCAGGTTTATGGCGGCGCCTACCAGGGCGCCCCATACTAACTTGGTAGCCAAAAGCGGCACGATGAATTCGTGGGTTGAAGCATTGGCGGCCATGATAGGGATTGCCTCGTCGGATGTGGCTATGTAAGACGCGATGAGGGTTCCTACGGGTATCACGCCCTCCAGATGGAGTGTGGTGGCCGCTACGGAAAAGCCGCACTGAGGTACAAGGCCAAAGACAGCGGCGACCAAAGAGCCCAAAATAGGGTGCGCCATCCAGCTTTGTGCCCAAGAGCGGCTTGTTTTGGAATATACGGTTTCCACGAGCACAAACGTTACGAATAAAAGCGGAATCATGATTAGAGAATGCTTAAGACTATCCGTCAGTATGTGTCGCGCCAACAAGGAAAAGGTAGCATCCATTTGTAACCCTCCGTAGGTCAAATGGTCTCTAAGTAGTGTTGGCTGAAAAAGACCATAGTATGCGAAAAAAGGCTACCCGCTCAAAATCCTTTTTGCGAATAGCCTTTTTGTGTCAGTGGCCCACTAATTGGGAAACCTGGGGTTTAAGAACCCTCTGCAAAAATTCCCGGGTTCTGGTCTCTCTGGGTTGGCTGAAAATATTCTCTGGGGTTCCTTCTTCTATTATGCGCCCGTTTACTAAGACCACGATCCTATCCGAGATTTGCTTTGCAAAAGACATCTCGTGGGTAACGATAATCATGGTCATACCTTCTTGGGCCAAATCGGCCATAACTTTTAGGACTTCGCCCACTAATTCGGGGTCTAGGGCAGAGGTGGCCTCGTCAAAAAGCATGAGTTTGGGCTGCATAGCCATGGCCCTTGCTATAGCCACGCGTTGTTTTTGGCCGCCTGAAAGCTCCTTTGGGTATGAGTCTTCCTTTTCCGAGAGCCCAACCTTGGCCAGAAGCGTCCTGCCAAGTTCCCGTGCCGTTGACTTTTGCATTTTGCTTATGTGGACCGGGCCTTCAATAACGTTTTCCAAAGCAGTCATGTGGGGAAACAGGTTGAAATGCTGAAACACCATGCCTATTTTGCTTCGCACCGCGTTAAGATCGCGCTCTGTTCTTGGGGGAATCCGCCCCAAGATTCGCACTTCACCTGAAGTCACAGTTTCCAAGTAATTTGTGCATCTGAGCAACGTGCTTTTGCCCGAACCGCTTGGTCCCACTATGGTAACCACCTGACCCTGCAAAACCCTCATGTCGACGCCACTCAGGACTTCAAGGCTGCCGAAAACTTTGTGCACATTGTCGAATTCAACCATCGGCACTGTTCCCTTAGACGCTACACTATCCATCTTGAAGTCTCCTTTCCCAATGGTGAACAAGAAAAGAAAAGATGGCTGTCATAGCCAAATAAATGGCGGCAACACTCAAATACACGGGCCAGGGCCGAAAGGTGTCGCTTATTATATGTTGTCCTGCCCGAGTCAGCTCTTCTCCGCCTATGAGGGCGATCAACGAAGTGTCTTTGAGCATGGCGATAAATTCGTTGCCAAGAGGAGGCAATAACCTTTTGTACGTTTGAGGAACGATGATTCTTCGCATGGTGGCGCCGTAGCTCATTCCCAAAGAGCGGCCCGCCTCCATCTGGCCCTTGTCTATGGATTCTATGGCCGCTCTAATAATCTCAGCGATATACGCGCCGGCGTTTACCGCAAGGGCAATGGCAGCCGAAGTGAACTTGTCAAATCTCAGCCCAACCTGGGGCAAAGCGAAATATACGACTAGCATTTGTACGACCAGGGGAGTGCCCCTAAAAACTGTCACATATGCCCCAGCCAAAAGGTGCAGCAATTTGCTTCTGGAAGTCCGCATCAGGGCGAGCGCCGCCCCTATGAACATTCCCAGTAACATGGCTACACAAGTAAGCCGAACTGTCACGGACGCGGCGCTCAAAAGCCTTGGAAGTATGCTCAAGACAAACTCAAACGCGGGCATCCTTCCGCTACCGGCTGTCATTGCCAAACCAATTGTCGAATATTTCTTGGGCTGCTCCGTCTTCTTGCATGGCGGCTACTGCAGACGCTACGGCCTCCTGTAACAAAGTTGCGTTCTTCTTTAAGGCGATTCCAACAGGGGCTCTTTCCCCGGCTGAACCGGTAATAACAAAACTTTCGGGCTCCCTTTTCTGATAATACATGCCCACCGGTTCGTCAATCACGATAGCATCGCATCTTTTGTTTTTGAGTTCCATGAAAGTGGTGTCAAAACTCTCGAAGCTGGACACCCGGGCGTCCTTAACACTGGCGGCCATTTCTTCGCTGGTTGTGGCTACTTGAACGGCTATGGTTTTGCCCTCAAGCCCTTCCAAGTCGGTTATAGGTTCGTCCTCGGGGGACATGACGATAACCTGCTCCCACTGTTGATACTCCACGAAGGCCGCTTCCTCTTGGCGTCCGGGGGTTATATTCATGCAAGAAATGACGGCGTCGAACTGACCGCCTTGCAAGCCTGTAAGAAGGCCATCCCATTTGGATGATACGAACTCGGCCCTTACCCCCAACCGCTTGGCAACCTCAGCCGCAATGTCGATATCATAGCCTTTGATGGTGCCGTTATCGTTCCACTCAAGGGGGGGA
>CAYPVF010000155.1:0-1656 GCA_964414105.1 uncultured Eubacteriales bacterium
ATCGAAGTACCCAAAAGCCTGACCAGGACGCAGAAGGAAAAACTGCGGGAATTCGATGAATCGCTGGGCGAAAAGAACTACCAGAAGCGCAAGAGCTTTGCCGAGCGTCTGCGGGACCGCTTTAACGAGAAAGAAGCGAAATAATTTGGGGGGAGCCTGCCGGAAAAACCGGCAGCCACTCGCTCGCACTGCCGGAAAATCCAGCAGTCGCCGGTTTGCACTGCCAGAAAATCCGGCAGCTTGTCAGAAAATCCGGCGCCTAGCTAGCTTGCCTGCCGGAAAAACCGACAGTCACTCGCTTGCACTGCCGGAAAATCCGGCAGCTTGTCAGAAAATCTGGCGCCTCACTAGACTGCAATTGGCGGGTTGTGTCAACAAATAGCGGCGGGGTTGTGGGACGAAACCTAGATTGCGGCAAGGAAAGTGTATCGCCGAGCCTTGTCATCACACACCTGCTAAAACTGGATTGTGTTGATAAAGGCAACTGAAGGAAGGTGAAAGCGGGCCACTGGTGTTTGGTGAGTCGCAATTGTTGCCAAAGGGCGGCACACATCCTGTAGGTCAGCCGCCCTTTTTAGGTGTTTTGCCTTCTCGCAAATCTAAGGGGCAGAAAGCGCAGTTTGGTGCTATCCCTTTAATCTTTCTATCTCTTCTTCAACTTCCTCCGCGCCTTCCGCGTAAAACTTGTCTTCCTCGGGATCGAGCTCTTTCAAAAGTCTCAGAAACTCGCCGGCATGTACTCGTTCTTCATCTGCAATGTCCTTCAGAACCTCAATGGCAAGTTTGTTGTCAGTGGATTCGGCCAACTGCATATACAGTTGAACAGCCTCGTATTCCGCCGCGATCATGAACCGTATGGCCCTGATCAGCTCCTGCTCATTAACCTTGCGATCCTTCTTCGCACCCGAAAACGGATGTCCGAAATCTGGCATTTTCATTACCTCCCACAAATTGTACTTACCACGCACAACGAACATCGGCGGGACTAATATTTGATAAATCTCTCCCCGGAAACCCCGCAGATGCTGCATTTCTCAGGGCGCGCCTTTTCAATATTCCCGCACACAGGGCAAAGATAATAGAAAACCTCTTCGGTTTGGTCCAGGTTGTCTAGCGCGTCTTGATACCGTTTTGCATGGACTCTCTCGGCTTTCATGGCAAATGTAAATGACATTTGAGCAGCTTTGTTTCCCGCCGATTCGGCTTCTTCCACAAAAGGGGGGTACATATCTTCGAATTCGTATGTTTCGCCCATAACTGCGTCCCGCAAGTTGTCGGCTGTGGAACCCACTTTCCCGGCAACCTCGAAGTGTTTCAATGCGTGTATGATTTCGGCATCTGAGGCAACCTTAAATAATTTTGCGGCGTTCAACTTCCCTTCTTTTTCTGCCTTTTTGGAATAAGCTAGATATTTCTTGCTAGCCTCGGATTCTCCCGTGAAAGCTTTCATCAAGTTGCTTATAGTCTTGGTTTCTTCCACACAATCACCCCTTTGTCAGTCGCGTCCTGAGATTTGACCGCCGCAAATAAAGCCTTCCATAAGATGCCCGAGAATCCTTCAAGTAAAAGCAAAAAGCAGGCCGCAAAACTGGCCTTGTTTGTATTGTGCCTGACTAAAGCCGATGCGGTGCCAGAAAATTCGTCAGCTGTTCATAT
>CAYPVF010000155.1:1666-4422 GCA_964414105.1 uncultured Eubacteriales bacterium
AGCCTGCCTGCTGGAAAAACTGTCACCTGGCGAGTCTGTCTGCCGGAAAACCTGTCAGCCTGTCAGAAAAACCGGCACCCGGCGAGCCTGCCTGCTGGAAAAACCGGCACCCGGCGAGACTGCCCGTCGGAAAAACCGGCGCCTGGCGAGACTGCCCGTCGGAAAAACCGGCACCCGGCGAGCCTGTCTGCCGGAAAACCTGTCAGCCCGTCGGAAAAACCAGCGCCCCCCGAGACTGCCCGTCGGAAAATCCGTCAGCCAGCCAGCGCCTCTCACAAAAACCCCTATCCACTTAGCTTTTGTTCGTTTTTTCGCCCGAAAATCCACGGAAAATATGTTAAGGTGAGCCTGAAACCGAAAACCGAAAACCAATGCAAATCCCAAATCTGGCGGTCTCGTTGCGATCAAAAGGGGTGGCATCCGTGCTTGCTATCGAAGCGAAGGGCTTGGTTAAGTACTATGGCAGGTCAAAGGGCATCCACAATATCAGCCTTGAGGTCGATCAAGGGGAAATATTCGGTTTCATCGGCCCAAACGGCGCCGGCAAAACCACGACCATAAGGATTCTCCTCAACCTCATTTTTCCCACCGGGGGAAGCGCTCGAATACTGGGGCTGGATTGCGTCAAACAGAGCGTCGAGGTAAGGAAGCGCGTAGGATATTTGCCTGGCGAAATCAGCTATTACAGTGACATGACCGTAAGGCAGCTCGTGGAATACTCCAATAGTTTTTACGGAAAAGACTGTTCAACCAGGCAGGCCGAACTAATCGACTACCTAGGAATTAACGGAAACTCCGCGGTGGGAAGCCTTTCACTGGGGAACAAAAAGAAGGTTGGCATAGCCTTGGCGCTTATGCATGGGCCCCAACTGCTAATACTCGATGAACCTACAAGTGGTTTGGACCCCCTCATGCAGCGCAAGTTTTACAGCCTTATACAGGAAGAAAACAAACGCGGCACCACCGTGTTTTTGTCCTCGCATGTGTTAGCTGAAGTCCAAAAACTGTGTCACAGGGCTGCAATCATTAAAGGTGGCTCTATCCTTGGGGTGGAAGACATCGAAGCCATCAAAAACAAGCGGTTGCGTCGAGTAAGATATACTTGCTCCGCCGAAAATGACAGCATGGCGCCCCAGATTTCCGGTGTTTTTGGGCTCACTCAAGAAAACGGCGCCGTCAGTTTCATGTATGAAGGCGGAAACCTACCTGCCCTACTAAATCACTTGGCCAAGTTGCCCCTTACCGATTTAGCAGTAGAGGAACCATCCCTCGAAGAGGTGTTCATGCACTATTATGAGGGGGAGACCGTTGAACATCTTTAAAAAAGATTTGATGGATCATCTGAAAACTTTCCTGGTGTGGACAATTACCCTCAGTATCTTCAATTACTGGATGATGACCCTGTTCGCGTCTTTCCAAGACACATCGGAAATGTTGGAATTTGTACAACAGCTGCCCGAAGCTTTCATAAAGGCCTTCGGCATAGATAGGCTCAGCCTTGCCACCCTTGAAGGCTACTTCGGCACCGAGGTTCATCTTCTAATACTTCTTTTTGGAAGCATTTTTGCCGTTTTGCTTGGTTCCGGCATTTTATCCAAAGAGCAAAACGACCGGACGGCGGAATTCCTTCTGTCCAAACCGGTGAGTCGGTCAAAAATTTTGGTAAATAAGGTTTTGGTATATAAGGCACTAGTGTTGGCGTTCAACGCTGTCATTTGGGTCGGCGCGTATTGGGAAATTAAGCGGTACGACACGCCTTTTGACGAGCATTCGTTCTGGATCCTAGCGGGAATGACCGTTGGCGCTCACCTCACTTTTGCTGCACTAGGTTTTCTGGGCTCGGTCTTCGTGAACCGCCAGGGCACGGTTTATGCCGGCTCGCTGGGGTTGGTACTTGGGATGTACGCGATTCAGTTAATGGCCGATTTGAGCCAGAACCTCAAGTTCCTGGGACACATGTCACCCATGAAGTGGGCAAACGCGGCGGATATCCTCAGCACAGGCACGGCTTCGTCGGGTCACATATGGGCAATGTTCTTGGTCAACGGCGTGGCCTTGGCTTTGGCGTTGGAACTGTACAAAAGGAAAGATGTTTTGGTGTAGCCGCAACCATTCCGCACCCCGTAATTTACGAGTTAGGTAGGAATTTCCGACTTGCCGGAGAATTCGGAAGATAATGGCTCCTCGTATCGCCACAGAGCATCGCAAAATTGCGGCCGAAAGGAGTATACCTGGTGAGGGGCCGCTCCGCCGGAAAACCGGCCGGGTCAACCAGGGAAGCATATGCCCATAAACCCAAGTATCACCTCGCCCGAAACATTCTTTGGATTCAAGCTTGGCAGCGACAGGAAAATGGCTCGTTGGGATAAGATAGTCGACTATTTTCACCTTTTAGAGAAGCAGTCAGAAAACATCAAAGTAGTGGAAATGGGAAAATCCACAGAAGGTCACCCGTTTATCGTGGGTATTATTTCCGCCCATGACAATCTCACAAACCTTGAGCATCTAAGGGAAATCAACGGTAAACTGGCAGATCCCAGAGGAATCTCGGAGGACGCCGTAAAACAGTTGGTTGCGGAGGGCAAGACCGTGGTGTGTCAGGCCATGAGTCTGCACGCGACTGAAATCGGCGGCACCCAAATGGCGCCTGAACTGGCTTACGACTTGTTGGCGTGCGATTCTCACGACAATAAGTGTATTTTGGAGAACGTAATCTTCCTGATGGTTCCGTGTTTTAACCCCGACGGGCAGATTAT
>CAYPVF010000156.1:0-4279 GCA_964414105.1 uncultured Eubacteriales bacterium
AGGAAATTACCCACCTAAGAAATTTGGCTTTGGTGTTAAAAGCGGGGCAGTTGGTCCTGAACAAATTACCCGGTAACCAGAAACATTCTTTTGGGGTATTGCCTGAAGGTGTGACCCCCGAAGGCGGTACCTTTAAGAAGTGGTAGGTTCCAACGACTTCCACAAATTAAGAGCGGCATAAGAGCGCCACGGTGCCCACTGCCGCGATATTTCCAGGATTTCTTTTTGCTTTAGTCCAGGTAAAGCTTTTTTGATGCCGTAATCAGTGTGCAAAAATGCGTCGGGCCAACCAAAGGCCCGCATGCCAACATATTGGACTGTCCAAGGGCCGAATCCCGGAAGCTCCAAAAGCTTTTTGAGTTCGTGTTCTGGGTTTCGGGCGGGAGAAAAGCAGATATCGCCGTTTTCTATCGCTTGGGCCAACGATAAAATTGAATGGGCCCTTAGTCGGGTTACCCCCAAGGGGCCCAGTCTGTTTTCAATAGGTGGCTCCAATTGTGTTATATCGCTTGGGGTTGGGAAAACGTAATTGAGTCCTTCAAAAGGCGTATCAATTCTAGCGCCATAATTGTGGGTCAGGCGCATAGCCAGAGTCCTGGCGGCCTTAACAGTAATCTGCTGGCCCAAAATAGCTCTTACGCTTATTTCGAAAGGGTCAAAGCATCCGGGCACCCGAATGCCGGGCACACGGGGGGCGTACCCGGAATCTTCCAGAGCCAAAAGTCCTGTATACACCGCTTCCGGGTCAGAATCCAGATCAAAAAGCCTTCTTACCCTGAACAATATCTTGGGCAAAACGGGCAGTAGCGAAATGAAGATGTCCAAAGATACTCTGTTTTTGGCTTCTTCGTTTCGCACCGATAACCAACCCCTGAAATGCCGGGACAAGTGTTCTATTCCCAGGGTTCTATAATAAGAGCCGTCTTTTACTATTTCCACTCCGGGAATGGCACGAGTTTCAAGGAACCCCAAAAGGGTGTCCCAAGCGTAAGGGGGTCGATACCCCAATTTTAGGGTGACTTGCCCAGAATCGGAGGGGACGGTCTTTTTAGGATTTCTAAAAGAAAGCGGCGCGGCCCGATAATGTTTGCGGAACAGCTTTTCCAAAGTTTGGGGATCATTCAAGCGGGCGCAAACCGCGATTTCCTCCAAAGACAAATCGGTATCGGTTAACAAATGCTTTGCCAAAAGCAGTCTTCGCGTCTTCAAATATTGTTCCGCAGTAGCGCCGAATCGCTCCAAAAAGGCGCGGCTCAGATCTTCCGCGGTGATTCCCAGCCGGCCTGCTAAGTTTTCCGTGTGAAAATCGTCTAAACAGTTTTCATCTACAAGCCAAGCTGCCTTTTGAGCCACACCTGGGGTCACAGATATTGGCGGCCCCGGCGCCAACTCGGGTCTGCAAAGGCGGCATGGTCTGTACCCGGCGGCTTCAGCGGCGGCAGCGCTCGGATAGAACGTGCAGTTTTCCTTCTTTGGAGCTTTATGGCGGCAGGTTAGGCGGCAATAGATTTTAGTGGAAGATACTCCCACGAAAATTCGCCCGTCGTACCCCCAGTCATTGTCCCGCAGGGCCCTGTAACAAACTTCCCTGTCCAAACTCATGGGGTCTGATATCTGTGCCATGCCGCACACTCCTTTTTCCTCAGCTTTTTGGGGCAGGGGCTTTAACCACGATTAATTCCAGGATATCGGGGTCTTCGTTTCTTACGTTCATCTTCGTGTTATAAGGTATCTTCAACAAGGTTTTGGCATCGTAGCGGTGTGTTTCCTGGTCGTTTAGGCCGATGGAAAGCACACCTCTTACGACCGTCATATAAACGGTGGAATTGGAAAAATGCTGAGGAAGCCCTTGACTTTCCCCAAAGACCATGTGAAGGTAATGAACGTTCTCGTCAAACACAACCCGCTCCACGGCTTTGTCGTCGCCCGCGGCCAGTTTGAACACTTGTTCAACCATTAATTCTCACCTCCTTAGTATGATCTCATAATTGGGCCTGGTTTTCTATGGCAGACGTGATTTGAGCCGATGCTTGTTGCTACCCAATGCTCTTTACTTCATACTTGAAAGGTCAGCCTAAAGCCACCTATATGTTTCGAAAATGTTAGTGTCTGAGATTTGCCAAAGGGGGCCAACCAATGACCTCAAACCATGCCGTAAGCGATGAAGCGGAGCATCTGGATTCTTTTTCGGATTCTGAAATTCGCGGAACGATTCTGAACATGATATGGCCCGTTACTGCCGAAAATGTCCTGCAAATGCTTATCGGTTTCGTTAACACAGCCATGGTAGGGCGGCTGGGGGCCGCTACCATTTTGGCCGTTGGAATGTCAGGTCGCTTGGGCATGTTTGTTTGGATAATCTTCGGCGCGATAGCCACAGGCACAACCGTATTGACTGCCCAGGCTTTGGGGGCCAAAGATCACGATTTGACGCGTAAAGTCGCTCAACAGGCCTTACTCATCGCCCTTCCTCTTATGGCAGTAGTGGCAAGTATTTCCTACATCGTGGCCCCTCAACTGCTGCTTCTTTTGAAAACCACCCCCGAATCTTTGGAAATAGGTGTGACGTATTTTCGTATTCTGGCGTTTAGCATGCCCTTTCAGGCAATTTTCATGGTTATAAGCGCCATTTTGAGGGGGCGGGGCGATACCCGAACGCCTATGCAAATAGCACTTACAATAAACTTGGTCACTGTGGCCCTGAACTCTGTTCTAATTTTCGGCCATTTGGGTTTTCCCAAAATGGGTTTTCGGGGTCCTGCCATAGGTACTATCGCAGGGCAAGCCGTCGGGGCCATACTAGCTGTGTGGTACTTTTACAGCGCCCGTTCGGGAGTGGGCGTAAGCATAAAAGATCGCGTGTCCCTAGACTTCCCTGTTATGGGAAAGATTTTGGCAATCGGTGTCCCCTCTTCCGCCGAAATGTTTTTCTGGCAAATAGCAGGAGTCATAATTTTTAGGGTTATAAACGAATTTGGCACATTTGCAGGCGCGGCTTATCAGGTGGGTCTTCAAGCAGAAGGGATTTCCTATATGCCAACTACTGGTTTCGGCATCGCCGCAACCGCTTTGGTGGGAAGGTCTCTTGGGGCAAGAAACCCGGCTTTGGCAAACCGGTATATGAAGCAAATCATTCGGTGGGGGGTAGGGCTTACTGTTGTTACCAGCTTCATACTTCTTTTGGGACCCAGGTTTCTTATGCGTATGCTCACCGACGAAGCCGAGGTCGTGGCTATCGGAGCGCAATACCTTTTCATAATGGCTTTTTCCCAGATTCCCCAGCAGATAGTGGGCTCTTGGGGCGGCGCTTTGAGGGGTGCCGGGGACACTGTAACGCCCATGGTGGCGGCTTTGGTTGGTATTTTGGGATGCCGCATCCCTCTTTCTTTCGTGCTCAGCAAATCATTTGGGTTGCTAGGCGTTTGGTGGGCAATAAACATTGACCAATTTGTGCGATTTGCAATAACCGCTTTCCGCTATTTGCCGGGCAAATGGAGAGCCAGGGCAATGCTGGGAAAGGGACAGGAAAGCGCCGGCTTTTGACCGGGCTAGGCAGTTGAAACAGCTATTCTCGATGCCAGGTCACGTCCAATTGCCACGCGGATTCCGTCGGCGGCCACAACCAGGGGCCCGCGCAGTGGGTGCCTGGCCAGTACTTTAATAAAGGCGCCCGGCATAATACCCAAATCCCAAAGTCTTCTTTGGCGATGCTGCCCCTCCACGTGTTTTACAGTTAGCTTCTGTCCTAGACGGGCGTCGGCTAAAGTCAAGTGTATGCCCCCTTTCTAGGGTGTTTTTAGAAGTAAATTCAGAACGATACCCACTGAAAAAGACAGCAAAAGTGCCATCAAAAAGATTTTTACCATAGACCTGAACCCAAGTTCTTTGCCGATAAGAATAGACACCGGTAAACACGGCATTGACACGGAAACCATAGCCCCGGCAATGGTGGCTTCTCTGGCGCCAAGGGGCAGGTTCATGAGCACCATGGGGCCCATGTATCTTTGCACCACCGACACAGCTACTGCCATAAGCGCCTCACCGCGAATTCCCAACCAGGCCATGCTTAAAGAACTGAGACGGGAAAGCCCTTCCATAAGGCCAAGATCGAGCATGGTTTGAACTCCAATACTTGTTATGACAAGTAAAGGAAGCACGTGACCAAAAAAACCTTGCAGCCGCATGAAAGTTTTGGAAATGATGTTAGACAGAACGGGCAATCGAAGCGGGGGGATTTCCATAAGTAACTGCCGCTCCTGTGTTTTTGACGACCCACCCA
>CAYPVF010000157.1:0-4196 GCA_964414105.1 uncultured Eubacteriales bacterium
TTATCTCGGCGTAACGGGGCCCAAGAGAACCGGGGGTAGCAGGCTTTTCGTCGGCCGCTACCCCGTATTGCCCATTTTCGAGACCTTTTGCTACCTGCTTTGCCCAAAGGGCCGCTTTTGCTCCGGTCTCTTCAATAACATGCCGCAGGTGGAAACAAGCGGTAGAAGAAAGGCCGGGATACTGCATTTCAACTTGTGCGCCATGCACCGGTGATATCTTGGCCAGAAGCTCACACCCGTCCTGAAGCTTCCTTACTTCCGCGGGCTTGAGACCCGGCAATAACCTTTCGATGCTTGCCCACAGCCCATCAACCTGACCGAGCCGGGCTTCTAAGACCTCGTAGCGCTCTTCCGCACTACGAGAGTCCTTCCTCCCCATGAAATCCAGGAAGCCTGAAATGGAACCCACCAAACCTACAGGGGATTCAAAAGTGCCAAGAAACGCAGACTTGCGAGCGTGCAAGAAATCGGAAAAATGTGTTTTCAAAATAGAAAACACGGGATTTGGCGTAGGCAGTGCCTCAGCCTCTTCGATAAGCCGGCTTAACAAAGCCATTTGTTCCGTCTTGACGCTTTCGTCAGGCGCGAATAGCGTTTTCTCATATTCCCTGGCCGAACGAACTTTATCTTGAGAGAGCGCCGCCTTGGCGTCGAATGCTCTGTAGATTTCAATTAAATCCGCATATTGGTCACGAATCGTCATATCAAAAGCCTCCTAAAATCCCATGCCTTGCTTTCTGAGAACCTAAACTGGTCTTTACACGCCGATGTGAAGCCAGTCGCTTACCAGGAATTGCATTCTATCAAGGAGCACGGACATTCTTGTCATGATGGTGTTCGCGAAACCGGCGCCAAAAGCTACAAGCATGATGGCTTTACCCACCTGGCTGATGCCCTTGTAAGCGCGGTTCGACCCGACTCCTACAAAGAAGAAATACACGAGTACGGAAACCACAGTGCCGGCAAAGATAACGTTGTTTATGCTGTTAAGCTTCAAAAACGAGGCCGTGATTTGGTTCAACATGAGCCCAGGCTGTCTCGCCAAGGTATAAGCCGCCCCAACGCCCAACATGAAAGCCATTGGAATACGCGCCAGATGGCCTAAACGAGGGAAAAAACGGGCATAAGTCAGTAAGCCTAATAGCAAAGGAATGATCAAAATGTACTTTCCGTCTCTGGCGATGTCTTGTGAAACCGCCGGTTTGAGGTAGTTACTATAGGTTGTCACAATACCGTTAGCCGCAGTTACCGCCACCAAAAGGTGTTCGGCGAAGTGAAAAAGTATGCTGTCTTTGAACACTAAGCTAAGGACGCTGATTGTAAACAATACACCGGCCCATACTTCAATAAGTTCGAGGTTCATTAGCGGCCGCCTCCTTTTGCCTGGCTTTTCTCGCTTCTTCTTTTGAAAACATCACCCAGGTTACCGAGGATTATCAGCACTATGATGAATAAGTGCGCCATGGACTGTGCGTCCATTCCCGCCAAAGCCAAACCAGGAGACTGCAAAAGCATCTCGTACTCGGCTCCACCCCTAGACCCGGCTAAAAGACCCAAGTAAGTGCCACTGGTGTAATAACTCAATTGCTGGGTGGCGCCTGTGGAACCAATCCCCGCGAGCATTTTCATATTCTCAGGTAGAGTGATCATCTTTGCATACTTATCCGGGCCTGGAACAACGTTGGAAATAGACACCAACACATCGGCCTTGGTGATGGAATCAAACCCATCCATGATGGGGTATTCATCCAACGACTTGCCAAAGATATCGCTGTAAGCGACAGCACCCGGAAAATCGTTGATCATTCTTTGAAGATTGACTTCAGTGCTAGGTTTGAAACCCAAGTTGATCCAGTCAACACCGTAGACCTTGTCCATGCTTTCGGCTACGGGCTCGATCATGGTCTGAGTTAACGCCGCGCCTTCAGCCAAACCGCTCCACGCCACAACCCTTATGCCTTTTGAGAAAGCGTGCTTTACAAAAGCTATTGCTTGGGGTGCGCCTTCGGCCTTGGCTTCAGGACGGAAATCGATACCAAGTATTGCGATATCACCCGGGGACATAGCCTCAACTGCGTCATAGAAATCCCGCGTCTCTTTGCCAATGTTTCCTATAGGTATTCCCAAAGGGCGAACAAGCGGCAAAGTGACCAGTACAATGAGTGCTGCGTATAAATACCGGCGATCTATTGCGGCTAACTTATCTAGAAAACTCAACACTTATACCCCCCTATTCGCCAATCCCGAGATATGGACGGTCAAGGCCAAGAATTATCCTGGATGCTGTTATAAGCGCTCCTGCGTATACACCAAATTCTATCGCCCTCATGCTTGCGGCGTTTGGTACCGACAGAATCCACGAACTTATTTTACCGATACCGGGGAAAATCATCTCCCCTACAGGAGCCCTGCCCAGCATTACGATTAACCCTGAAGCTAATAGAATTGCGGCATCTCTTGACCTAACCCGAAAAGCGCGGTAGGAGGCAGAAGTTACGTAAAAGGCCAAGATCGCCATAAGGCTAGAGGCCAAGGGAACTTGTATGGCGGAAAACAGACGACTATAGGCTTTCCCCATGGGACCTGTCATTACACCTAAAATGGTCATGCCATACATTACAACCAATAGCATTATGGAAAGATACCAAGTAGAAGTCTTTCTTTGGATCCTCTTAAAGTGAACGGCAGTTAAGTTGACCAAACCGACGCAGCACATTGTAGCGCTTATCAACACTTCCCAATTATCGATACCTTTTGTAAACTCCGGCCACAGACCGAAGAACATGGTTCCAATTACTGCGGCCGCCAATGCCGCGGTGATAACGGCAGGCAAAACTCGTTTCAAGGTAAACCCCCCTATTTGCTAAGAAGCGATTTAAGCCAGTCAGCCGACCCAAAAGTAATGCTAAGGCTACCCACGACTATTAGCGCTGTAACGAAGTACTTTATATAGTCCTCAATAAGAATTGTGCCGACCCTGGCGGGCTCCTTAGTTAGATAAGCTGCGGCGGCGTACATTTCTTCGCCAATTAGACAGTAGTCACAAGCGGCCACAAGCAAAGGAACTGAAGTCATAGTGGCGGTTCCGGCTACTTGTATAGCGCCGGCGCTGCTAGCGGCCTCTGCAAACAGAATGGATTGAAAAGCGAAGTCTCCAATCATCACAACCGTAGCCGGTTGTTCCCTGAACATTGCGCCAACAATTGCGATAGCGCTGCCGTGGTGATGGTCGGAATACCATTGCACATCATCAGGCCGATACTTTTCCAAATGCCCTTCGACCAGGTATGACTCTTTTACGACCCCCTGAACCATGGGGTAAGCGATGGCGTGCTGAACTGGTACAATAAGCCTTGTATCATATCTTGCAGTCATCTTAGCCGTTTCAGCCAAGATGGCCATACTTGCAAGCATTTGTACTGCTCCCGGGCCACCGGCTCCGGGTAGATAGAACACCGGACGGCTCATCTCGGTAGCTCGGCCTATACCCTCTTCAATGGCCTCAAGACCGGCGAGCTTTCTGATTTCGGGCAAAGGTTTTCCTTTTTTGGTGTATTGAACGACAAAAAACACACCAAACAAAACCCCGGCCGCGATTACGAGATCTGTTATCATGCCTTCGACAACCACTTAAATACCTCCTAACTTGGAATTAAGGCATCCTATTGACAAACAGCTGCTATGTGTATGAAGCTTCAACCCCCTTTTTTGCTCTCTTGTAGGCAATTCACAACGTATGCTGTGAATAGCTATAACTGCCTACTTCGGCATCTATGGAGAAAATCCTCCAAAAAAATGAAGAGTTATTTCTCTGTACATTGTGCACATCCGATACAAAGTAATTCTACTATATTCCATAAACTTCGACTAGTTCCGCTAAATTTCGGGATTTGTGTCACGCAGCGCTTTTCTGTAAGCGTTTAATCAAAGCGCCACTGGCGCCGTTAGCCCCGGTGGCTTTGTCACCTTCCGCACCGGCGCGTAACGGGTGAAAATTTCAGCACCGGTTCGAGGATGCGCTGATATTTTCATCATGGCCCGGGTTCAACGCGGGGGATTTCAGCACCGGTTCGAGGATGCGCTGATATTTTCATCATAACCCGGGTTCAACGCGGGGGATTTCAGTACTGGTTCGACGATGCGCTGATATTTTCATCATGGCCCGGGTTCAACACGGGGGATTTCAGCACCACTTC
>CAYPVF010000158.1:0-4193 GCA_964414105.1 uncultured Eubacteriales bacterium
GAACAGACCAACCCCTCACCTTCCTTTTCGTTCAGGCTGGCGCGGCATTTCGGGGTAAGTGCCCAAACTATAAGGCTTGATAGGTTGGCCTTGGGAATTCCAGATCAAAGGACCCGTACCAAAGAAGTCGCGGAAAGAGCCTATGGAAGGGTACGTTCCCTGTCGCAAAAAGAAATAGTGGGCGAGCTTATAGACGTGGAACTCGGCAAAAGCGCTATATCGTCTTTTGTTACCTCCCCTGAAATGGCCTTTCAAAGAACGGGAATCGTAAGAAGCCATTACATTTTTTCGCAAGCAGACTCTTTGGCGCTCTGCCTTATCGACGCTAAAAATGTCGTAACAGGTATCGCTAATCTAAAATTTAAGCGCGCGGTCAATATCGGCGAAACCCTTGTGGCCAAGGCACGAGTGATTAGGGTTAAGAGTAATAAATCTGTTGTGTTGGTCGAAACACGGGCAGACGGTGAAGAAGTGTTCAGAGGCAAGTTTTTGGTGTTTGCTCTAGAGTGATATGCATCATGGGGGGCTTGTAAATGTCAGCAGGCTTGGACACCGTTGGGCGCATAATCGCCCTTGATTTAATGGGCGGGGATAAGGCGCCCAAGGTTAACATAGAAGGATGTCGGGCGGCTTTAGATTCTGGCGCAAAAATACTGGCTTTTGGCACCGAAGACGCTGTTAGAGAGCTTCACAGCCGAGTATCATCCAGTAATCTTGCGACGGTGGTTTGCCCGGACGTTATCCATCCTTCTGAGGCGCCCCTTCATGCTTATAGGCAAAAACCATATTCATCCTTGTGCCAAGGGCTTCTGGCAGTGAGTGAAGGCCGTGCGCAAGCGTTTGTTTCCGCCGGTTCTACCGGGGCTATGGTTGTGGCTGCTGTTTTGTCCTTGGGAAGGGCCCCAGGCGTAGATAAACCGTGCATGGGTGCGGTTATTCCTACTTCCGAAGGGCGCGGCACCTTTTTCGTGGATCTGGGCGCTTCATCTGATGTAAGGCCCCAAACTTTGGTTCAATTTGCAGTAATGGGCACTATTTACGCGAGGGATGTTTTGGGGTGGCCAGATCCTAAGGTTTGTCTTCTAAATATTGGGTTGGAAAAAGAAAAGGGAAACGCGTTGGCTAGAAAGGCTTACGCTCTTTTGGAAAAAGCTCCAATTTCGTTTAGCGGTAACATTGAACCCAGGGATGTTTTTACCCAAAAGGCTGATGTGGTGGTAACTGATGGCTTCACTGGCAACGTGTTTTTGAAAACTCTAGAGGGGACCGGAGTGTTCCAACTATCTGTCTTGAATCGGGAAATTGTTCGGGCAGGTTTGGAAGATAATGCCACCCAATCACTGGAACGGGTTATCGGCAAGGTGGGCGCCCTTCTTGATTACACCACTTACGGGGGTGCGCCCTTAATGGGCCTAAACGGTTGTGTAATAAAATGCCACGGTTCATCCGATGGCAGGGCCATCGCCAATGGTATAAGAGAGGCCCGAATTTACCTTGAAAAGAACGTTACGTCTACCTTTACCAAAATGTTGTCGGATGTAGTACAAAAAGGAGAATAGAAGATGGTCCGAAGAAAAGTTGGGATAGCATCGTTAGGCGCTTTTGTGCCTCCTAACATTTTGACAAACGCCGATTTGGAGAAGATGGTGGATACATCCGACGAATGGATTCTGGAAAGAACAGGGATTCGAGAACGCCGTATCGTTGAAAAGGGTACGGCGACTTCTGATTTGGCCGTAAGAGCAGCCCGGCAGTGTCTGGAAAACGCCGGTGTTGAACCCCAAGACGTGGATCTTATCATAGTTGCCTCGGCCAGCCCCGATTACACTTTCCCCGCTACAGCGTGCATAGTTCAAAATGCCATTGGCGCCGTAAAAGCCAGCGCCTTCGACATGGAAATCGGGTGCTGCGGGTTTATCTATGCTATGGTAACAGGCGCCCAATTCGTGGCATCCGGCGCTTTTCAAAAAGTGTTGGTAATAGGCGCCGAAATTTTGTCACGCATCGTAGATTGGACTGATAGAAATACATGCTGTTTGTTTGGAGATGGGGCGGGGGCGGCGCTTTTGACGCCTGTTGAAGACGGCAGAGGAATACTCTGTTTTGATCTGGGTTCTATGGGAGAATCGGCTTCCGCTCTAACCTTGCCTGCGGGCGGGTCAAAGAATCCCGCCAGTTTAGAGACTATCGAAAAAGGTATGCACTATATACATATGGATGGCCGAGCAGTGTTTAAGTTTGCGGTAACAATTATGGACAAATCGGTGAGGACACTTCTGCGAAAATGCGGCAAAAATGTGGAAGACGTAAAACTCTTGGTTCCTCATCAAGCCAATATACGCATTATTAAATCGGCTTGTCAGCGTTTGGGAATTACACCCGACCAGGTCATGGTCAATATTGATAAGTACGGAAACACTTCTTCCGCGTCGGTGCCTATTGCCCTTTGGGAGGCCGTGGAGAAGGGGCGTGTTCAAAAGGGTGATTTTGTGATTTTGGTGGCTTTTGGAGCAGGATTGAGTTGGGGCTCTATAGCCTGTGTCTTGTAGAGAGGAGAATGTCAGGTGGGCAAAGTAAAAATCGTAACAGATAGTACTCAGGATTTTTCTCCCGATTACATGGAGAAACATGGAGTTTCAATTGTGCCGCTTACAGTGCATTTCGGTGACGAACAATTCCTGGACGGAATCGAGCTTCGTGCCGGTGCTTTCTATGAGAAGCTGCGCACATCTCCGCATCATCCGCGTACGTCTCAACCATCGCCCGCGGCGTTCCAAAACGTATTCTCCGAACTCACAGAAGACGGCTCTGAAGTGGTGGCCATTACTCTTTCCTCGAATCTGAGCGGCACTTTTCAATCCGCCACCATCGCGAAAGAAGAACTACCTCATCGCAAAATTCATCTTATCGATTCTAAACAGGCATCGGCAGGCCATGGACTCATGGCCCTGATCGCGAGTCAAATGGCACAAGAGAATTGCTCAGCCCGTGAAATTATGGAAGAAATGAACCGCCTTATAGACAACATGGTCACTTTGTTTTGCGTAGATACTTTAGATTATTTGGCCCGTAACGGCAGGATAGGAAAAGCTCAGCATGTTTTGGGGAGCATGCTCAAGCTCAAACCTATACTGGGGCTAGACAAAGAAGGATGTGTGGTCTCTGTGGATAGGGTACGCGGCAAAGGAAAAGTGATTCCTAGAATCCTGGAGATACTCGAAGAGAAAATTCCCCAAAATACTGCTATTTACGCGGCCATAACCCATGCCGAAGCCCCCGAGGAAGCAAAGGAGCTAAAAGAAGCGGTTGGTTCTGTATACACATATGAAAAATATTTCGAGACGGAAATAGGCGCTATTATCGGGACTCACACGGGTCCGGGGACAACAGCGTTGTTTGCGGCGCCGGCGAAATGATTTGGGGGTATATGACTTGGCCAAGATAGCGTGGGTTTTTCCCGGTCAAGGCGCGCAAACAGTTGGGATGGGCCGAAATCTGTACGACCAATTCCCTGTGGCAAAGGCTGTGCTGGACACTGCCGCCAGGGTTTTGGGCTACGATTTTTTGCGGACCATATTTGAGGGGCCTTCCCATGAGTTGGTACTCACCAAAAACGCACAACCCGCTTTGGTGGCCGTGGGAGTTGCCTTGGCCGAGGTTGCCAAATCCTTGAAGCTCAGGCCGGATATGGTTTCCGGTTTGAGTTTGGGAGAGTACACGGCCTTGGTGGTGGCCGAAAGCCTTAGCCTGGAAGACGCGCTTAGGCTTACCCGGCGAAGGGGCATATACATGCAAGACGCGTGCCCCCCGGAACACGGCGCTATGGCAGCCGTATTGGGCCTAAGTTGCGCCGAGGTTGAGTCCATCTGTTACGACGCCAAAAGATACGGTATTGTAACTCCGGCCAATTACAATTGCCCGGGCCAAACTGTAATTTCGGGCGAAAGAAAAGCAGTTGGCGTTGTGGTGGACAGACTTAGAAACATGGGGGCAAAATGTGTTCCTCTTTCAGTGAGCGCGCCTTTTCATTGCGCCTTAATGGAACCGGCCGCGGAAAAACTGGCAAAAGATTTGGAAAGCGTTCCGGTAAACGCACCCCGAATACCCGTTTACTGCAATGCCTTCGGGGAAAAGGTGGAGACACCCCAAGCGGTAAAAGAGGCTTTAGTAAAACAAGTGACTTTTCCTGTATT
>CAYPVF010000159.1:0-4130 GCA_964414105.1 uncultured Eubacteriales bacterium
TTTTTCTTGCCGCAAACAGGGCCCATATTCTCACAAGCGTCCAATACAGCGCGGGTTTTGTACACAGTGCTCAAAGAAGGCTTATCTTTTACACTTATTTCTTCTTCGGCGTCCAGAGCATACTCCACCGCCATGGCGCCCGCGATTCCTCCCACGTTGAGGTCTCCATCCACGGCGCCTAGATTATTGCAGTGACTGACTTTTCCTTGGGTTTGGGAGCCGGCTTTATCCCGGGATACGTCTTGCACAAATTGGTCTATACCGATGTCTGCCTCGGTGGCGTCTCCTGCCATATCCATAAGCAAATCCAAAACCACAAAAAGCTGATCGCTTACAGATTGGATATGGCCCAGCAACGCATCGCTTTCACGCTTCATGTTGTTTATCAGAACAAATACCGAGTCTGTAAGCCCGTCCATCGAGCGAAACAGCTTTTCCTCAGTTTCTTGGAACACATCATCGGTGGTCTCGAATTTTAGGGCCGGTTGCTCAGCCAGGTATTCCATTACGGCAGAAATGTCATCTAGCATGCCGGGGATGGGGGCCATGGCGTATTCAAGCATTTCTATGGCGTCCGCCAAATATCGAAGGGCGGTGCCTACGTCGCCTCCAACATCCCCCAAAACGCGTACGATGTTGAGCATTTGTTCTTGAACAGCCCCCAGGCTCTCAAAAGCCTCATCCATAATGCCGCCGACTTCTTCAAGCTGCTCCAAAGCCACAGACAAGAGCCTCGTGGCCTCATCTATATCACCTTTTGAAACCGCAGTCAGTGCATCCATCACGGTGCGTAAGGCGTCGGTTATCATTGGACCGGCTTCCCTCACAATATTTACGGTATCGGCCATAGCTTCGGAAAAATCCTCGTAGTACTGGGCTAATTCGGGCAGGCGTATCATGGCGTTCCCTAAGTATCTTACGGATTGCCTTATGTGAGGAATGGCAAGGTTTATGTATTGGGTGACTGTTGAAAAATCGCTTATGACGGGAGCCAGTTGGTCAGTGACTTTTGTCATGACCTCGCCCAGGCGGTTAATCTCGTCTATATCTTTATTTAGAAGAAGCTCTATTTGCTCCAGCAAAGATTCAGAATGAATTTTGGTGCTGTCCAAGTGTTTTTGAACCGAGTTAAGATCAGTATTTACGGTATCAGAAAACTGCCCGGTACCGGCTATGAAACTTGTGATCTGTGTTTGCAGTTGATTCAGTTCTTTTTGCAGAAGGCGCAGCTTGCTGGGTTCAGTAGATACGGTAATATAGGGCTCCATTTGTCCCGCTATGCCGCCAATTTCCTTTCTCCCCTGAATATGCCCGTTGTTTGTACATTGCGTAACATAGCCGTTTTGCCGCCCCACAATGCCGCCCACGTTGTACCCTACATGTGGGTACCCCACGCTGCCGTTATTAACCGAACTTAGAATAGCGCCAACGCTGAGCCCCGCAATTCCGCCTATATCCATAGCATCCACAAACGGATTGTTGAAAGGGTTAATGTCGTCTACAGATAAGCCTTCAAAATCGAGTTTGAATTCTTCCACAGTGGTATTGACGCTTGATTCGTTGGAACAATCGGAGATATGCCCGGCATTGAAACCTGCCACCCCGCCTACCGTGGTTTTCCCGTACACTATCCCGGTAACCGAACACCCTACAACGCGGCCTGTGGCGCTATTTCGGCCCACTATGCCCCCGACATTGTCTTTACCGTTCACATAACCGGAAAAGCTGCAGTTTTCAAGCGTACCGCTGTTGTTACCCACAATTCCGCCTACATTACTCTTGTCGCCTTGAGGGGCTACAGTACCTTGCACGTTAAGGTTTTTAACCACGGCGCCTTGTTGCAGGTATCTGAAAAGTCCTTGGTTTGAACCCTCAACGTTTATAGACAACCCTTGGATGTTTCGGAGGTTACCGTCAAACGTTCCCCCAAAAATGGGAATCGGCGTAAATTGCCTGCCTTCAAGATCAATATCGGCTTGAAGTATAACGGTGAGGTTCCTGGACCATTTGTCATACGAGCAATTCTGGGATAGCTCGCACAGATCCTCCGCTGTATGAAGATACACTATTTTTTGGGAAGCGTTCGCGATCACGGCAAAGGTAAGCTGTAGTACAAGCGACAAGGCTAGCATAATCCCCACAACGCGATACTTGGTCACTGGTCGGTCTCCTCCTCGGGTGCGGGGGTTTTCTTAGCGGACCGTACCTCACCGTCTATTACGCCGTCGACGTACGCGTCGATTTGGCCTTTGACATACCCTTCCAACCTTCCTGAAAGGCGTACCTTCCCTTGGGGTTGTTGTTCAAAAAACGCGGGGCTTTTTAGTTTGAAGGATGTGCGGCGTATCACCACATCGCCCAAGTATAGGAATTGCGGCAAGACAAAAATCACCAAAATGATGGAGATAATAGTGCCTTGGCCTATGTAGCTGCCCAAAACCGAGGTAGCGCCGTCACTTGAAAGCTGGCCGATTAAAATGCCGGCTATGGCCAAAATGGTGCCCGAAGTAATGACTGTAGGAAACCCCTGGTTTAGGGCTTGGATTACGGCTTCCTCGGGAGGCATTTGTTGTTTCAGGTCTTGGTAGCGGCTAGTCAGCACTATAGCGTAGTCGATGTTCGCACCCATTTGTATTGAAGACACCAACAGAAAGCCTAAGAAATAAAGGCCTTGGCCCGTAAGGTATGGTAAAGAAAAATTAACCCAAATACTTGCCTGAATAACTGCTATAAGCAGAATTGAAAAGCCCGCGGATTGAAAGGTAAAAGTGAGAACTATGATCACAAACACAACGGACAAGACACTTATGATCATATTGTCTCTGCTAAAAGCCGAAGACAGATCCATAGCGTTGGTAGATTCGCCCACCGCGTATACCATATCCACGTCGTAGTAGTGCCCCGCCTCCGCATACAGCTTGTTCAAAAAATCATAGGTTTCTTGCCCTTCCGCGGGAAGACTGAGGTGCAACACTATGCGTGCGAAATTCTCACCTTGCATTTGTTTTTTCGCGGTGGTCAAAAGGTCGTTGTACTCATACAGGCTGTCCAAAAGCTCACCCTCAAACGGGATATTTCCTTGAACAACTTGGTCGTACAGAAATTGATACATGTCGATGAGGGGGACACCGTAATAACTCACGCCGGATATTACTTTGCCGTAATCCTCGTCGTTTACGGCGTATGCCGAGTACAAAAACTGCGCCAATTCAAAATCCAAATCCACAAGTTCGGAAAACTGCCTTGGGGTCAACGAATCTGTTAACATATACCCGCCAATGGCTTCCGTGTTTGACAAGCCTACAGCCGACAAAACCTCCGGCCAGTCGCCTATCGTAGTCAAAAGCGCTTTTTCGCTGGCGTAGTCGCCTGACGGGACAATGAACGCGACCATGTTTTTCTTGCCAAAAGTGCTCGCGATTCTGTCTTGGGCTATTTGTTCCTGTGTCATTTTTGGGGATCGTATTTCTTCCATAGTGAAAAGAAAAGGACATTTATTTGAGAAGAAAAATGAAGCGATAAGGAGCACCGCAAATATGGGCGGAATTATATACCGGGTTTTAATGGAGAATCGGCCGATTGCGGACACGGATGGAATGAAGCTTCTGTGTTTTGTTTTTTTGATGGAATCTCCGAATATGACCAGTAACCCCGGCATTAGCGTAAACACGCAAAACATGCTTATGAGAATCGCTTTTATCAAAACAGACGCCAAATCTTTTCCGATTCCAAACTGCATAAAAGCCAAGGCGGCCAGGCCGCCTATAGTGGTAAGACTGCTTGAAGATATTTCAGGGATGGCTTTGCCCAAAGCCTCAACAGCCGCTTCATGGGCGGGTAGGCGGACGTGTTCCTCGGTAAACCTGTGGCAAAGGATTATTGCGTAGTCTATTGCCAAAGCAAGCTGCAGAACTACTGCCACAGAGTTGGATATAAAAGAGATTTTGCCCAGAAGGAAATTTGTGCCCATGTTCAAAAGGGCAGCCGCGCCAAAAGTCATAAGCAACACGGGGATTTCAGCGTAAGATTGGGATGTAAAGGTGAGGACGATTAGAACTACGATGCTTGCCAGAATCCCTATAGCCAGCATGTCTTTGGTAAGCTGCTGGGCTACGCTTACGCCTATTGAA
>CAYPVF010000160.1:0-4101 GCA_964414105.1 uncultured Eubacteriales bacterium
ACGTTTCCAGATGACGTCGTTCATGGCCCGGCCCCCTCCCGGAAGTTACGCTAATATATATGCCCAAGGTGCAAGATCATTCTGTCTTGGGCTTGTCAGCCGTTATTTGCTTTGGCTAAGATAGTTTCTCGGGTTTAGGGCTTCCTCATTCCTCGTGATTTCAAAAACCAAATCAGCGCCAAGTAGCCTGGCGATGACGTCCCCTTTTTGAACCTCATCCCCTTGGACATTTAGGGCCACACGTATCCCGGAATACTTAGTTACCAAACCTGAACCGTGAGAAAGCTGTATGCTCTTGCCCTCCACAGGGTCGTCGTCCACTATCTGGACTGTGCCGGGCAGGCAGGCGTATATGTCGCGTCCGGAATCACCGCTTATAACCACGCCAAAAACGTAGCGCCAAGCTTCCAGATGGGGGGAATAGTACCAACCCGGCTCTTGCTTAATCTCCCCCGTTGAAGGCCAAATCAAGTCGTTGAGACTTGCCGCGGGCTTTTGGACCGGAACGCTTTGGTGCCCAACGTCAGGCTCCATAGGCGTTACCAAAGATTCGTTATCCAGCCCTTCTTGCTGGTTGGCCACGGCCATCAGGCTGTGGCTGCCTTCGTCGGTAGAAGGCTTTGGGTTTGAGTTTGGGGGAGCTTTAAATGAGGTAAGTCCAAGGTACACTCCGCAAACGAACAAAGTAAGACACGCCAACGCCGTGAACATTATTCTTCCAGGGGTTTTGTGGGACGAGACACGTCTTTTGCCGCGCGAAACCCACGCTTTGTCTTCCGCCACTAAAAAGTACACCTCCCTAGGCATCATTGTTTCCATAATTTAACGGAGGTATACGGGTTTACTATTCTTCGAAAATGTCGGCTATCTTTGTCCCGGGATAGTAATGATACAGGATTTCTGAACACGTCCGGTTCTGTTTGGCCATGCCCATTGCCCCATACTGACACATGCCTACACCGTGACCATACCCTTTTAGCTGAAAGACCACACTATCGCTTTTTACAGCCATTGACAGTATACGAGTTGACCTTAGCCCCAAAGCTGCCCTGAACTCCAGGCCCCGGACCTTCTCCCCGTTTACGATCACTTCTTTCACCCGGCCCGTAGGGGACACTTGGCTGATGGCCAAAGCATTACCAGTCTTGATGTTGCTTACAGAAACAGAAGCGCCGGCCGCACTGAGACAACGGGACACTTCAGACAGGGCTATGGACACAGTTTGTGGCTTAAAATAGGGGGAATCCTCACAAAAACTGCACGAAACACTTTGCAGATAGGGAAGGTCGGCGGTCCACACGTCCTTGGCCGCCTCGGTACTGCCCGCGCATGTCGAATGGTACACAGAATCACACGGCACCCCCCGGTAGGTGAGGATCAGGCTTTTTGTTTCTTGACACGCCTTGACGATTTTAGGCCAGTTGAGCCAATAGGAGACGGAACCCCACCTTTCTTTTATCACCGTTTCCGGGTTCCAGGCTTGGTCAATTCTGTGGTCTGAAGTAACATCGGCGTCTTGTCGTGACGGGGTTCCACCTAGAACGCTCATTTTTTTCACCGCAATAGTACGCGCGGCTACGGCTTGTGCCTTGAGGGCTTCAATTCCCGCCGAAGCGGGCATCTCGGAAGCCACCACACCCTTTACATAATCCTCCAGATCCATTTTTATAACCTGGCCAGTGGGCTCATAGTAAACGCTGATGCTGAGAAATGGATCTTCCGCCACGGGAATCCTCCCCATTTCAGGAATTTGCCCGGAAGAATGTCCTGTAACACCAAGCATAATTCCGGCCACGAACAAAGCTAAATAGAGTAAACGCTTCACCAGTACCAACCCCAAGGAGGTTTTCTGTCAACTCTGATAGTTATGGGGGTTGGGCCTGATTTATGACTTTGGCAGCTTAACCCGGCGCTACTTGGAGATATTTGTGAGGATAATCCGGAACACGCTTAATGTCGGCCCCAAGGCCTTGCAGCTTTTCCGCGAGGTTTGAATAACCTCTATCGATGTGCTCGGTGCCCAAAACTTCAGTAATACCTTTGGCGGCGAGCCCCGCCATGCAAAGCGCGGCTCCTGCCCGTAGATCCGGTGCTTGAACCATGGCGCCGTCTAAACTGGGCACACCTTGAATAACGGCGCTAGACCCGTCTGTTCTTATTTTCGCGCCCATCCTGTTTAGTTCGTCGGTATGCGAGAAACGGTTTTCGAAAATGGTCTCAGACATAGTACTGGTACCATCCCCCAAACAGCACAAAGCCATAAACGGCGCTTGAATATCAGTTGGAAATCCGGGATACGGCAAGGTTTTCACATTTTGCGGAATGGGGCGTCCATTCATTTCAACTTTCACATAGTTTGGACCTTCCACTAGGCGCGCCCCGGATTCTTTGACTTTTGCCAGAACAGAGCGCAGATGTGTGGGAATGACGTTTTGCACAACGACAGAGCCCCTGGTAATGGCGGCTGCTATGACAAAAGTAGCCGCTTCTATTCTATCAGGAATGACAGAATATTTTACTCCTTTGAGCCCGGCGACACCGTTAACCCGAATTCTCGGCGTCCCGGCGCCTTTTATGTCTGCCCCCATAGCGTTTAGGTAATTGGCAAGATCAACTATTTCCGGTTCCTGAGCCGCGTTTTCCAAAACAGTGCTGCCCTTTGCCAAGCTGGCCGCCATCATAATATTCTCTGTGGCGCCCACGGAAGGCGCATCCAAGTAAATTTCGGCCCCATGCAGTTCTTTGGCTTCGGCCCTCACTAGGCCGTGCTCTACGGTTATATCCGCGCCCATGGCCTGGAAGCCTTTAAGGTGCAAGTCTACAGGCCTTTGGCCAATGGCGCACCCGCCGGGAAGAGACACAGACGCGGCGCCGCACCTAACCAAAAGCGGCCCCATAATAAGAAAAGATGCCCGCATCCTTCTTACCAGATCGTAAGGGGCATATTTAAGGAGATGCCGACCAGGGCTTATGCTGACGACATCTCCCTCATACTTTACCTTGGACCCCAAAGAGCGAAGCACGGACATCATAGTGCGCACATCCAGAAGAGAAGGCACATTGGCAATTTCTGAAACTTCTTCCGACAGAAGTGCAGCCGCCATAATAGGCAATGCCGCATTCTTGGCGCCTTCGCACCTAACGACGCCTTCTAAAGGTATGCCTCCTCTGATAACCATGCCCACTAAGCCATATCCCCCTGAAAACGCTAATGTGCCCTGATAATGTCCTTGATTTTCATAAGCCTGGACGCGTTGGCGCGGTCTGCTTCTTCAAGGCGCATTTCTACATCCTTGGCCGCGGCCTGCAATTCAGGAATAAGAACGTACTCCAAGGCGTTCACGCGCCTTCGGGTTCGTTCGATTTCATCGGCCAAGAGTTGGATCTTTCTTTCTATTTCCGACAGTTTCACGAGCAGAGGGAGTATGCCCCGAAACTCCCTTAAAGCATCGTCAAGGTCCGACGATGTTGTGGCAAGGCCGTATGGCATGAGATCTGTACCTTGAGATTCGCTCTTGGCCTCATTCAAAAGCTTCATCTCCGGAACCACTACGTTCATAATGTGCTTATAAGAGATGTCTATTTTTTCGGGCCCGCCGGAAACCATAAGCGCTTCTTCCAGTATAGGCTGGGACAGCCACGCCCTGGCTTGGGAAAAGCTTTTGTAAGCCAATGCCAGTTTGCTTTCGAGGTCTTGCCTAAGCCTTTGGTTTTCGTAGACTACGGCAAGAAACTCTTTCATGAGCTGGTCTCTTTTATCCTTTAGAAGCTTATGCCCGCGCTGTGCCATTTTTAGCCGGCCCTTAAGCCGGGTTAGCTCCTGTCGGGTTGCGTTTACCTTGAGTGCCACGTTTTAGCCACCCTTCTAACCCGACGCTTCCGCTTGGCCTTCAGCATCTTTTTTAGCCGCGGGCAAATATTTCTGCATGTTCCGGTCTGACACACGCTTAAGCTCGCTTGTGGGCAAAATAGACATGAGATTCCAGCCGATATCCAAGGTTTCCTGTACGGTTCTGTTCTCGGTGGAACCTTGCCTTACGAACTTCGCTTCAAAAGAGTCGGCAAAACGCAGGAACATTTTGTCGGACTCGCTCAAAGCAG
>CAYPVF010000161.1:0-4029 GCA_964414105.1 uncultured Eubacteriales bacterium
GCCAACCATGATAGACGTGTCCGGGTGACTCTCCAAAAGCCACTGGTAGCTTTTCTCTACATATTGGGGCTCAGAGGCCCCCAACTGACAACCGGGAAAAAACATGAGACTGCTTTTGGTATGCCCCTTGGCCAACTTTACAAAAGCCGCCTCTTCCCCGTTGGTAAACTTCATATCCCTTATCCAAAAATCGTGAAACACCCAAGGCATCGCGCCCTTTCTATGCATGGCCCTGAGACTTTTGAGGAGAAACTCGCCCAAATCGATATCTTGGGGACAAACCACTTTACAAAGGTTGGCACATTGGTTGCACGAAGAAATAAGCCGAGTGCAAACCGTGCCGCTCATATCTTGAGTTACAGGGTAAATTGTGACGTATACCTCTTCTTCTATCCGCTTAGGGAACTTGCCGGAATACTTGATTAAGTCACAATACCGGGCGCAAGCATCACACGTGCACTTAACACAGCGCTTGGCCTCGTCTATAGCTTCCTGTCTTGTGTAGATTTCCCCCTGGGCAGGAACTACAGGTTCCGCGTACTGCATGAGTTCAGGTTGGGGAACAAGCTTGGTGCCTTTGACAGGGATCGGCTCATTCATAGTGCCTGTTTTTATGAACCGCTCTATGGCCGGCACAACCGCTAGGCCGTCCGCTATGGCATCCATGCTTGTCCCGCCTACTAGAGAGCCGCCCATGAAAACACCACGGGTGGTGCTGGCGAAAGCTCTTTCCGGGTCTCTTGTCAGGCCAAAATCCGCACCATGTTTGCCCGTAGCAACATAAATTGCATCGTAATCCAAACTGTCTAGGTTTTTCACTTCGCATCCAAGCTTTAAAGTGTAATGCTCCTGGGCGAACTGGCGCTCAAAGTCGTCCATAAATATTTCCGAAGGCATGACGTCCCACAGGTGCCCGCCTATACGGTTTGATTTTTCAAACACAGTCACATCGTATTTTTTTGATGCCAAACGAAGCGCGCAAGCCAGCCCGCTTGGCCCGGCGCCTATTATGGCCACGTTTTTACCTTTGGGGGGCAAATTATAAACATTGGGCGTGGTTCTTGTGGCATAGGCCATGCTGGCCTTTTCCAACTGCCGCATAGAAATCGGGCCATCCACCTGCGCCCTGGGGCAAACAGCCTTGCACGGCTCGTGACACAAGTGAGAAACGATCGCTGGAAAACCCACCGCGTTGTGAAACACACGGAAAGCGGCATTGAAGCCGCCCCTTTGCATTTTTGTTATGAAATCTTTGATATCGAAGTTAAAAGGGCAAGCCGCTTCGCAAAAAGGTGGTTCGTTTTGTAGACAGTTTTTTAGTTCGTCCCTGAACTCGTTCAAAAACTTGTTCATCGGCTGAAGGCTCCCTGAGTGCGCGGGCGACCGCGGCTTTTGCACCGCGAATCGCCCGCAGACTTTTGAGTTAGAAGAACTTGGTGCTTTTCGCGTCTCCTAACGGGTTGAAGAAAGCTACGCCCCCATACTCCACGGGGTTTGCTTTGATGTTCTCCAATTCCTCGTAAAGCTCTGAACCGAGGAAGTATTTTTTAGGCGCGTACTCTTTGCCCTGAGCTTTAGCTTCCAAGGCGGCCTTAACTTTGGCAGGTGTCGCGGGAATTTCATGAATCCGCACGCCCGCCGCGTTGTAAATTGCGTTAATTACCGCAACGTGGCCTGACGACTGGAATCCTTCCGAAGCGCCGGAGGATCCAAATGGGCCTATCTCATCCGGCCGCTGGTAATCGATAAGCACTATATCATCGGGAATGTCTTTGATATAAGGCACACCGGCTCCAAGCATGGTGGCGTGCTTATTCACATCGTCGTAATCCTCACTTAGGGCATATCCGATGCTGTGAGAAATCCCGCCGTAGGCCTGACCTTTAACAGCGTCTATGTTGCCTATCTTACCAACATCATACACGCAGGTGAACTTCAGTACAGTAGTTTTTCCTGTAGCAACGTCAACCTCAACTTCGGCGAGGTTTATCACATACGTGTACGCTGGGGTAGGATCTCCAATTCCCGTGTTGGGATCTAGACGAGTAATCCCCGGGAACACCGTGTTTTGATGAGAGCCGCGATGCTTTGTGGGAATACCTTCGGCAACCATTTCATCGTAGGTGCGATAGGTGCCGTCAGGTTTCTTCATGGCGTCGATAAGTTTCTCGGCCGCAACGATAGTGGCCTTGCCGTTCATGAAGTGGCTGCGGCTAGCCGCGGACATACCCGAGTCGGGGCATGTCAAAGTATCGTTTTGCACTAGTCTGATTTGGTCAGGTTGTATCCCCAGAGGCTTCAAAGCCTCAAGAGTAACCATCAGCGAACCTATGTCGCCGCCCTGCCCGAGCTCTTGCCAAGTATCGTACTTTGCAATAGTGCCGTCGGGTAGGAGCTCAAGATCTACGGTCGCTTGGTCGGTTCCGCCCTCGGTGCAGTTGTAGCCTCCCCAACAAATGCCGACGCCCCGTGGTTTGTCCGGAGTACTGTTGGCTTTTGCGTCTGCCACTGCCCTGTCGTAATGGGGTTTGATGATCTCCATCATCTTTTCCATAGGATACTGCCTGAAGGGGTAACTGTTGATGTTTGTTTCGCCTTCTTTGGCGATGTTCCGCTGCCGCAATTCATAAGGGTCGATACCGGCTTTTTCAGCCAACATGTCCATTAGGTTCTCAGAAAGCGTATAGGTCTGAGGCGACCCATAAGCCCTGTACGCAGTCCCGAAGTTGTGGTTTGTATTGGCGACTCTCACCAAACCGGCAACGTTGGGAACATAATACGGGAAGAACGCAAACCGGGCAGGCTTGGTCATAAGATCGTCGCCGCCCCAAGAGTATGCGCCGTGATCGACACCGAAATCAAACTCAACGCCGGTTATCTTGCCATCTTTGTCGCAACCGACGCGGCCGTTGGAATAGGCAGGGCACCGCTTACCCGAAAAATGCTGGTGCTCTTCATATGTCATAGAAAGAGCGCAAGGCATTTTTGTAACAACGGTAGCTGCTCCCGCCAAGCAAAGGTCTCCCGCGTTGGTTGACCAACCAAAACTGGCGCCAGTGGGGTTCATGGTTATTCTGAGCTTCTCTGAGGGCACGCCCAAAGAGTCGCCGATGCGTCCCCTACCGGAGTACAACCCTTGGCTTTTGGATTGGAAGGTAAGATTGTCGTCTTCATCAAAATACGCCTGAACCGTAGTGCCTTCCACCGACAAGTGGGGCTCGCGGGAAGCGTAGAAGCTGCCTTCCACAACATATGCGGAGTTGTCTATGATGTCGGCTACCTTGGATGCGTCTTCTAAGCCTACTCCTTTGAGAACCGGCTGCATACAGAATATGTTAGGCGTGTCCTCGTGAATACGCATGGCATCGGGCATAGCAGCGTCAAGGTAGTTCAAATATTCGGGAAGCTTCTCGATCTCGATTTTTACCTTTTTAGCGGCTGCCCTGGCGTGCTCTTTGGTGTCTGCCACTGCCAAAGCCACGACATCGCCCCAACGATATATTTTGTCTTCCGCCAGCACAGTCCTGCTGGGCCGCATAACGGTGGATCTCTCGTGGAACTGCCCTTCGGCCATGACGTTGCTTCCGCCGGCCTCTTTGAGTTCCTTGTGGGTAATGATTTTCACGACGCCCGGCATTTTCTCAGCTTCACTGGTATCTATGCTCAGAATCTTGGCGTGGTGAGCTACTTTAGGCTGGAACACTGCCACGTGCAATGCCTCGGCGGGCATCTTAAGCTCTTGGTCGTCACCGTAATCGGCAAGGCCGCAAACTTTTGCCAAAGCCGTAGGACGCACTAAGGGCTTACCGTAAAACTCGTTGTCTTCCGGTAGTTGGAAAGTGATGTCCTCTATCTTCGCTTCACCCCGGACAACTTTCGCAGCCGCCATAACAGCATCTACCAATTGCTTGTAACCTGTGCACCGGCAAACATTACGATGCTTTTGGAACCAGTCGCGAACCTCTTCCCGGGTGGGGTTTTGGTTTTTCTGCAAAACCTCCTCATATCGATCGGAACTTTTCACCTGTG
>CAYPVF010000162.1:0-3367 GCA_964414105.1 uncultured Eubacteriales bacterium
ATGAAGCCATTTTGGAGGCCCAAAGATGCCTTCAGTGCAAAATTCCTTTGTGCGTGCAAGGCTGCCCTGTGGCCGTCAATATTCCCGTGTTTCTGCGCTTAATAACGGAACGAAAATTCCAAGAAGCCATTGATGTTATTAAGGAAACCAACAACCTTCCCGCGGTTTGCGGCAGGGTTTGCCCGCAAGAGATTCAGTGCGAGTTTAAATGCGTACTTTCAAGGACGGGCCAACCTATTGCTATTGGGCGTCTTGAAAGATTTGCGGCCGACTGGGAGGGAACCCACGGCAACGCTGCTTTGGGAAAAATAGACCAAAAGGCCCACCTGAATCTTCCCTCTCAAGGCAAAAAGGTGGCAGTGGTAGGCGCCGGGCCCGCGGGGCTTACTTGTGCCGGTGATTTGGCCAAATTGGGATACAGAGTGACTGTATTTGAGTCGCTTCACGCGGCAGGGGGAGTGCTTGTTTACGGTATCCCCGAATTCCGGTTGCCAAAACAGGTGGTAAAACGCGAGGTAGATTATGTAAAAGGTTTGGGCGTAAATATCGTGACCGATGTGGTTATCGGCAGAACCCTCAGCATAGAAGACCTGTTTGACGACGGCTTTGAAGCTGTCTTTGTTGGTTCGGGCGCGGGGTTGCCCATGTTTATGCGCATCCCGGGAGAAAACCTAAATGGGGTTTACTCCGCCAATGAGTGGCTTACCAGGATAAACTTGATGAAGGCTCCCGAGTTCCCCGGGTTTGATACCCCTATTAAGCGGGGCAAGAAGGTTGCGGTGGTGGGGGCCGGAAACGTGGCAATGGACGCGGTTCGCTGCGCGTTGCGTCTGGGTGCCGAAAAAGCCATGATTGTGTACCGCAGGGGCCGCCAGGAAATGCCCGCCAGAGCCGAGGAAATAGAAAACGCCCAAGAAGAAGGAGTCGAATTGCACCTGCTTACAAACCCGGTGGAGGTTTTGGGCGATGAGGAAGGTTGGGTTACCGGTCTTAGGTGCGTCAAAATGGAACTGGGTGAACCCGATAAATCCGGCAGAAGACGGCCTGCGCCCATCCCCGGATCCGAATTTGTCATGGATGTAGACACGGTGATTATGGCTTTGGGGACAAATCCCAATCCTATATTGGCCCAAACCACATCGGGGCTTAAGGCGGAATCGTGGGGAGGGCTTATCGCCCGCCAAGGAAGCGGCCGAACCACCCGGCCCAGGGTATGGGCTGGGGGAGACGCGGTCACAGGCTCCGCCACTGTGATTTTGGCTATGGGGGCAGGCAGGGAAGCGGCTAAAGATATACACGCCTACCTTAGCCGGGGCCAAACCGAGTGGTGATTAGTTTTGGGCAAAAGGGGTGATTGCGCGTGTTGCCGGTTCAGGATGTCATTTCTGTAAGCCAGCTGAACTCTTACGTTAAAGACGTATTGTGGAAGGATGATTTCCTCAGGCAAGTGGTAGTGAGGGGTGAAGTGGCTAACTTGCGCAACTATTCCGGACATCTTTACTTCACTCTAAAGGATGAAAAGGCCAGTGTGCGGGCGGTTATGTGGCGCAACGACGCTGCCCGTCTCGCTTTCGTACCCAAAGACGGCGCGCAGGTGGTGGTAGCCGGCGGCGTGTCAGTTTTCGAAAGGGACGGCATCTACCAGGTTTACGTTTCTTACATGGAGCCCACGGGTTTGGGCAGTTTGCACGCCGCCCTGGAAAAACTGAAGGCAAAACTGGAAAAGGAAGGGCTTTTTTCTGCTGAAAGAAAACGCCCGATTCCCCAGTTTCCCCGCAAGATAGGATTGGTAACTTCTGTACGCGGGGCAGCCATAAAAGACATCGTAACTTGCGGAAAAAGGCGTTTCCCGGGGGTAGTGTTTGTCGCTAAGGACGCGAAGGTCCAAGGAGCAGGGGCCCCGCAAGAGATCGCAAGGGGAATCGCTGCCTTAAACCGTTTGCCCCAAATAGACGTGATTATCGTCGGGCGGGGTGGGGGGTCGCAAGAAGATCTTTTTGTTTTTAACGACGAAATTGTCGCCAGAGCCATCTACAATTCGCGAGTTCCTATAGTCTCCGCGGTTGGTCACGAAAGAGACGTGACTGTGGCAGATTTGGTGGCAGACGCTAGGGCTGCTACCCCGACCCATGCGGCGGAACTCGTAGTACCCGACGCGGCTTCTATAAAGATTGGGATTCGTAATCTCGAAGACGGCCTAAGAACACAGATTTACAGTATTATAAATGGCCAAAGACAAACTCTGCGACTTCTTAAATCGCGCCCGGCTTTGGAAAGGCCCGATTGGTTCTTAGTGTCATCCAGGGAACGACTGGTGCGGCTAAGAGAGAATTTACAGTCTTTTGTCACAACAAGGCTTGAGCGTGATAGAAGCGCTTTCGCTGCTATCGCGTCAAATCTGGATGCGCTCTCCCCTTTACGTATTCTGTCGAGAGGGTACAGTTTTGCCCAGAAGATGCCCGAACGCGCCATCGTGCGAGATTACCGTCAGGCGCCCCCGGAATCGGAGGTTAGGCTGACCCTTCACAAAGGCTTTTTGACTTGTTTGGTGCTAAAATCAGAAGATACTGTTTAGAGGGGGAGGACAAAATGACAGGTCCCAGCCGGGAAAAAGCTGCCCAAAATGACCTTTCATCCGCGGCGGATTGGGAAGGCGCGGATTTTGCCGCTATTATGAAAAGACTAGAGGACATAGTCAAATCTTTGGAAGGCGGCGCACTCTCCCTGGAGGATTCGCTTAAAGGCTTTGAAGAAGGGGTTAGGTTGGCGCGGCATTTAGAATCTATCCTTGACGGAGCAGAGAAAAAAGTTGAAGAAATTCTGAATCCACAAGGCGAAGAAGAATAAACGTAAAGTTTTGAGCTCGGGGGAATGTAAATTGTGTTTCGTCGATGAGCTTGAGCAGCATCGTGCGCTGTTAAGTGAAGCGCTGTTTCACGTCGCCGCGCGTTATCCAACGAACGTGGAATCTCTAAAGGATGCTATGATTTACGCCCTTGACGGCGGAAAAAGGCTTAGAGGCGCCACTGTATTAGGGGTTTGCCAGGGATTAGGCGGTCACGTTCAAGCTGGGTTGGGACCCGCGTTGGCCACGGAAATGGTTCACGCGTATTCGCTGGTTCACGACGATTTGCCGTGCATGGATAACGATATGCTCAGGCGGGGTAAGCCTAGCTGCCACGCCAAATTTGGGGAAGCGGTGGCGCTTTTGGCCGGGGATGCTTTGCTTACCGCGGCTTTCGAGATTATGGTGACCTACGGCGCTACGCCTATGGAAAAAAGAGCCTCCTTCATAAAAACTTTAGCGCAAGCCGCCGGGCCCGGGGGTATGGTTGCCGGTCAGACTATGGATCTGGCCCTAGAAGAC
>CAYPVF010000162.1:3377-4028 GCA_964414105.1 uncultured Eubacteriales bacterium
TGGACCCGATGCGGTCGTGCTTATGTACCGGCTTAAAACGGGAGCCCTTTTCGGCGCCGCGGCAAGGTTAGGCGCTTTGGCTGCCGACGGCTCCCAGGCGGTTTTGAAAGCCGCTGAAGACTGGGGAAAAGCTTTTGGCTTGGCTTACCAGATTCTTGATGATATTGAAGATTTGAAGCAAGGCGGAAAAGAGCTGAATAAAGACACGTTAGTTAAGGAATCGTCGCCCGAACAAGCGGCTTTGGTCGCAAGAGACGCTCTGCAGGAGAGTCTTACTGTTCTTGGGCCGTTTGAGGGGAACGACAGCTTCATCCGAGGGTTATCGTTGAAGTATCTAGCGGAACATTTTGGGGGCGGCAGTTAAAGGATGGGCGCCACGATTCGCGATATAGAATCCCCCCAGGACGTACGAAGGCTTTCGCCGGGTGAAATGAGAGAATTGGCGCAACAATTAAGGGCCGAAATAGTGGAAACCGTTTCCAAAAACGGCGGACACCTTGCGTCGTCTTTGGGCGCCGTTGAGCTCACTTTGGCGCTGCATACGTCTTTTGAGACCCCCAAAGATAAACTTGTCTGGGATGTAGGTCACCAAGCATACGCCCACAAGCTGATCACCGGCCGGTATAAAAAGTTTGGAACACTAAGAAAGAT
>CAYPVF010000163.1:0-4023 GCA_964414105.1 uncultured Eubacteriales bacterium
GTGATGAACCCGGTAGACCACCCCCACGGCGGCGGTGAAGGTAAATCGCCCATTGGCCGTCCAGGTCCGGTTACCCCTTGGGGTAAGCCGACTCTTGGGTTCAAAACCAGGAAAAAGAAGAACAAAGCTTCTGAGAAGCTGATTGTAAAACGTAGGAAATAACTGACAGGAAGGAGGGGGCGATTGTGAGCCGATCCAGTAAGAAAGGTCCATATGTGGACGCAAAGCTTTTGGCCAAAATCAGAGGCATGAATGATAAGAACGAAAAACGTGTCATACGCACTTGGGCCAGGAGCTGTACCGTAGTGCCCGAGATGCTTGGTCATACAATAGCGGTTCATGACGGTAGGAAGCATGTCCCTGTTTACATTACCGAGGATGCAGTGGGTCACAAGCTAGGCGAATTCGCTCCCACTCGCACATTTAGAGGTCACGGGGCGCACACATCGCGTTCCACAGCGCTTAAATAAGGGGGAAGTCCGTTGAAAGCGAGAGCTTTTGTTAAGCATATTAGGATATCCCCTTCAAAGGTACGGATAGTGGCCGATCTAGTGCGGGGGAAACCAATAGTAGAGGCGTTGGCGATATTGAGGCATACGCCCAAAAGAGCCAGTGCTGTGATTGCCAAAGCAGTAAACTCAGCCGCAGCTAACGCTGAGAACAATTTTGAAATGGACAAAGATGCCCTTTTTGTGTCAGAGATTTTCGTGGATGAAGGACCCACCATGAAAAGGTTCCACCCGCGGCAAAGGGGTCAGGCGTTTCCAATTCTCAAAAGATCTTCTCATCTGACTGTTGTGGTCAAAGAAAGAGAGGAGGGCTAATCTTGGGACAAAAGGTACACCCAAAAGGGCTGCGCCTTGGCGTTATCTATAACTGGGATTCCCGGTGGTTTGCTCGCAAGGATTTTTCTGAGCTCCTCTTGGAAGACCAGATGATTAGGGATTACATCAAGACGAAGCTTCCTCTCGCAGGTATTCCCAGAATTGAAATAGAGAGGAAGCCCCAAGAAGCCACCATTACGATTCATGCTGCAAAACCTGGAATCGTTATCGGGCGTGGCGGAACGGGGATTGAGGCGTTACGGAAGGAACTTATGGCCAAAACCGGCAAGAGGGTTATCCTTCATGCCGTGGAGGTAAAGAATCCTGAAATAGATGCCCAACTGGTCGCTGAAAACATCGCTCAAGCCATTGAAAGACGCGTCTCTTACCGGCGGGCCATGAGGCAGGCCATCTTGAGGGCAATGCGTAATGGCGCCAAGGGAATTAGGCTTAGAGCTTCGGGCCGTCTTGGCGGCGCGGAAATCGCCAGACGCGAAAGGGCAGGAGAAGGAACAGTGCCGCTCCACACTTTGCGAGCGGATGTGGATTACGGTTTCGCCGAGGCACGCACAACCTATGGGCGAATTGGAATCAAAGTTTGGATTTATAAAGGCGACATTCTTCCCGTTAAGGCCCAAAAGGCAAGCACTGGGACCGAGGGAGGTAAGTAAGCCATGTTGATGCCCAAAAGATTCAAATGGCGTAAGCATCACAGGGGTCAAATGGAAGGTAAAGCGTCTCGGGGCAATGAGGTCTTTTACGGGGAATTTGGACTCCAAAGCCTAGACGCGGCTTGGATCACAGACAGGCAAATTGAAGCCGCTCGAGTAGCGCTTACCCGGTATATCAAAAGGGGCGGCAAAGTCTGGATCAGGATATTCCCTGACAAACCCGTAACAAAGAAGCCTGCGGAAACCCGTATGGGCGGAGGCAAAGGGAACCCGGAATATTGGGTAGCAGTGGTAAAGCCCGGCAGAATTTTGTTTGAAATTGCCGGCGTTAGTGAAGAAGACGCTAGGGAGGCTCTTCGGTTGGCCGGGTCAAAGCTTCCCGTTCACACCAAGTTTCAATTGCGGCGAGAACTAATGGGAGAGCTACGCGAGAAGGCGGTGAGTGATAATGAAGGCGCAGGAGATTAGGAATTTGGCCGACGTAGATTTGGAGAAAAAGCTTTCTGATCTCAAGGATGAACTCTTCAACCTGCGTTTTCAGATGACTACAGGGCAGCTTGACAACGTGACGCGAATTCGCGATGTAAAGCGGTCTATCGCCAGGGTGAAGACGGTTCAACGTCAAAGGGAACTCGGAAAGCTTGCCCAGGAGGGTTGAACATGGAACGGGGATTACGCAAAGAGATTAAGGGCGTTGTAGTAAGCGATAAGATGGACAAAACTCGCGTGGTAGCCATTGAGTCATTCAAAGTGGCGCCTATTTATAGAAAAAGAATCCGCTCTACCAGCAAAGTGAAGGCCCATGACGAGGAAAACACCTCGAAAACAGGGGACACAGTTGTGCTTGTAGAGTCTAGGCCTTTGTCCAGGGACAAAAGATGGCGGGTAATTCAGGTCATCTCCCCAGAGGATCGTTCATCTGTCGGAGGTGACGCATCGTGATTCAGACCGAAACTAGGCTAAAAGTCGCCGATAATTCCGGTGCCAGGAAGATACAGTGCATCAGGATCTTGGGCGGTTCACGACGTCGCTATGCCAGTTTGGGAGACGTTATAGTTGCTTCAGTAAAAGAGGCCACTCCCGGTAGCGTTGTTAAGAAAGGCCAGCTAGTGAAGGCTGTTGTGGTACGCATAACCAAAAATGTGCGAAGGTCCGACGGCACCTATATCAAGTTCGATGATAACGCTGCCGTTATCCTTAGGGACGAGCACGATCCCCAAGGGACGCGTATTTTTGGGCCGGTAGCTAGGGAACTCAGGGAGAAAAAGTACACCAAGATTATTTCCCTGGCTCCTGAAGTTTTGTAGGGCCGAAAAGGTGGTGTAGTGCTCGTGAATATACGAAAAGACGATACTGTTTTGGTGCTTTCGGGTAAATATCAGGGCAAAAAAGGTAAAGTTCTAAGGGCTTTGCCTGCTCAAAGCCGGGTAATTGTTCAAAGCGTGAACATGCAGAAAAAGCACCAAAAGCCTACTAAGGATATGCAACAGGGCGGGGTTATTGAAACAGAGGGGCCCATCCATGTGTCAAACGTTATGTTGATATGCCCCCGGTGCCAAAAGCCCACCCGAGTGGGTTTTACGGTTGTAGGCTCTAATAAAGTCAGGGTCTGCAAAAAATGCGGCGAAGCTATTGATAAGTGAGGTCGAGTGACGTGGCGTTAAAAGAAATGTATAGTGCGGATGTAATCCCTGCCATGATGAAGGCCTTTTCCTATCACAATGTTTTTCAAGTACCCAAGGTGAAAAAGGTTGTCATCAATATGGGAGTTGGGGAAGCCACACAAAATGCCGACGTGCTCGAGGCGGCCGTCTCGGACCTTGCCAGGATTTCGGGGCAAAAACCCATTATCACCAAGGCAAAGCGATCCATTTCTGCCTTTAAGGTAAGGGCCGGCATGAATGTGGGCTGCAAAGTCACCCTCAGGGGAGACCGGATGTACGATTTTTTGGAAAAGCTGTTTAACGTAGTTCTGCCGCGGGTGAGGGACTTCAGAGGTATTTCACCCGATGGATTCGACGGAAGGGGAAATATTTCTTTGGGTCTTAAGGAGCAAATCATTTTCCCTGAAATCGACTACGATAAGGTCCAAAAAATCAGAGGTATGAACATTACCATTACAACTGATGCCAAGACTGACGAGGAAGGGCTTTACCTCATGAAGGCTCTTGGCATGCCATTTAGGCATTAGGGGGGAGATTGCTTGGCCACTCTAGCCAAAATCAACAAGGCGAAAAGGGAGCCTAAATACCCGACACAACGTGTGAACAGGTGCAAAATATGCGGCCGTTCGCGCTCAGTGATAAGGAAATTCGGGCTATGCAGGCATTGTTTTAGGCGTTTAGCTCACAGAGGCGAGATACCTGGCGTAACAAAAGCCAGTTGGTAGGAGGGAATCATCCATGACACACGACCCTGTTGGGGATATGCTGACCAGACTGCGTAATGCGGGTATGGCCAAGCATGAGAGGTTGGAATTTCCTACCTCGAAAATGTTAGAGAGAATATTGGATGTCCTCAAATCTGAA
>CAYPVF010000164.1:0-3825 GCA_964414105.1 uncultured Eubacteriales bacterium
AACTTCGGGTAGTTTCTGCACTATTTGTTTAACACGGTCAATATCCGCCTGCTTGAAGGGGACTTGGACTTTGTCGGATGCTTGTTCCTTGGAACCCTGCTCCTGTTGAACATCGCCCGCGCCCTGGGCCCGATATATCTCAACTATCTTCCCAATCTGAGCCCTGGAAATCATCACGGTTAATCACCCTCTAAAAATATCTTAACACTTAACACACTCATCGACATTTGGTTCAATTGTGTTAATAGCGCCGGGTCGTTTTTTACTGTTGTCTTGGCGTCCTGGCCACAGTTCCTCCGTAAACTTTGGTTCCCCCAAGGCTTTTCAAAACCCTTGCGGCTTCGTCTAATGTGGCGCCTGTGGTCATAACATCGTCCACCACCAGAATTCGCAAACCCAAAACATCGGCTTTTGCCTTCAACTCCATAGAACCCTCTAAGTTTGTCATTCGCGCGACACGGCTCAATTCGGCTTGGTGCGTCTGTCTTCCTTCCCGTGCGAGAACATCTTGAAAGGGGACGTCCAGGTGTTTAGCCAAATGATAGGCTAAATCTTCGGCCTGGTTAAACCCCCTTTTAGTTAAGCTGGAAGGATCGATAGGGACAGGAATTATTAAATCCACAGGTAGAAGCTTTGCTGCCGCACGGGATATGAGTTTGGCTAAAGGCCGCGCGAGCCACCTTTGGCCGCCATACTTGAACGCCTGAACCGCTATTTTTAGGTTTCCAGCGTACAAACCGGCAGACCTTTGGGCATCCAGATAACCGGCAAGGCCGCGACAAACTGGACAAATACCAGTTAAACCCCACAAAGGAATTCCACAAATCTCGCACACACTTGACATTTGCGCCAAAAGGCTGTTAACACAAGAATCGCACACTCCCATTTTGCGTTCTCGTTGGTTTTTGAGCTGGCTGTGGCACAGGGCGCAAAAAGCCGGGACGCCGAACAGCAGCCCCGAGGCAAAGGAGTCTATGAAGACGCTGATGTCCACTACAGACTCAACTTGGCGTTTTTGTTCAGATATAGTTCCTCATCGGCCCTTTTGATTATGGTATGGGCCTCAAGCCCATCCAGAGGATAAGTGGCGACCCCAAAGCTTGCGCTAAGAACCAAAGGCTCGCTTTTACTGCTATCTTTGGCGAGAATGGTTACTGCCAGAAGATTTTCGCTGATTCTGCGAACGACATTGTAGGCTTCTTCTTTGGCTGCCCCAGGCAAAATAATAGTAAACTCGTCCCCGCCCGGCCGAAAAACACTGTCATTTTCGCGGCAAGACGAACGGAGCACATTGGCTACCAGCTTAAGAGATTCATCTCCCAATTGGTGCCCGCAAGTGTTATTAATGTCGCGGAACTCATCCAAATCCAAATAAATTAGGCTTACAACGCTTCCGCTTTTTCCGGCTTTTTCAAAAGAATCTTCTAGGGCCCTATGGAACTCCCCATAATTGTACAAACCTGTTAGAGGGTCTATCATGGACAACGCCTTTATCATTTCATATTGCATTTGATTATTCCTTGCCCTGTGGCCTGTTTGACTTATAAAAAGCCCCGAGGAAGCCACAAGAGCGCAAGCAAGAAAGAACATGGGGGCAACGCACTGCTCATGGCACTGGTACATCAAAAGGCCGAAAGCACAAGAATAAGCTATGTGCACAAAATACAGCGCAAGGTTACGCCATTTCTGGCCAAATCCCACTTTTTCGGGGTGAACAACACTATATAGTCCGGACAAGAAACTGATAGTGGACCCGTACACGATCCCAAAAACCAGGCTCGTCCCAAACATATGCGGCCAATCGCTGAAACCGCCATAACCAGCCGCGGCAAAAGACGCTATGCTAGTGGCGATAGTGGCAGAACCCAAGTTGAAAAGCGATTCCGGGGAACGCCTTTTCAGGATAACCCAAGGTATAACCATGCCCATATTAAGAAGCACGGCGCCGCCAATACCGGCAGTGTAAAAAGCCGCCAACACGGGGGCTAAAGCGAAACTCCCGCTAAAACCGTCTCTTAGGGGGGTCCTGTAGAAATCCGTTACAACAAAAGTGGCAAACAGAGCCAAGTACCTAGGCTGTAATAAAGCCACGGCGCCGCTTACATCCCGGGATATGTGAAAAGCCAACAATCCTATGCCCAGTAACCCCACGGCCAACATATAGGAAGTTATTTGTTTACCCCGCATAAGCTTACTCCTTGTAGAGTATCTCTACCGGAACGTATGGGTTACAGATATACAACAAGGTTCGGCACGCCCCCTAAGACTGTGTCCACAACCAACCCATCTTTTCTCAAAAGGTCAAGTACAAACCCGGCTTCTTGCCTAGGGGTTTGAAGGCTTACCGTCACCCGACAGGGGCGGCTATATACCCAATCTGCCTTCAACTTAATAAGCCGCACCGCCCCTTCAAGCGCCAGGGGACACCCGCCCACAATCACTAATACCACCATGGGACTGGCTATATCAGAGCAGCTATACCAACATCGTTCTCCAGTTATTCCCAATATACAACATACACCCAGTAAAAGCAAACACACGCGATTGGGGTCACACAAACGTTACACCTCCCCGCTATCATACGCGGGGAGGTACAAAGTTGCCTTAAACGTGCCTTATAAGGCTATCTACCAAATCTAACCTTTCCCAGGGAAGGTCTAAATCTTCCCTGCCGAAATGACCGTAAGCTGACACTTGTGAAAATATGGGGCGTCTAAGCCCAAACCTGTCGATTATTGCGGCGGGACGGAAATCGAAAGCTCTTTGAACGGCGTTCTCAAGCACATTTTCGTTAACCTTTGAAGTTCCCTTGGTGTCAACTATCACCGATACCGGTTTCGCCACGCCAATCACGTAGGCCACCTGAACCTCACACTCTTTGCAGAGCCCCGCGGCAACGACATTTTTCGCCACATACCTTGCGGCATAGCTGGCAGAGCGATCGACTTTAGTAGGGTCTTTTCCCGAGAAAGAACCACCGCCGTGACGGGCAAACCCGCCGTATGTATCGGATATGAGTTTTCGCCCGGACAGACCGCTGTCGCCCTGGGGCCCGCCTATTACGAACCGCCCCGTTGTGTTGACCAAAATTCGGGTGTTATCGTCCATCATGTTCTGAGGGATGGATTTATCGATGACTTCCTCAAATATGCCTTGGCGGATTTCATCCAATTCTGCCTCGGCTGCATGCTGCGCCGACACAACCACCGTATGGACGCGGTTGGGAACACCGTCTAAATACTCGAGGGTGACTTGGGTCTTTCCGTCGGGCCTCAAATACGGCAATATTCCTTCGTGCCGGGCATAGGCTAGACGACGTGATAATCGGTTGGCCAAATAGATACCCATGGGCATATAAACAGGTGTTTCATCGCAAGCGTAGCCAAACATTAAGCCTTGGTCGCCCGCCCCCAGGGTGTCGCCCATCTCTCCTGCCTTTGATTCCAAAGAGTGGTCCACGCCCAAAGCGATATCGGGCGACTGCTCTTCGATGGCAGTAAGTACGGCGCAAGTATCGGCGTCAAAACCATACTTTGCCCTTGTGTATCCTATTTTGCGAAGGGTTTCCCGAACGATGAAAGGCATGTCCACATAACAGTCTGTGGATATCTCGCCCGCCACCAACACGAAACCCGTTTTTACCATACACTCACAAGCAACCCGGGCCATACTGTCTTTTGACAAAATAACGTCCAGAATTGAATCGACTATCTGATCGGCTACCTTATCGGGGTGGCCCTCGGTCACTGATTCAGAAGTAAATAGTCTTCTGCCCAATCCTATCGTTGGCATCAATAAACCTCCTTAGCGACAATGCCTTTGCAT
>CAYPVF010000165.1:0-3823 GCA_964414105.1 uncultured Eubacteriales bacterium
CGGGTTCAACACGGGGGATTTCAGCACCACTTCGACGATAGGGGGGAATACTAGATCGGAAGCGACAGGCATCGACCGACAGGCCGGGCGACCTGCCTTGAACCAATCGAAAAGTCTCGGTTCACCGTATTAGTGCACCTCGAAGTCACCGCCTAGGGCGGTCTCCGCGACTTGACCAAGACGCCCTGCTTCTTACAAAAATCTTCAATCCGCTTCTCCCGGGCGGTAACGATATGCACGACAGCTTTTTATAATCTGCGTATTCCTCAGCGCAGTGGCAAACCGGGTCGACTACAAACCCTTTAAGCGGTAAAAAGAATCTTACCCCATTCTTTTCTGTCAGATAATCATTTATAGGATAAATCGAATACGCTGCTATTCTTGTCTCGATGTCGCAGAAGGTACTAATCTCGTCCTCAGTAAAACTCTTGATTGCCCGCATCGTTTGCGGATTTTGCCATCGTAAAAAGGTATGGACAATATTGTCACCTGTAAAACGTTGATCACCTTTCTTGGAGGAATACTTCAGGCAATAGGGCGCGGATCTGCTCATGGTTAAGTCAAAACTTGTTCCATCGGGCAAGGGTTTGCTCCAAAGCAGGCGGTGATACTGGCACAGCGTCTTACTGTGTGTGTCGATGTCCTTACCTGGCGGCGTATCGCTGTAAAATTGGCAGTTTGTATCGGGGCTGTTGGCGTCTACTTCGAGGATTAAGCCACCCCCGATGAATCATCCGCTTTACTTCTTCGATAGAGAATTCATCAGCAATTGAGTGAAGTGGTTTTATATGGCGTACATATATCCTACCGATAAAAGTCGGCCCGTAAAACTTTACAGAGAAAATCAGATTGCAGCTGGGTATTCAGCAGCAGAAATTCGAATCCGGAGGACGGCCACTATTGCCACCTATTTGCAGTTCTGACGCTCGTAGTTTCTCAAGAACGCACCTGTTGCGCCGGCCATCCCTAATTTTCTATAGAATCCCAGAAGATCTTCGTCGCACAACAAGTCAACCATATATAGGTGGCTCAATGTTTTGATCATCCGGGATGCGAGCCCCTCCCCAATACCCATCCCTTGATACCGCGGCAAAACCTCAAGCAGCGGAATGTAGGCGCACATGATACCGTCAGATATGGCTGTGATGAATCCCACCACTTTGTTGCTTCTTTTGTCCACAGCCATCCAAACACAGTAGCTGCTTAGAAGTATATTCATATGCGCCTTTTTGGATGGTGGGTTCGGCCAGCCCACAAAAAAACCGTCCAGCATATCTTCGGTCAATCCACTAAGCTGTTGCGTGTATTCTATCAACGCCTTACCTCCTTTTAGTTTCTATAGAATCTCCCCACAGCTTTCGTTAACCTGCTACTTTTAGTCGCTGTCTAAATGTTACTGCCCAACCTGCCCCAATTTCTGGACCTGCTGCCAGAAACGCTGGCAAGCGCCCATTATGGCGTTCTCTGACGGGGTTATTTGAACACAACCCAAACAAAAACCCGGATTATTATCGTTCAATACTGAAAAGTGAACGGAAGACAACATTCGCCATTATTATAAAATCTGGGCCAAATCCTGGAGACGCTACATCCTTGCAGGCCATGCTCATGGTAGACCACGACAATGGTTGGTCAACAAAAGGAAGCGTGTCCGGATCGAAGGGCCTTTCGCGGATTTCAATCTACCTTACGCTAATTTCATTTGTCAATAGTTTCCTCAACGAAGTGATTTTCATATTTGTCCCAGTATCCCATATATGTTCGCCCTTTGCTTCTGCCAAAATTCAGCTGGTACATCCGGAATGTTACAGGAATATCTTTTGGCTGCCACCGCTCAAGAAACGAGTATTTGTATGTCATGCCAAGTTTTCTCATCACCGCACCGCTTCGGACATTGTTTCTATCGTGTGTGGCGGTAATATAGCCGTAACCTGCATTTTTAATCCGACCAACCACAACCCCTGCTGCTTCTGTAACTATACCCCTGTTCCAATACCCCCTTTTTAGCCCGTATCCCAGATCGTTGCTTTCGTCGTCGGAAAGCCAAACATAACCTATTGGGCGGTTATCCTTTCTCATACATATTGCATAGCGATGTAGAAACGACCTGCTATAGTATTCTAGGAAGCGTTCCTGTAGGAAGATCTCCGCCTCTTCAAGATTTTTCGCGGGAAACCACGGCAAATAGGTGTTGGCTACCGTATCACTTAGGATTTCAAAAAGCGCTTCCACATCAGCTGTTGTGAATTTGCGTATAATCAGCCTTTCAGTTCCCAGTACGGTAGCGTTTTCACATGTCACTACAATTTCTCCTCGTTTCTTAGGACACCTTCTGCCTGTTGCATCATGACAAAACACAACTCGCTTATTGGATCAAACCCCCACGAACCAGTTTCGGCTATAGGCCACCATGAACGAGGTCGAATCCCCAAGCGTTGCTTACCCGATGATATCAACTTCAAGATCATTCTGCTATTCTCTGGAATGTGCAACGACAGCACCCTCAGCTGAATGTCTAGACCCTCGGTGGAGTACCAGGATAGGTTGGTATTTTCACCATTGGCCACGGATGGCGCTTGAAATTTCAGTACGACCTACGCAATGCGCTGATATTTTCATCATTGCCCCAAACCAACGCTTGAAATTTCACCTCTGCTTCGGTGATACGGTGATATTTTCACCACCACCCGGGGCTGACTCCGGAAATTTCAGCGTGAGCCCGGCGGTACGCCGCTTTTTTCATCACTTGTCTCCCTCGCTCGCCCCAAATCCGACTATGCTCCTGCATGACTGTACAGATGGTGTCAATCTCTTTGCCAACGCCTTGATTCTGATATTCCGGCAATATAGACAGGGGGCCAAAAGTTAAAACTTCGTACTCCTGGCTGCCCCCAGCAACAATTTTCGGTTTGGAGTACATAACACTACCGACAATTCTCCCATCTATTTCAGCCACATAGTCCAGATCAGGCACAAATATGTGTAACTTCCGCAACTTATGAACCAATAGATGTTCATCTACGGTCACGCCGCACTCTGTATTTTCCCAAAATGCTTCGCGGGTTAATTCTTTAACGATACAGTAGTCGGCTGGTCTTTCCAGTCTTGTTGTCAGATTCATTACCTGATCTCTCCGTTTTTCTTGTTCCGCTTAGTCCGTTTGAAAAGGTCCCTGTGCTATTACCGTTTCTAGCGTAATTGAGTACCTTTACGGTTCGGAAGGACACCGACATCAAGGAATTGAATGCGGGGATTATGGGGCAGTTTGTGGAGATAATCAAATTATATTTCTGGTCATCACAGTGCGCCCTGCACTGAACAATTGCTATCCGATCACACTTACTACGGTTCCTATATAAACACAAAAAAGCCGACCGTAAAAAAATCGACTTATTTCAACAAAACACTTTGGTGGAGGCGGAGGGAATCGCACCCTCGTCCGCAAGCAACCTGATTTCAGTCTCTACGAGCGTAGCCCCGGTTTTACTCTTGCAGATTTCGCCGCCCCGGAGCGGGCTTCGTTATCTGCCAGTCCAGAATTTCATTCCCCGCCAGATCCCAGACAACCTCTTGGCAAGTATCTCTTCTAGTGACGGTGAACAGGAGGTAGAAGAGAATTCCCTCCGTCACCGTAGCAGCCTAACTAGGCTGCTAGAGCGTAATTAGTATTGGCTTTTATTGATTTGCCGTTTTAATGGGCACGGCACCCATGCTCGCTGCTCAAACCCGACTACCCACGTCGAACCTGGTCGCCCCCGTGTTAACGCATGAATCCTTACCGCGTTCAGATGTTACGCTGTCATCTGTACCAATTATTTTAACA
>CAYPVF010000166.1:0-3811 GCA_964414105.1 uncultured Eubacteriales bacterium
AACTATAAAACTGCCCCCGGATACTAGGGCAGTACCGCTGACTTTGTTTTCTAAAGCGCCAAGATACCCCCGCCCCACCGGAACGAAAGCTTTTAGCAAAGCGCTCCTCAAATGGGGCCACAAAAACAGCATTACCAAGGACACCATGAGAAGACCCAAAACTATGTGTCGCAGGTACTGTCCAAACTTGGCTTTCTTTCGCGGACGTCTTTTCACCAGGCTCTCCCTTCCAAGGCCGTGGGGGACAATAGGACTATTAAAGACAGCGTATTCCAGAACCAAATGGCAAGTCAAGGTAGGGGGAGGCTCTAAAGATAGCAGCTTAACGTGTGGTCCTCCTGAAATAGTGGTCAGTAAGTTCTACCAAAATAACATCTTCGCCGATTTTTTTCACATACTCCCATGGAACGACATAATCGTCGGTCCTTCCTAAGAGGCCCAAAACTTTGGATGGCCCGGGAACCACCACGGAGATTATCTTTCCGGTATTAAGGTCCAATTCCACATCGACGATATTACCCAAACGACGTCCATCGACTGTATTTATCACATCTCTCGTGGACAAATCTGATGCCCGAATCACACAACCACCTCGGTGCATTATATGCAGCGGGCATCTTGGTGTATCCCGTTATGGCTGCAACTGAGCTTCAATACCTAGAGGGCCCCAAAAGGAGGCCAACCGGGAAAGCCCCGCCCGTACGGCGTCTAGAAACAGGAATCGTATCTCAACTGAGACGGGTTGTGTGTCATCCTCGCTTATAACGGGAAGAGCAATATCATCGTAAAACTGTGAAGGAAGAGGCGATGGTGAAGAAGATTTCATGCCGGACACTAAAGACTTTTGAACCAGGTCGAAATAACACAAAGGCGGATACATAACACACCACCAATTTTGGCCTTTACCCTCGCCTAACACAACCTGAAGGGCAAGATAATCGCCTTTGGGCAGTAAAACCAAATTGCCGTCAGGAACCTCGTAGGTTTTATCAGGAAAAAACACCGTTTTAAGAGCCGCCTTGGCTTTGTACTCCATGCCGCTGTAGCCCAGGCACTCCATAGCCTTAGCTTCTATATCCACTAAACAATCCGCTATTTCCATTTCGGCTTCCTGGGCCGTTTTTGCTTGAGATAACCGGGCTCCGAACGACTCCATTATGGCATCTCTAACTGCCAGCTTAGCTTCTTGATCCCTACTGTCGTCTGAATTAGCTATTACATGAAGCCGCACGGTTTCTTTTGGAGACAACTGGTTTGTGGCCCGGGATAGGTTGGTAGGTGTGTACGCCTTTTCTACTTTCCAGGCTTCAGCCAAGCCCCAACCGCAGAACAGGAAACAGCCGGCGACCAGAGCCAAAGTAATGCCTTGAAAAAAATTTGTTTTATTCATTCCCATACTGCCCCCTTGTGGGATTTTTACAGCGCCATATCTTTACGCATGTGAAGAAGCGCCGCCTTTTCTAACCGCGAAACCTGCGCTTGAGATATACCAATTTCCTGCGCCACTTCCATTTGTGTTTTTCCCTCGAAAAACCTCATCCTTATTATTGCCTGTTCTCTCCCAGGCAATTTGGACATAGCCTCGTTGATGGTTATTTCTTGCTCCCATCCGTCATTTTCACCTTTGTCGTCTTTGACTTGGTCCATAACGAAGATAGGATCCCCGCCATCGTGATACACGGGTTCAAAAAGGCTGATGGGTTCTTGAATAGCATCAAGGGCGTAGGCCACTTCTTCTTCGGGAGTTTTTAAGGCTGCGCTTATTTCTTTGACAGAAGGTTCCCTTCCCAAACGGGAAACCAGTGTATCCCTTATTTGCAGGGCCTTATAAGCCACATCACGAAGGGATCTTGAGACTCTTATGGGGTTATTGTCCCTTAAATAGCGTCTGATTTCGCCGATAATCATGGGAACTGCGTAGGTGGAAAACTTCACATTTTGACCTAGGTCAAAATTGTCTATGGCCTTCATGAGGCCGATACAACCTACTTGGAAGAGATCGTCAACGTATTCGCCCCTATTAGCGAACCGTTGTATGACGCTGAGAACCAAACGTAAGTTGCCGTTTACTAGTTTTTCCCGAGCGGTAGTATCACCTTGAAGTTTGGCTTCAAATAATTCCTTCATTTTGGCGGCAGACAAAACAGGAAGGCGACTAGTATTAACGCCACAAATCTCGACCTTGTTCAACCCATGAACCCCCGGTTATGCTCCCAATATTTGGTGTATTCCTCATAGAGAGTATGACCGGGTCAAGCTGGCACTATACAAGGAAGGTAGTTCACCTTAGGGAAAATGTTGGCGCCTCTACTGGTAACTTACAATGTCCTTGTGTAATCGGTTCATTATTCTTTTTTCCAAGCGCGAAATGTAGGATTGAGATATTCCCAACAAGTCGGCTACTTGTTTTTGCGTTCTTTCTACACCGTCTCTTAGCCCAAAACGCAAATCTACTATTGTTCTTTCACGCCAAGGAAGTTTCTCCAACACCAGGCGAAGCACTTCTTTGTCGTCGTTTTTTTCAAGATCGCAGTAGATTATGTCCTCAGAAGTGCCTTTTACATCTGAAAGGCACAATTCGTTACCTTCGCCATCCACATTTAAGGGTTCGTCAAAAGACAGCTCAAATTTGGTTTTCATGGTTCTTCGAAGATACATAAGTATTTCGTTTTCTATGCATTTTGAGGCATAGGTCGCCAACTTTATGTTTTTTCCAATATCAAAAGTTGACACCGCCTTGATTAAACCAACCGAGCCTATAGACACAAGATCGTCTATGGGAATGGCAGTGTTTTCAAATTTTTTGGCTATATATACTACGAGCCTAAGGTTTCTTTCGATTAACGTCGATTTAACATCTACATCACCTGTGTGAAGCTTCAAAAGAAGCGAACCCTCCTCTTCTTGGCTCAAAGGAGGGGGCAATACTTCCGCGCCGCCCACATAATCGATGCGATGTCCTATGCCGATAAGTTTTAGTAGCCCGGACCACTTGCGGAGAATGATTCCCACGAAAGAACTTATAACCTTCAACACTCCACCTCCAAAACCAGTAAATAAAAACTCAAACCAAATCGGGATGTACCAACGCCTGGTACAAACCATTTGGGCTTAAACGCTCTCCGGACACCCCTACGATGGCGTTTCTAGCCGTCTTCTTGCCGTCTTTTTGCGTGAGTATTACTTTATCGGGACGAAAACCGGGCAACACGCCTTTTTTCCCTGATAGGCTCTCAAAAGGAATGAGCCGCAAGCGTCTGCCTACTGAGGTATCGGACAAGTCGGCAGGAATTCTGTCCCAAGTAGATTGGAAAAAAGAAGTAGCCTCATAGGGAATGACGGTTCTTAGCGCGTCCAAATCAACCACTACAACCGGCAATCCTGAAACAGGGTCCCGCAGATTATTTCCCGTATCAACCAGAGCCACAAGCCCAATTTTGCGGCCTTGCACCGCCACCTCGATGCTTAGAAGGGGAAGCGCCTGCCCGGGCCTGTAACCGCCCATACGAGCCAATACAGGAAACCCAGACAATACCACAAGAGATAGAGCCACCACCCACCAGTGAACGGAAGGATCGTACCCACCCAATAGCGACGCGGTGAAGGCTCTGGTGGCCCCAGTGTACAGAAGGCTGTACGCTGTGCCTGCGGTAATGGCGGAACACAAGAAAAAAGCCGCTATTACAGTAACGAAAGATAGGTTTACTTGAGAGGGAAAACACACACCAACCATGAACACCCCGAAAGCCAGCCGGGCAGGGAACGAAAACGCCGAAGAAAGCGGGAGATACAAGGCGGACACGGCGTAAAC
>CAYPVF010000167.1:0-3746 GCA_964414105.1 uncultured Eubacteriales bacterium
TTTGTTGTTGCGCCAAAACTAAAAATGGCAGGGTTTGGGCTTGTACTTATAGAATCGGTATAGGAGACTGGACAAGGTCTTTAGGGCAAAAAAAATGCCGCCCCCAGTGGAAGCGGCATTGGGAGAGGAGAAACCGGAGGAAGAGCCTGTTAGAGGCAACCTTTCGATTGCACCCTGACTCTCGCCAAAAAGTATGGACAAATGCACCCCGGTTTATACACTAATAACGGGAGATAATTGAACTGGAGGGCAAAATTGTGCTAGAGGCCGTATATCCCGGCAGTTTTGACCCGGTCACCAATGGGCATCTTGACATCGTAGCGCGCGCATCAAAATGCTTCGACCGCATCTATGTGGTTGTATTTTCAAACGCGGAAAAAACCCCTTTTTTTACCCCAGAGGAAAGAGTCGAGATGATGACACAAGCGTGCCACGGGATGCCAAATGTGGTGGTGGATAAAGCATCGGGTCTTCTTGCCGAATATTGTAAAAGAAAAGACATCAGAGTTATAGTTAAAGGGCTTAGGGCTGTTTCCGATTTTGATTATGAATTTAAAATGGCTCTGATGAACAAAAAATTGTTGCCCGATCTTGAAACTGTGTTCATGATAAGCGCTTTGAAGTATTTGTACCTCAGTTCGAGCCTTGTTAAAGAGGTTTGTTTCCATGGGGGATGCGTGAAAGGTCTTGTACCGCCGCACGTAGAAACTCGTATGCGTCAGCGGATTGAATCCGCCAAGAATATTTCAAACGGCAAATAAAACGAGGTGTAGAAAGTGGATGCATTAGCCATTTTGGATAAGCTCGATACATATGTGTCCGAGTGCTCCAGGCTGCCTTTGGTAGGGCGCCTTTTGGTGGACGAGGATGAAGTTTACAACTTGATAGATGATCTTAGAGCCGCTTTGCCCCAAGAGTTGGAGCAGGCAAAGTGGCTTCTGAAAGAACGTGACAGAATTCTTTTGGAGGCGCGCAAAGAGGCCGATGAAATAGTGAGGGATGCCCAGGGGCAAATAGCTGCTCTGGCTTCAGAATCCGCCATTGCCAAAGAAGCTCGAATCCAAGCCGAAGATCTGATGGGTAAAGCCAAAGATGTGGCCAAGGAGATAAACTCTGGCGCGAGGCAGTATGCTGATGGGCTTATGCAAAGGGTAGAAGATGTGTTATCCGAGGTCCAGGGCATTATTCGGCAAGGCAGAATCGAGCTATCCGGAGATGTCGACACCCAGAAAACGTCTGATGCCGGGGGTTCTGTACAAGAAGACGCAATAGGGCGGGTGGCGGCTACTGCTACCGATGACCAGGACGATTACGAAGACTGGGTTATGGAAGACCCTAGCCCGCCTAGGGGCAAAAGAAGAAGGGGTTAGGCTTTTTTTCGAAAAGAGTGCACGGCCAGTAAACTGACAGAAACCACGGCCAAGGAAACTACTATTAGGGAACAGGTTGAAACGGCGGCGCCCATGGTTTGAAACCATGCCAGTGCCCCTTTAATAGTTGATGGCTGGAAAGCCGGTAAAGCCCAGCGCTCGCCGTGTGGTTTCATAAACGCCGCGGTGTAGAATCCCGCCAGTAGTCCCTGAAAGACTCTGGTAGTCATATAAGGCCACACCGACATACGGGCGGGTTGGATAACAGCCGCAACCTGAGCGTGTACCGAAAGCCCGCTCCATGCTATGAGGCCGCTTGTCACGGCTACCCGCGTAACTAAAGGGGCTTCTGCTTTAGCCAACATGGACGCGCCTATGGTGATTTCGAAAATTCCGCTTACAATGGGTTCGTGTAATGACCTTGGTATTATATTTTCTGGAATGAGGCTCAGAAACCCGCTAGACAGCGCGTCTGCCGCCCCCGCCATTTTTAGCACTTCAAAGATTACCGAAGACAAAACGATGAATCCCAAGATTATCAGAAGCGTGTTTATGGATTTGGTTACGGCGTTGCCCAAGAGCTCTCCAAAAGGTTTCTGTTCTTTCCTTTGGGCGTCTCTCATGGCCCTGTAGGCGCGCGTCACTATAAAACCTTCACCGCTTGCGGCGATAGGCGGGGACGCAGGTGAACGCAGTTTCCAAAAGCGCATGATGATTCCTATTGTCAAAGCCGACAAATAGTGGGCAGCCATAATAAACAGGCTTATATCGACTCTTTTAAACATTCCTACCGCCACCGCGCCCGCCATGAATAAAGGGTCGGAGGTGTTACAGAAACACATTAGCCTTTCCGATTCTACTTTGGTCGCAAGGCCATCCTGAGTTAAGCGGGCAGACAAGGCGGCCCCAAGAGGGTATCCGGAGGCCATACCCATGGCAAGCACGAAGGAACCAGTACCCGGGACGTTAAACAACGGGCGCATCAAAGGCTCAAGCAATACGCCCATGAAATGTACGACTCCGGAGCCCATCAACAGTTCAGCCGCGATAAAAAAAGGTAACAAAGCGGGCAGAACTATATCCCACCAAACTTTAAGCCCCCTTTCAGCTGCTTTAAAAGAGGGCTCGGGCATGAGTATCATAGACGCCGCAACCGCGACTACGACACCTACCAAAAGTAAAGACATCATGGCATCTTTTCTCGCTTTGAAAGCGACTAAGATGACCACAATTATGGACAGCACTAGAAAAGGGGTTAAGTGCATTCGATGTCCTCCCTTTCTTGCCATAAATCTATATGGTTTGCTTTGAGAAGGTATTACGGAGGTAATCTCGGTTGACACTCGGAATTTGGGATAGATATAATCCCTAAGTGACCTTGGATTTTGTGCAATGGAGTGACCGTTTTGAAGCTGGATGTGTCATCAATACTGAATAAAGCGGGTAGCAGCATACCAGTTAATCTCACCGACCATCTTGGGCCTTACGGGGAAGAAGTGGGTATTTCCGATCCGGTCACAGCAAAAGGGGTGGCCACATCTTTAGGTAAGGATGTACACGTTGAGGTGCACGCCCAAGGCAGTGTACAACTGGTCTGTTCCAGATGTTTGGCCCAGTTTCCCAGCCCATTTGCAGTGGATTGCGAAGGAAAATTCGTTGATCGGCCGGGGGATTACGGCGAAGAAGTTGAGGTGGAAATTTTTCCGTTAGAGGGTAATACGTGTTCTCTGGACGAAATGATAGTTCACGAAGTTTTATTGGGTTTACCAATGAAACCGCTTTGCAGGGAAGACTGCCAAGGAATCTCTCCCGTGTGCGAGCAGAATTTGTCTGAGAAAACTTCCGATTTTCACGAAGACGATAAAAACGTAAGCCCCTTCGGATTGAAGCTTATAAAAGCGTTGGAAGAAAGGAGCAAAAAAGATGGCCGTACCTAAAAGACGTCACTCGTCGTCCAGGCGAGATATGAGAAAAGCTAATTGGAAACTGAAACCCCATAACCTCGTGGAGTGCCAGCATTGTCACGCGTTGATTCTGCCTCATCGCGTGTGCCCCGAATGCGGTTATTATGACGGCAAAGAAGTAATCGCGGTAAAAGACTCCAAGTAAGATCGCGTTGCCACCGCAATTAAAGGCTCCGGGTCAACCGGAGTCTTTTTTTTACGTTATTGCCATCTTATAGAGCCTTCCTATATACTAGGCACTAATATGAAAGTATTAGCACCTGGTCATAAAGATCTGGAAGGGGGGTGTGTTCTGTGTCTAGGGCTCCAAAAGAACGCAGGCAACGGCTACGGGCGGTGCTGAACCAAAATCCATTTTTGTCTGATGGCAGGCTGGCGCGGCATTTTGGGGTAAGTGCCCAAACAATAAGGT
>CAYPVF010000168.1:0-3743 GCA_964414105.1 uncultured Eubacteriales bacterium
TCACCTTGGGAAATAGCGCTGTAGTACAGCGCCAAAGACACGCCTGTCAGGTTAACTTTTTGGGGTACTTCCAAAACTTTTTCCCCGGCATCGAAATATGCCTGAGGAAATTTGTCCCACAACAAAGGCCATGACATCAAAGCTTCTGTTGAGGATTCTTCCACAGTGACAAAAACAAAATCCTGACGAAACTTGTACAGGCGTAAACCCACCATAACCGCGCCTATAAGACATGCCGCTACTGTCAAAAACACAAGCTGCCGCCAAACCTTTTGTATCATAAACCCCACCCCTAATTAGTTTTGTTGGAAGCAAAAGCTAAATCTTGGGGCGGGCAAAGAAAGACCCGGCCCCCAACGTGGGCTTCCCCTAGTTGGAACAGCCGGATCCACTTCGCTTCCATATTATACCATAGCCGTAGATCATGTTCAACCTGAAAAGAGCGAACTAAGATGGGGTGTCTATTACACGGAGGATAAAGCTTTCTCAACTATAAAATGGGTGTCACGATAGGTTCTGATATCAGATAAAGACGACCGCTTAACCCATACCACTTGGGTGCTTTCCCCTTCTTGCGGTTTGATTTCTCCGCCTTTTTGCTCCATTCGGTAGTAACTCACTGTTTTTGAAACTACTTCCCCGCGCCACGGAAACCTATAGCGTGTCTCGCCCACGGGCCCCTTTATCCTGGCCACAACTCCCGTTTCTTCACACACTTCCCTTAAAGCCGCTTCCTCAAGGGTTTCGCCTGGTTCTAGATGGCCTTTGGGCAAAGACATCATCCCGTATTTGTCTTGTATAAAAAGAATTTCCGGTTCAAAACCAGATTCTATTTGACGAATCACAATCCCGCCGGCACATACCTCTTGGCGGGTGGGCTTCCCTAGCCAGAAGATCCTCGCCAATTTGCCAATCTGTTCGGCTTGGAACAACAAAGTTTTGGGGCCCAGGGATACCGCGGTATCAAGGGACATAGCCCCGATAGTTGTGTCAAATAGCGCGGAGAATGCGGGCGGATACCCGTTCAAAACGCCGGCAGAAAGACCGCCCCCCAAGGCAACCCCAGGCACGCCGTACTCCAAAGCTTTTTCACATACAGCGTAAGGCACCTTACCCATAAAAGTTTGGGAATCCACAAAGCCTTCCCCTGTGATAATCAAATCCGCGTCTTGGAGCAAAAGCGGCAACCCGATTTTGTCCATGATGTATTGCGAACCTTTTTCTAGATTTGCCCCGAAAAAAGCCCATAGACCGGCCGCTAAACCCCCGCCCGCGCCGGACATCGGCGCAAAGGAAGGATCCCTTCCTAAATCCCTGGACAAAATGCTTGCATACGATGCCATGCTTTTTTCTACAGTTTCAAGTTCTGCCGGCCCCAAACCCTTTTGCGGGCCGTATACTTTCGTGGCGCCGTTTGGTCCTAAAAGGGGATTCGCCACATCAGTAATTCCTATTACCTGTATTCCTGCAAAACTGTCGCTTATACTGCCTGAGGATACGCGGGACACCGAGCCAAGCCCTATTGTGCCGGGAGGCGCCTGTCTACCTTGGGCATCTAAAACCAACCCTCCCGCCGCTTGAACAGCGCCGATTCCGCAATCGTTCATAGCGGTTCCGCCTATGCCTACAATTATTTGTTTCACACCCATCCGGGCGGCCCACAACATGAGCTGACCCACGCCCAGGCTTTGAGCGTTACGTATATCCCGCTCCTTTGGATCGGTTAACGCCAGCCCAGAAGCTTTGGCACTTTCAATCAGCGCTCCCAGGCCACGGTTAAACAAAACCACAGGCGCTTCCAAAAGTTTCCCGTAAGGGCCCAAAACCGGCACCATATGAATCTCGCCCCCCAGGGCACGAGTCAGCACTTCAAGTGTGCCGTCACCCCCGTCGGCCATGGGTTTTTCCAACACCAAAGCCTCGGGAAACCCTTTGAGAAAGCCCTCTGCAACCAAGTCGCAAGCGGTTTGGCTGCTCATACTTCCCTTAAAAGCGTTCATAGCTACTATTATCTTCATGGCAAAAGGCTCACCCCAAAACGGCCCTGAAAAGCCGCATCCAGTTGCCGCCCAGAATTCCTGTGATAGTTCTCCCAGGAATGCCCCTTTTCAAAAGCTCCAAAGTAATGGATTTCAGCTCGCCTATGTTGGACAGCCCTTGAGGCATAGGACTGACAAAACAACCGACATCTGTTCCCAGGCCCACATGGTCTTCTCCCGCCACGTCTATGACGTGCTCAATGTGGTCACAAACAGTAGAAATAGAGACATCCTGATCTGACGGGGCCATGTACGCGGGGTTTAACGAAATTCCTACCAAGCCGCCTGTGTCCCTAAGCGCGCAAAGCTGGTCGTCCGTAAGGTTTCTGGGATGCCCGTATAAAGCGTGGCAATTTGCGTGGCTTACGGCAAAAGGCTGTTCAGACATTTCCGCCACATCCCAAAATCCCGCCTCAGAAATATGTGCGGCATCTATCAATATGCCGAGCCTGTTGGCCTCTTTTAACACTTGTTTCCCAAAATAGGTAAGCCCACCCCTGGTCATACCCTCACCGGCCCCATCGGCCAAGGCATTTCTTTCGTTCCAAGTAAGCCCCAGGACCCTAAGCCCCAAGCCGTAGAAAACCCTTAACGTTTCCAGGGTGCCTTCGAGAAATTCTCCGCCTTCAAAAGCGAAAAGTAACCCCAAATCACCTTGGGCCAAAGCATCGTCGATATCGCCTGAGCGGCTTACGAGCCTTACGCCCGGAACGCCACCAAAAGCGCCGAATTCTTCTAAAGCCTCAAGGCCTTGGCGTACGCCGCGAACAGGCCAAACTCTGTCATTGGGGAAAGCGGACACAATGGCGCATTTTACGCCCGCCTCACGCAATTCCGAAAACCCTATGCCGTGTGCGGACGACGGTAGATCCCAAAGCGTGCCCAAATGTCCGTCAACCACCGGCGACTCGTGGTGTAGCTCCTGCGCACGCTCTAGCCGCAAAGCCCTATCTTCTGGGGTATCTTGTTTCTTTTTGCCAAATTTCAATGCCGAACCTATGTCCACTTTCATAACCCCTCTTCTACGCACCCTAAATGCATTGTTTCCCGAATATTGTTCTCCTTTTAATTGGCGTTTACCTTTTGGACGCCGGCCTTCCCTTTGGGAAAACACAAAAACACCGGATGATCTTTGGACCCATCACCAAACTCAAGGCATAAGATGCTAATGCAAGGCCAACTGGGGGGATTTAGGTGCGACACCTCGCTGCACTGATTTTCCAAATGGAGAAGTTAGAGTCGGAGGTTAACTCGAAACTGACAAGCCTTCGCCACCACATTGTTCGAGGGCAAGCCGCCGAAGGTTTAGTGACAGCTACAGGCGACATCTGGTTTAATTTGAAAAGTATACACATTGACAGGGAAGGACTTGCCGCCAAAACCCACGATCTCGCGTCTTTAGAAAGTGCAGTGGTAGAGGCAGTAAATAACACAACGGAAGAGGCCAGAAAAATTCTTCGAACAGAAATTGGAGGAATAATCGGTGGACAAATTCCTAAAGAATTTGCTAACTTTTTTGGACGAAACCAAACTTGAGGACGAAAACGTATTCCTCAGGGCCGCAAAGAACCTGCTCGCGGACGAACCTGGGGAATCTCAAAAGACTGTCAGGGAAAAAGCCGGGTTTTTGGCCCTTTTGAACCTGCTTAGAATATTGCAGATGTTCTTCGACGAGGCCCTACCCGACGAAACCCCACAGGAAGT
>CAYPVF010000169.1:0-3705 GCA_964414105.1 uncultured Eubacteriales bacterium
CTGAAGTCAAAGGAATTGCCTACGATTCACGGGACGTAAAACCGGGATATGTTTTTGTGGCAATAGCCGGGACCAAAACCGACGGTCATTCTTTTTTGGGAAAGGCTGTGGAAAATGGCGCCGCGGGCTTGATAGTTCAGGACCTGTCTTCGGTTCTGGGCCCAAGGGTAGGTCTGGCAATAGTGCCGGATTCTCGACTGGCGCTTTCTGAAGCGGCCAAAGTGTTCTACCGGGACCCCAGCACTAGTTTGTTAACAGTTGGCGTGACCGGCACCAAAGGGAAAACTACTACCTGCCATTTTATAAAACATGTGCTGGAGGCTTCCGGCGAGAAATGTGGTTTGCTTGGGACTGTCCACAACATAATTGGCGACGAAATCCGCCCATCCAGGCTCACTACCCCGGAATCCCTGGATCTACAGGCCATGTTAAGGGATATGCTGACTGCAGGGTGCACTTCAGCCGTTATGGAAGTGTCTTCTCATGCTCTTTCAATGGGACGCACCCAACACATTCGGTTTGACGCCGCAGTCCTAACCAATATTGGCAGAGATCATTTGGATTTTCATAAAACCATGGATTCCTACGTGGAAGCAAAATCAGCGCTGTTCTCACAATTACGCCCAGAAAATACCGCGTTCAAGAAAAGTAGGGATTTACCCCCGGTTGCCGTGGTAAACGCAGATGAACCTCACAAAGACAGATTTTTCGCTAAGGTGCGGCCCAAGAACACGGTAGTGGTGACGTACGGTTTTTCAAAAGAAGCCAACTTGAGAGCACAGAACGTCCGGTATGATTCCAAGGGTACAGCTTTTGAATTGTGTTCGCCCGCAAAAAAGGCCAAAGTAAGAATATCTACCCCTGGGAGCTTCAACGTACTCAACGCCCTGGCAGCCGCTGGTGTGGCATACGGTTTCGGGTTTTCCTGGGAGAGTATCGCGGGGGCTTTGGAAAACGCTCCTGGGGTTAAGGGCAGACTTCAAGTAGTGCCCGGGATAACCGGGTTTTCTGTATGGGTTGACTACGCGCATACTCCCGAAAGCCTTAAGGACGTTCTCTTGGCGGCAAAACAAATGTGTCAGGGGCGCGTCATTGTAGTTTTCGGGTGCGGGGGAGACAGAGACCCAGGTAAAAGACCCATTATGGGCCAAATAGCCGCCGAATCCAGTGATTTTGCTGTCATAACCAACGATAATCCCAGAACGGAAAATGAGGACGCTATACTTGAAGATATAGAAAAGGGGCTTATGAAGGCAGGGGCACGGCTTATGGATAACTATGTCCGCATCGCCGATAGAAAAAAAGCCATTGAGTCTGCCATAGGCTGCGCTCGCCCCGGGGATATAGTGGTTATTGCCGGAAAAGGCCACGAAAACTATCAGATATTCAAAGACAGAACTATCTATTTTGATGATGTACAGGAGGCAACTATAGCCTTTGAGAGCATATTCGCTAAATGAGATAAGCCAAATTACTGGGGGGCATGTGCTAAACGATGCTCCGGGTTTCGGTTTTACCCGGGTTGAAATAGACTCCCGCAGGGTAAAAGCCGGAGATTTGTTTGTTGCCATACCAGGCCAACGAGTAGACGGGCATGACTTTGTGACCCAGTCGTTTTTGAACGGGGCCGCGGGCGCTATTATTCAAAAACCTTTTGCGGAAGTCGTTGATCCCCGCTTTGGTTTACTGATGGTGGATTCCACCACAAAGGCCTTACAAAAACTTGCGGCAAAATACCGAAGTGAGAAGACCGTAAAAGTCATTGCAATAACGGGAAGCGTGGGTAAGACCAGCACGAAAGATTTGGCGTGGGCCGTTTTGTCCAGGCAATTCCCCACTTACAGAAGCCAAGGAAACCTCAATTCCCATATTGGTTTGCCCCTTTCAGTTTTGGCTATGGACGGCTCGTATCGGTTAGCCGTTGTGGAAATGGCCATGCGTCAAAGGGGCGAGATTTCTGAACTGTGTGAGATAGCTAGACCCGAAATAGGAATTCTGACCGACATATCAGCTTCCCATATCGGGGTTTTAGGTAGCCTTGATGAAATCGCTTTGGCCAAGGCAGAGCTTTTGGAGAACCTTCCGCCTCATGGCCTGGGGATTTTAAATGGGGATAACCCGCTTGTCGCAAAAGCCGGCAGGAAAGCCCGCTGTGAAACTTTGTTCTACGGCTTTGGCCATAACGCCCATTGCCGAGGGGTGGACGTGGTGTCTTTGGGGGTGCACGGCTCATCCTTTGGCGTGATTTACCAAGGGACACGTTATGAATTCGTGCTGAAGATTCCCGGCACACACCAAGTGCACAATGCGCTGGCGGCAATCCTGTTAGGTTTTAGGCTCGGAATTGGTCACTCCAAAATACAGGATGGGTTGTTGAACGTGGAATTAAGCCCTATGAGGCTGGATTTTGTATCCGGTAAAGGTATTAGCATTATCGACGATGCGTACAACGCCAGCCCCAAATCTACAAAAGCAGCTTTGGATTTATTGGAGTCCGCCGGCCGGGGCCGAAAAATAGCGGTCATAGGCGAAATGCTCGAAATGGGGAAATTGGCGCCGGACGCCCACCAAGATATCGGTGTTTACGCAAAAGGGAAAGCGAATTTTCTCGTATCCATTGGACAATTGGGAAAGCACACGGTGCAAGGGTGGCAACAAGGGGAATGCACCGGTCCCGATGCTGCCCCGGGAGACTATGCTTGGTTTTCCTCTCAAGAAGACGCAGCGAACTTTTTGAAATCCAAAATTAAATTTGGTGATATCATACTCGTCAAAGCCTCCAGAGGATGTGGTTTGGAATCGCTGGTAGGGGCATTGAAACGACTTGATTTGTCAAAGGATGAGCACCTGTGACTTGGCTGGAAGCACTAATACCTGCGGGCTTGGGTTTTATCGTCGCATGGAGTTTGGGTTATCCGGTAATTCCGTGGCTTGGCAAGATAGGCGCGGGGCAACACATACGGTCTGAAGGCCCCAAATCACACCAGAAAAAAGCCGGCACTCCCACTATGGGCGGTGTCATTTTCATTACTGGTACTATTGTGGCTTTAGGTATATATCACGCAGTTTCACGTACCATGCCTTCAAGAAGTGAAGTTATGGTTTTGGCGTTGTATGTAGGTTACGGCCTTGTGGGGTTCGCGGACGATTACAAGAAGGTGAGAAACCGCAGAAACCTGGGGCTAAAAGCAAGGGAAAAAATACTGCTTCAAATCCTTATAGCCGTGGTTTTCATGTGGCCTTTTGTTGGGGATTCCTGGGTTATCATCCCGTTTACCAGGGTTACCGTAGATTTGGGAATATGGTATTCAGTTTTGTCCGTAGTCTTGGTCGTTGGGATGGGAAACGGGGTTAATCTTACCGACGGTTTAGACGGCTTGGCTGCCGGCGTAGTAGCGATTGGTCTTGTAGGGTATTCCTTGGCGGCTTGGGGCAGCTCCCAAGCGCTGGGGTTAAACATGGTACCTTTGGCAACGGCCGGGGTCGGCTCTGTGTTAGGTTTTCTTTTGCACAACCGTAACCCAGCCAAGGTTTTCATGGGCGATGTGGGCTCTTTGGCTTTAGGGGGCCTTCTTGCGGGCTTAGCTGTAACTACGAAAGCCGAACTACTGGTTGTGTTTTTCGCGGCAGTACCTATAGTAGAGGCTTTGTCGGTCATGCTGCAGGTGGCTTCGTTCCAACTGGTGGGAAAAAGAATCTTTAAAA
>CAYPVF010000170.1:0-3676 GCA_964414105.1 uncultured Eubacteriales bacterium
TTTGGACCCCGAGGCCTTGCCTTGGAAGGAGTTTAACGCGCTCACAACTGAACTGGAGCGGTTGTACGAGGTGTGGGAAATGCTTATGGGTGAAGGAAATGATTGAAGCAAGAGGAAAATATTTAGGGTCAATGACATTACCGGGGGGATTGTAAGCCATGGTTCCATGGGATGAACGCCTTCAGGCTATCATGAATCGCGCCACTGTACGGTCATATTTGGACAAGGACGTGCCCGACTGTGTCCTTGAGACCCTTGCCAAAGCCGCGCAACAGGCGCCTTTTACCGGACAAATGTACGCCTTTGTTTACACACGCGATAAAGACAAAAAGCAGTTGTTGTCTACACGTTTGGGCGGGTTTATCAAAAACGCGCCTGTATTCGTTTTGTGCTGTTTGGATTTTCGCAAGCTCGAAAAGTTTATTGCTTTCAAACACAGGGAAAACAAAGCACATGATATTCAAATGTTATTTTTGGGTATTCAAGATGTATCTTACGCGGCCATGAATTGGGTAACAGCCGCCGAAGCACTGGGGCTTGGCACTTGCTTTTTTGGCGGCGCTCCCATGATAGAACCCATGCTGACCGAAATGTTTGACCTTCCACAACGTGTCTACCCCCTTGTGGGCATGGTTTTGGGATATCCGGCCAAAAAGCCTTCCCCAAGACCTCGAATACCTACTTCGTGTGTGTTATTTAAGGAGAAATACCAAGACTTGGACCATAGCCAAGTAGCATCCGCTATGGAAGTAATGGATGCCGGGCTAATACGCGAAGGCTATTATCAAAACCTAAACAGCAAGGTGCCTATGCCCGAAGAAGGAGAGGATACGGTCGGTTTTGACAGCTATGGGTGGAGCGAACATATTTCCCGTAAATATGCGAGACAGGGCGGAAGTCATGTTTTGAAGCAGCTTTTGTTGAAAAAGGACATTATCATTTGAGCGAGGGTTTTATGGCAACCAAGAAATTGTATTGGGAAGCACCTTACGGTATCGATTTTGACGCTCGGGTGGTTAACGCGGGCATAACCGACAACAAGTTTTTTGTGGTTTTAGACGGCACCATGTTTCACCCGGAAGCCGGAGGACAGCCTGCTGATAAAGGCGAGCTGCGATTTTTCGCTTCAGAAAAGACGCCAAACGTGAAGGATTTCACCGTCCGGGTGGAGCACGCGAAAGAAGACGGGGACGAGGTTATCCACATTTTCTGTCTACCCAAGGGTGTCGCCCTCACCCGGCCGGAGACTCTTATTGGCCTGAAGGTGAAGGGAAACATCGATTGGCCATATCGATTTGACCTTATGCAGCAGCACACGGGGCAACATTTGCTGTCGCGGGTTTTTGAGGACGTCTTGGGCGCGAAAACGGTTGGTTTTCATCTGAGTGACCATTACGCGACTATTGATTTGGACATCCAGAGTACTTCCACAAAACAAGTGAGTGAAGTAGAGGGTAAGGTCAACAGCGTAATCTTCCAGAACATTCCCGTCACAACCCAGGTGTATGGTCAAAAAAACATGCCTTCTGGCATAAGGGCCCGATTTGCGTTGAACGCCAATGAGATTCGGGTGGTCAATATCGGCCAATATGACGCTTGCCCTTGTGGCGGTACACATGTGTCTTCTACCGGGCAAATAGGGCTATTAAAAATTAACCAGCTTGACAGGGCCCACGGTGGTATTCGTGTGGTATTTCGCTGCGGCGGGCGGGCTTTATCCGATTATGGGCAAAAAGAGATGTATCTGCAGGAGGCCGCGAAGCTTTTGTCCCAATCCCCAGACCAGGTGCCCGAGGCCGTGGGCGCTTTGAAAGAAAAGGCCATGCAACTGGAAAAATCGTTAACGGAAGCGAAAAAATCCCTTTTGGATTTGGAGATCCATACTTTTGTAGCTGAAAATGCCGGCGCGTCTTCTGTTTTGGTCAAAGTTTTAAGCGACAAAGAAGCCGAAGAACTGAGATTCGCCGCCAAGACCGTTAGCCAAAAGTTGGCGCTTCCCGTTGTTTTTTTCACAGTGTCTCCAAGATTCCAACTGGTGGCCGCGTGTCCAAAATCCTACAAAAACGGCGCGGAATACCCCAATGCCAGGGAGATGGTTCTAGACATCTCTAAAGCTCTGGGGGTTAGGGGCGGGGGCACGCAAGAATTGGCCCAACTAGGCTCTAAAGAACCTTTGGACACTCCTTGCGACCGGTTGGTCGAGATCATCAGGCAAGAAACACTCAAGAAAAACTGACGGCGGGTGTAAGTTAGGTTCTATCAGACTAAAGCTGCAGTTCTGCGTAGTCACATTATAGAAATCCGGTGCAGAGCCAGGACCTTTAGGGGGATTCCTTCCCGGGTGGAAGACAGGAAGCTTTTGGAAAACGCCCAGAAGGGTGATAAGGAGTGTTTTGCCGAAATCGTGAGGCGGTATCACAAGAATATTTACAACTTTGCATACCGCATGACCGGTAACCGCGAGGACTCCATGGACATAGTGCAAGAGGTTCTGTTCAGGGTTTACAGATCTCTTGCTTCTTTTGATCTAAAAAAACCTTTCTTGCCGTGGGTCTACAGAATCACTTGGAACCTTTGCGCCGACCGCGGCCGGAAAATTGGGCGTTCCCCCTCAGAGGGCCCTTTAAGCCCGAACGAAAAAGAATTCCAAAGCGCGCCAACTGAACTGGGACCGGAGAAAGCTTATGAAAACAAAGAAATAAAGCTGCTTTTGAATGACGCCATTGACAAACTTGGAGACGGTTACAAAGAACTTATCGTCATGTTCCATATCCAAGGTTTTTCCATTAAGGAGATTTCACAGATTACGGGTATGAAGGAAACTGTCATCAAGAACAGGTTGTACAGGGGCAGACAGATGCTAAAAAACATGCTGGAATCCAGCGTTCCGACGCACACGGCATAATACATGTTCTACTCTGGCCGTGTTGGAGGTGACCAATTGTGAAACTGGGCAGTTGTCCGGTTGACAGTGAACTTGAGGCGTATTTTTACAAAGAGATATCCTTTTTTAGGACACTTATCATAAGAATCCATCTTAGGACTTGCCAAAGCTGCAGGCATCGGCTGGTTCAGGTGGAAGAGTTCGACGCCCTGTTCTCACAGCTCCCAAGAAAAAACCCGCCCGACGGGTTTCTGGAAAGTCTTTTAAGCAGCGTTCAGTCTTGGGAACCTTCGCAAAACCAAAAGAAGGACATTAAGCCCAAGTCCTTGGGTATACCCACCCTTCGGACCGATATCAAATGGGCCCTTTCCACCGCCATTTTGGGGGTAGCAGGCATTTTGCAGTGGCGCTTTGGGGAGCTAATGCCCGAAATCATCAGGGGCGATTATGTTATGTCTTTTGCGGATGTTCAAAACCTATGGGGAATTTTGGCCTCGGGTGAATGGTTATCAAACTTAAGAACCATAGGAGACGCGTTACGGGCAGACGGGTTCACGTCACTCAAAATTATGAGCGGCGCCATACCTTGGCTCATGACCGGCGTAATAATGTTTGGCGGTCTATTGGTGGCCGGTTTCGCCAAGAAGCTGCAGAGGCCGCGTAGTGGAGGAGATAGGTCGTGAAAAAACTTTACAGGTCTAGGGGCACTAGAGTGCTCGGGGGTGTTGCGGCCGGGGCGGCTGAGTATTTCGGAGTGGACATCACGCTAATGAGGCTTTTGTTCATCTTAGT
>CAYPVF010000171.1:0-3633 GCA_964414105.1 uncultured Eubacteriales bacterium
AGCTTCCAGAAGCTCCCGATGAACCACTGCAAACCGGTTCCTGTTTTGGTCTAGCGAAGTTGATTTAGCAGCCATATTCCACATATTACCACATAGTTTTGTCGCCGCAAGCCTTTGCGCCGAGAAAATTTGGGTGGTTTTGGCATATTTTTGGGGAGTACGGGCCATCAGATCGGTGAATACCGCAGCATGTCGGATTTCCCGACGGCCTAGGGCGGTGTCTGCCGGATTTTCCAGCATGGTCGGGGATTAGGTGCTAGGTTTTCAGGCAGCATGTCAGATTTCCCAGCAGATCGCCGGATTTTCCGACGGCCTAGGGCGCCGCCTGCTAGATTTTCCGACGGGTGGAGGCGCTGTCCGCTGGATTTTCCGACGGGTTAGGGCGCTGCCTGCCGGATTTTCTGGCATGATCGGGGATTAGGTGCTGGGTTTTCCGGCAGCATGTCAGATTTTCCAGCAGATCGCCGGATTCTCCGACGGGCAAGGGCGCCGCCTGCTAGATTTTCCGACGGGCGGAGGCGCTGTCCGCTGGATTTTCTAGCATGATCGGGGATTAGGTGCTGGGTTTTCAGGCAGCATGTCAGATTTTCCGGCAAATCAAAGCCCAAGCTGCGAAGCCCAAGCTACCAAGCCCAAGCTACCAAGCCCAAGCTGCGAAGCCAAAGCTGCCAGGGCCTGCAAACATGCTCATCCTAAGTGCTGTTTTGGCCAAATCTAATAAGCTTGAGCCTTCGTAGGAATCCTAAGCTCAGAGAACTCAGATTTGGAGGCGTTAAGGCATGCTTCACAAACCGTCCATGCGACGAATTGCCATTTCTTTCACTTTAGCTTTTGTTTTGGCATTGGGCCCCTTCAGTCATGTGCCTTGCGGCAAAGCGAGTGCCAATGGGATTTCTTCCGTGCTGCCCCCCAGTGTAGACTCGCCTTCTTGTGTAGTTATGGATGCTATTTCGGGTGAAGTTTTGTTTCAAAAAGAAGCGCAGCTAAAACGGAATCCCGCCAGCGTCACAAAAATCATGACTCTGACTTTGATTTTGGAAGATGTCGCTTCCGGCAAAATCAAGCTTACTGACGAAGCTGTCACTTCCGAAAATGCTTGGGAAATGGGGGGGACAGAAGTTTGGGCAGAGCCAGGCGAATCTATGCCAGTAGAAGAGTGGATAAAGGCAATCGCCGTGGCATCAGCCAATGACGCGGCGGTTGTAATGGCTGAACATCTTTCCGGTACCGAGGAAGCATTTGTGGCGAGAATGAACCAAAGGGCGAAAGAGCTGGGTATGAACAACACAAGTTACAAGAACCCCCACGGACTTGACGCGGAAGGGCACGTGACATCAGCCATGGACATGGCACTATTGTCAAGGCACGCAGTCAACGTACCGCACCTTTTGGACTACACCAAAGTTTATATGCAAGAATTTCGCGGCGGAAAAAACATGCTGACAAATTTCAACAAACTTGTGTATCTGTATTCCGGGTGTGACGGCCTGAAGACGGGTTTTACCAGCAAGTCCGGGTATTGTCTGTCCGCGACAGCGGCCAGGGAAGAGTCGCGTTTCATTGTCGTTTTGATGGGTTCTGAAACGCCGGACCAGCGTATGAACGATGCCTGGCGTCTTTTGGATTGGGCGTTTGCCAACTTCAGATCAATGCGTGTTTTGGACGAGACCCAAGAAATAGCCCAAGCGCGGGTGTTTAAGGGTAGGCAGGATACTGTCGAAATTGTCCCGCAATCAACCTTGGCTATAACTCTAACCAAAGATCAAAAGGGAGAAATCACCCAGGAAATCACCTTAGGAAAAATTGTGGCTCCCATACAAAAAGGCGATGTGATAGGCAGCATACAAGTAGCAGTTGACGGTGACAAATTCGCGGAGATTGCCTTGGTGGCAGGAAGCGATGTCCCCAGGGCCCGCTTTTTGGACTACGTGTTACGCTACCTCAAAGCGTTTACCGTGGGGAAGTAACAACCCGGGCGCTTTTGGGAAGGAATAGCCCTCGCATCGTCGAAATTAGCTAGCATTAGGAAAAAACTAGCAAAGGGACGGTGCGAGGGCTAATGCGTTTGACCTTTGGCTCAGGGCCCGGGTGGGTCATAGCCCGGATGTCCGGCGAGCTGGACATATCATCGGCTAAAACGTTTCGCCAGAAAGTTGATTTGGAACTAAAACGCGCGGGTGTTCCAAACTTGATCTTGAGCCTAAAAGACCTGGATTTTATCGATTCCACTGGGTTAGGTTCGGTTTTGGGCAGACACAAACAGATAACATCCTCTGGCGGAAACATGATCTTAACAGATATTCCGCCCAAAATACTGTCCATGATCGAAATGGCCGGGCTTGCGTCGGTGTTGCGTGTGGCGCGCTCTCTAGACGAAGCTCTGAGAATTTTGGAGAGCCCAGAACCTCGTTTTGGGGGGAGGTTTCCCGGTGAAAAATAGACTCCATATGCGTTTCGACTGCGAGGCATCTAATGTGGCCGTGGCGAGGATTGCGATAGCGACCTTTGCCGGGTCTCAATTTAGCTTGGCCGAGGTGGAAGAACTGAAAATTGTGGTCTCGGAAGCAGTCTCCAACTCTGTGCTTCACGCCTATCCCCAAAAAGAAGGCGAGATTGTGCTTAACGCCCACCTTTCCGACGGCCAAATACGCCTTGAAGTAGTGGATTTTGGTGTGGGTATCGCCGACCTTCAAAAGGCCAAAGAACCTGGCTTTACCACAATAGACGAGCATATGGGCCTTGGCCTGTCATTTATGGAGTCGTTCACAGACGATTTGCGGCTGGAATCGGTTCTCGGCCAGGGAACCAGGGTTCTAATGACAAAAAGACGATGCCTGTAGACAACTCCCTTTACCGTATGGCACGACGGGGCGTTAAGGATGCCAGGGAAGAGGCCTTTCAAGAAAACACAGGGCTTATTTGGAGCTGTGCCAAAAGGTTTCTGGGGCTTTTGGAAAAAGACGATCTGTACCAGTTGGGTTCCATCGGGCTTATAAAAGCAATAGATGGTTTCGACCCGGATTACGGCGTGGCATTTTCAACCTACGCGGTACCCCACATTTTGGGCGAAATGCGCCGTTACCTAAGAGACAATACCCCGGTGAAAATTTCACGCAGTTACAAGGAACTGGCCATGCAATCCCGTAGGGCCGCGGCTGATATCAAGGCCAAAACGGGTCAGGAGGCTACTGTTGACCAGTTATCCCAAGCCATGGGTGTGGAGCCTGACCGCCTGCTTGAAGCCCTAGACGCCACCTCACCCCCTGTATATTTTGAAGATTTACCGCCGTGGAGTAAAGAAACTGCCGCAAATGTGTCTCATTCAAATGACCAATCCACACAAAGCCTGGATATCCAAGAAGCCCTCAGTCAGCTGAATCCCCAAGAAAGAACAGTCGTTCAAGGCCGATTTTTTCATGGGAAAACCCAGGTCGAGCTCGCGCAGGAATTAGGCGTGTCCCAAGCCCAGGTGTCCAGGATGGAAAAGCGCGCCCTCCTTTATTTGCGCGGTTTTTTGGAGCCCGGCTAGTGGCTATGGGGTTTTGCGGCTTAGTCCTGGGAATGATATAGGGTGTGAAAATTGGTTTTGAAAGGAGTAAGAGACACATTCCGATATGACAAAAGCCAGTGTTA
>CAYPVF010000172.1:0-1338 GCA_964414105.1 uncultured Eubacteriales bacterium
GCCCCCCGAAAACCGCCATCTATTTCTCCATAAAACGTGCCAATAAAGCTTCCTTTTGCCTTTTCCCTAAACCTTGGATGCGCCGGGATTCGTCGATACCCACTTCTTCCATAATTCTGTCGGCTTTAACTTTGCCGACCCTGGGAAGAGACTTTAATAGATAAGATACCTTCATTCGCGTGATTACGGGATCATCCAGCTGTACTATGTCGGCGAGCTTAACCTCACCTTTTTTCAGTTTCAACCGTAATTCAGCCCTGGCGCGACGCATTGTTTGGGCTTTTTCCAACGCTTTTCTTTTTTCTTCCGGAGTAAGGCTTGGAAGTGCCACACTTTCCCCTCCCAAATAGTTGATATCACCAGTTCAAGGGCATATTCGCCCTAATTGGCAGAATTCCTCTATTTGTGTTGCGCCCCGGAACCAAATAATGCGAAAACCCGCGATATTTCTAGCCGATATTGGCAGTTAGCTTACCCAGGCTTGCAGCATGCAATTCCAAATACATTGCGTGAGACCATGCCAAAGGCGCCACAGACGCCGGCGCGAGAGAAACACAATCAACTTGCTCTGGCATTACACCGCTAAAAAGACTGGAAGTGTCAAACCACGCCATAGCTTCGGCGATGCTTTGGACATCTAGAAACCCCAGCTGAAGCCCGCTCATTACGTACCACGCAGTCGATATCAGCCAGGGGTTTCCCGGCAAGTTTTCGCTATTGTCGGGACGGCAGTACCAATCCCCCTGGTACCTGGCAATCCCACAAAAGCCCCCGGTACCGTCCGGCACAACCAGTCGGCTGCGAAGGCGTTCCCAAGTGGTTTTGGATAGCTCCAATACTTTCAGTAAACAGTTTTTCGCGGGCATCTTCTCGCTGAACCTTGAACAAAGAAGCGGGATTAAAAATAAGCTGGAATCGGCTGTCCAGTCGTATTGCAGTTCGCCCCGATCCCAACCTTGCCATATACCCCTGGAAAACCCCAGGGAAGGCGAACAAAGCACGTTTTCCAAGCCGTCTACGAGTTCTAAAGCCCCTTGAAAAAACCTGTCCGCATCACCTGACCCGAGTCTTTGGGCAATAGTTGACGCCAAAAACAAACCTATGGCACAAGACGCTTGTGTAAAACTGAATATTCCGCGCCTTTCCTCCCATAGGTCGTACGATGGTTTACACAACGTACCCCCAAGGCATCTGTACTCCAAAATGAACTCAGCTGCTTTTTCTATAAAACTTTGGTAGATGGATTCCAGAAATTCTAAGGAACCGCCGCTTAGCAGGTAATCACCGGCTGTTATTAGGGCCAAGGAAGTCTCATCCTGCTGAATAGACAGCTCTCCC
>CAYPVF010000172.1:1348-3628 GCA_964414105.1 uncultured Eubacteriales bacterium
TTTGGGTCGTGCCAGCTCGATCCCCTTGTACCGTCCGGTCGATACCGTTGCCAGAAGAAACCCAAGTCATTTAGTGTTCGCCCGCAAAATTGCAGGTACTTTTCAACCGGCTGCAAATAGCCTTGGCGCGCCATAGTTGAAGCGCACATTGCCGCATCTCTGTGCCACACGTAACGGTAATGATCCCTAAAATCTCCCATGACTTCAGTATCACACGAAGCGATTATCGCGCCGCTTCTATCGGTGTGCGATAACAAAACTTTCAGGGAAACACCGTCTTTTACGGGCAGTGACTTCCAGTGGGCTTCCGATCTTTTTGCGATACCTTGAAATCGCGCCGTAGACGCTTGATCCATTGCTTTGTCCACTTGACTTTGGCTATGCCCGAAGGTGAACACCCATTCCGCGGCAACATCTTGGGATTCAAGCGGCAGAATTGTCCCTAACATGCTTTCTATCAAGCCGTGATCTATTAGGGCGCCTCTTATAGAACCCCGCCATTCGTCTAGCCCCACACCCCCGTCTCTAAGTTTAGCCACTGCCGCCGATGTAGGGATTTCTTCCCGGGGCTTCAACAAACAAGACGCGACCCACATCTTTCCCTTATAATGGTACAGACGTTCCGCCTTTGACTGCCAAAAGCCTGATTCGCCAATTGTATTTTCTCCCAAAGCATAGGCTTGGCGCGTATAAAGGCCCACCTTTTCGCCTTGGGGAGCCTGTACAATCACTCTACGCGCCCACACATGTTTATACGGGTCCACGCAATCAAGGATCCTGCAAGATACGGGCCAAACCGTATGTTCACACTTCCAAGAAAATACCATTCCTTTTTCATAGTGGCCCCGCACTATCCAATCAGAAGCCCCTACCTCAGAAAACTCTCCTCGAAACCAAAGGAGCATCCGATTTCGCGAATTTTCCCTAATATGGTTTTCTAATCCGACAGTGGGCCAAAAAAGCTCCCTAAGACAGCACCTATCGTCAAACCCCAGGTAAAGACTGCTGTTACCGAGCACCACCGGGCGCATACGCTAGCCACCTCTTTGGAATAAATCTTCCGGTTAATCATCATAATCACTACAGCCGGGCGTTACAGAACTTCACTTTTCCGATTTTAGCCTGGTAGGAGGCAGAGTATTCGTGCGCTGGTTTTTCATATCAACTTTCATCCTAGGAATCCTGGCATTAACATATTACCTACACTGGCAAAGGCGCGACAAAAGCCCCAGGGTGAGCCGGGATTTGCCCGGGAGTCGTCTTAAGCTTGACAACCTTAGTAAAGAAGTTGAGCTCGATTGGGAAGCGTCGGACATGATACGTATTGAGCCGGGTGCTTGGGCTCGCCATAAAGACGCGATGCCTGACCATGACGACAAAACTCGGGAAAGGCACGAGGAACGCTACCAGTTGCCAAAGGCCTACGGGAACGACCGCCTTGTACTCATGGCAAGGGATCCCTCGTGGATTTACGCTTATTGGGATGTAGCTTGCGAAAGACGTCAGGAACTGTACCAAAAGCATCTGCGGGAATGGCATATGTCCAGACCGGTACTGCGCCTTTATAGTACCTTGGGTTGCCAAAAAACCCAGGTCGATGTGCCCATAAACGATGACGCGGATAATTGGTACGTTGAAATCTCATCCCCAAATAGCCTTGTTGTGGCGGAACTGGGCAGGGTATTTCCCAGCGGCTTTCATCCGTTATTGCGGTCTAACGAAGTGCTTCTGCCCGCGAAAACCATCTCCAACGTCATATGTGAAGAGTGGGCCCCTTTGCCTTGGCACGACCGCTATAAAAAAGGTTATGAGCCGCAAGATGCAACTTCTCCTTGGATATGGGGGGGCAAAGACTGTTGACCACAGGCTTCCTAAGTTTAATACTTCACGCGCATTTGCCTTTTGTGAAAAATCCCGACCAAGAGGACTCTCTGGAAGAGAGATGGCTTTTTCAGGCGATTACCGAATGCTATCTGCCCCTTCTCAACGGGCTTTATGACCTCCTGGAAGAAGGCGTAATGTTTAGGCTTGGCGTTTCCTTGTCCCCGCCTTTACTTGAAATGCTTGCCGATCCGGTGCTGCAAGCCCGGTACAAAAAATATTTGGCAAACCTTTGTGAACTAGCTGAAAAAGAGATCAAAAGAACAGCTTGCCATGAGCACAATGAGCATTTAGCCGTAATGTACCGTGACAATTTCCAAAAGCTTTACCGAGACTATGCTGACAAATACGAAAACGACTTGATTCAACCGTGGGCGGTTTTGGAATCCAAAGGGCGTG
>CAYPVF010000173.1:0-3505 GCA_964414105.1 uncultured Eubacteriales bacterium
TTATGGGACGGCTACTACGTTTGATGTAATTTCCAAAGACGGAGAGTACCTGGGGGGTGCCATCGCCCCGGGTGTGGTCACTTCAACGGACGCGCTTTTTGATAAAGCCGCCCGGCTCCCCAGGATTGAACTGGTTAAGCCCGTGTCAGCCATAGGGAGAAATACTGTTGAAAGCATGCAATCCGGGATTTTGTTCGGTTTTGTAGGGCAAGTTGACGGTCTTGTAACAAGGCTAAAAAAAGAAGTTGGCAAAGGCGCTAAAGTGATAGCAACCGGGGGCCTTGCCGATTTGGTGTCCCGGGAATCCTCCACAATCGAACATGTTGAGCCCATGCTCACTCTGGAAGGGTTACAAATCATCTATGAAAAGAATACGTCCCAAGGCCGCTTGTACGGGGATGATGCCAACTGAATCTCACCCGCACACGCGGAAGAGAGTTGCCCCTCTTCCGCGCCGACAGAAATATTGCTAGCTCCTTTATCTAGTTACTATCTTTTGGGTTTGAAGGTAGCGCACAACGTCTCTTCCGAGGTACTTGCCCTGTCTTCACTTGCGCTACCCATTGAGCCCATAAGCTCTCCCACTTCAAATCCATGGGAACGGCTGCCCATCCTATCAGTCTGAAAATCGAGCTCACCCATTTCCATGGTGCTTCTTTCAGCTTTTGAATTAAAATCTACTGTGATACTGGGGGCAGTGCAAAACCCGCCTTCTTTCCAGTAATGGCACGGTGTCACTTTGCATTTTACTTCGGGCACAATATCACCTCCTTCACCTTTTTCTAGTGTTGCCGCAGCCGTCGGCCAGTAGTCATGTGCGGTGTGGGCTATTGCCGGGTACACAGTAATAGGCCTTAATATGGAAAGGAATCGGCTTTAAAGGGCAGAATCTAAATTTGTGGAAGGGGCTGAGTTCATCCGTGAATCAGAATATGTTTCGCGAGTACGACATTAGGGGATTGGTAGGAAAGGATCTCACCGCCGAAAGCGTATATTTTATAGGTCAAGCATATGGGACCTTTCTTAGACAACATGGAATTGAGCAATCTATAATTGCCCGGGATAACAGGCTTTCCTCTTATGCCTATTCTCGTATTCTAAAAGATGCCCTCAATTCCACCGGTGTAAGCGTTGTGGATGTAGGTATGGTTACTACCCCCGTATTTTACTATTCGCGTATAAAGTACGGAATTCAAGGAGGCATGATGGTTACCGGCAGTCACAATCCGCCCGAATTTAACGGTTTCAAGCTCGCTTTCGGGCCGGATACTTTGTACGGCGACGGCATCCAAAGAATCAAAGAAATAGCCGAAACGCGTCAGTTTTTCAAAGGGGCGGGGCATTTTCGTGTCGAAAATCCCGTCCCGTCCTACGTTGACGAGTTGGGGAAAAGGGTACAGCTTGGAAAAAGGAAGATATTTTGTGTAATAGACGCGGGCAATGGTTCAGCCGGGCCCATTGCGCGAAAGGTGTTTGAAAGGTTAGGCGCCAGCTTTGAGGAAATGTATTTTGAGCCCGACGGTACTTTCCCCAACCACCATCCCGACCCAACACAAGCGTCAAATGTCCGGGAGCTTACCAGACGGGTTTTGGATTTAGGGGCGGACCTGGGAATTGCTTTCGACGGCGACGCCGATAGGTTAGGTGTGGTGGACGGCACCGGAAGACTTTTGTTCGGGGATCAGCTACAGACGGTGTTTTGGCGCGAAATTATGGCGAAATACCCAAATTCATTGGCCCTTATCGAAGTGAAATGTTCACAAGCTTTAGTAGACGTTGTGGAGGCGTTAGGGGGAAATCCTGAGTTTACCAAAACAGGGCACTCTCTTATTAAGGCGCGGATGCGGGAAGTTGACGCGCTTTTTACAGGGGAAATGTCCGGGCATATGTTCTTCAGGGATGAATACTACGGCTTCGATGACGCAGTGTACGCGGCTGCCAGGCTTTTGAGGTTTCTTACAAATTCAGACACCAGTTTGGCTCGTATGGTCGACAAAATCCCACAGTATAAATCGACACCGGAAATACGCGTTACGTGTTCTGACGAAACCAAATTTGGGGTTGTTGAAGATTTGACGCGGGAGTTCGCCAAGGCTTTTCCGGTGGTCACGGTTGACGGAGCAAGGGTATTGTTTCAGGACGGTTGGGGGCTTATAAGGGCTTCCAACACGCAGCCGGCCCTGGTGCTTCGTGCCGAGGCCAAGACGGATGAGGGCCTTGGCTACATAAAGACGGCTATCGAAAACGCTCTTTGTGGATATCCGGGTCTAGGTGCAATAGAATGGGATTAGAACTCTAGTTTTCGGAGGTATCGGCCAAAATGGTTCAAGTAACAGTTGAACGCGTCGGGCTAGACCGCGATACTGATCAGGCTGTTGTCCTCCTGGGTGACTTAACTAAAACGACTTTCGTTCCTATATGGATAAGGTCGTCAGAGGCGTCAGCCATTGCTCTTCCCATACAAGGGGTAACGGCATCACGGCCCCTTACAGTTGATCTTTTGGCATCAGTGGCGGAACTAACAGGGCTTTCTCTAACCATGGCTATAATAAATGAGATTAAGAACGACACTTTTTACGCGTCCCTTGTATTCTTAAAAGGCGATGAGCAGGTTGAAATAGACTGCAGGCCGTCCGATGCCATTGCTTTGGCTCTACGCCAAGCAGCGCCTATATACGTATCGGAGCGGGTTATGGCTGAAGCGGGCATACAGGCTGAAGATAGTGTTGTCCAGTAAAATCGAATGGCATCGCCGATCTTAAAACCCCTGTCTTTAGGGACTATGTCCATTTGGCCTCCGGTAATTTTGGCGCCTATGGCGGGCTACACTGATAGGGTATTCAGGGATATTTTGAGGGAATATGGTTGCCCCTATGCCTACACCGAGATGATAAGCGCCCAAGGCCTTATAATGAGCGGCGATAACTCAAAGGAATTACTTGCCCATTCTTTTTTAGACAAGCCCCTGGCCGTTCAGCTTTTTGGACATACACCTTCCGCGGTTAAACACGCGGCGAAACTGCTGCAAAGCGGCGTATATGGTGAATTTGGCGCCGTAGACCTCAATATGGGTTGTCCCGCTAGAAAAATAACGGGTCCAGGCTCGGGCGGAGGGCTTCTCAAGAACCTGCCCCTTGCCAAGGATATAATTGAAGCGGTGAAGGAAGTGTGCCAGGTTCCCGTAACCGTTAAAACGCGGCTTGGTTGGGATAACACCCAAAACCCTTGTGAGCTCGCCGAAATGTTGCGGTTAGCCGGAGCCGACATGCTTGTGGTCCATGGACGGACAGTTGTGCAAGGGTACTCGGGGTCAGTTGATTGGCAGGCTATATCCCAGATAGCCAATTGTGTGGATATCCCCGTCGTGGGTAACGGCGATATACAGACCCCTTACGATGCTTTAGATAAAGCCGCGCTTCCCGGCGTTTCCGGTGTCATGGTGGGACGAGCTGCCCTGGCAAATCCCCTGTTTTTTAGTCAATGTATCGACATACTGCAAGGTAAA
>CAYPVF010000174.1:0-3480 GCA_964414105.1 uncultured Eubacteriales bacterium
CTCCTTCCAAGGCAAGGCCTCGGGGTCCAAATATGAATCGGGATTTTGAAACAAGTCAACCATTTCCCTGTGTTGCTCTTCCAATGCTTCTATCTCCGCCTCAATTTGAACCAGTTTGGCCCGGTTAATGTCTTCCTTACTCTCTTTGAGTTGTTTGGTAGCGGCAACCCTCTTTTTGGAAATAGCAGTTCTGTTTTCAGCAGGCAAATCCTTGGAATGGGGCAGACCGGGGGTGCTTCCAAGCAACAAAAAGGACGGCCTTTGATTGTCATATTCAACAGGCGCCCCCGACAGAGACTGTTGCCGCCACTGGGTATACTTTCCGTTATAAACCAAGATACATCCGTCTTGGAAAACCCATAGCTGGGTAGCCAGACGATCCATAAAAAACCTGTCGTGGGACGCGAATATTAGAGTGCCCGGGAAGTCGAGTAAGGCGTTTTCCAAAACTTCCTTGGAGGCCATATCCAAATGGTTGGTGGGTTCATCCAAGAACAACAAATTCGCTTTACCCACAACCAGTTTCAACAACATGAGCCGATTTTTCTCGCCGCCGGACAGAGCACCCACCTTTTTGTCCACATCTTCCCCGGAAAATAGAAACCGTCCGCATACATCCCGCACCTCTTGGGGTTCAAGCCCCAAGCTTTTTACCTCTTGAAATATGGTGAATTCTTCTCGTAAATCGTCCATCAACTGCGAAAAATACCCTACAGACACACCGGAACCGTAACGAATCTCACCTTCAAAATCCTGCATAGCGCCTGTAAGACATCGAATGAGTGTAGTTTTTCCGCATCCGTTATGACCCACCAACGCAATACGTTGGCCCCTTCTGCAATTCCAAGTGAAATCTCGGAATAGCGGACGGGCGTTGAACTGTTTGGAAAGCTTATTTATACTAAGCACCTCGTTGCCGGATGCTTTTTCCATATCAAACTTTAAGCCCATGTCTTTTTTGTCGCCTTTGGGCTTTTCGAGAATATCCAAACGCGCCAACATTTTTTCACGGCTTCGGGCCATGCTAACGCGGGTGGGGGTTCCTTTCCATTTCTGAATAAGCGCCTTGGTTCTGGTTATAAGCTCACTTTGTCTTTCGTAAGCGGCCTTTTCCAAACGGTACTTTTCTTCTTTTTGCCGAATATACGCCGAATAGTTGCCCGTATACAGCTGTCCCTTGCCCCCCTTGAGCTCAAGAACCTTATGGCACACACTGTCCATAAAATACCTGTCGTGACTGACGACCACCACAGCCCCGGGGTAGGACTGAAGAAAGCTTTCCAGCCATTCCGCGCCCAAAAGATCCAGATGGTTTGTGGGTTCGTCCAAAAGAAGAACGTCGGGGCTTCTCAAAAGCAGCTTAGCCAAGGTGAGTCTCATTTTCTCACCGCCGCTCAAAACCTGGGAATCCCTGTTAAATTCAGAAGGTTCGAATCCTAAACCAGCTAAGACAGCTTTTGCCGTGTGTTCAAGGTTATAACCTTCCATAACTTCGAACCGGGCAGTTGTTTTGGCGTAATCACAAAGCAGCTCCTTCTGTTTTTCCGCAACCTTGGTTTCGGCTATCTCCGACTCCAATCTGGCCATTTTGTCAGCCAAATCGAGTATGTCCTGTCTCGCGGATAACGCGTGGGACAAGACGGTACCTTGGCGAAGAAGCGTCGTTTGAGACGCATAGCCCAAGGTGGCGCGCCCCACAAGAGAAAAGGTACCCCGATCGCGCTCGAGTTCACCTGCCAAAACGCGCAAAAGGGTTGTCTTCCCCTCACCGTTCTTGCCTACAACAGCAAGCCGTTCCCCGCGGCCTACGCTGAAAGAAACAGAATCAAAAACGGTGTGGGCGCCGAAAAATTTCCCAAGGTTTTCTACATTAAGGACAGTCATATGAACCCCCAAGGCAAGATTAGGGCCGGACATTCATCCGGCCCTAATCCTATAAGACTACTTTAAATGCTGTTTCCTAAATGCTCATCCTGGATTTCACTGAAGCTATAACTCTTCTTATAGCTACCATGAAAGCGGCGGTTCTAAGGTTTGTATCGAGCTCTTTTGCCAAATCCCAAACCTCATCAAGACAAGAAAGCATCATTGAATCCATCTTGTCGATGACTTCATCGAAGCCCCAATACAAGCCTTGACGATTTTGGACCCACTCAAAATACGAAACTGTAACTCCGCCTGCGTTAGCCAGAATATCCGGGACTGAGACGATTCCTCTTTCGGAAAGAACCGCGTCTCCATCGGGAACCACAGGGCCATTGGCGCCCTCGGAGACAACTTTGCATTTCATTTTGCGTGCCACTTCGGCGTCTATCTGGTTTTCCATAGCTGCCGGGCAAACCAAGTCAACATCCAAAGTTAATAGACCGTTGGGGTCAATTGATTCCAAACCGGGCTGAGTATAACCTTCGATGAAGTGCTTAGGCGAATTGGCGGTATACTCTTTGAGGGCGTTTATGTCGATTCCATCTTTGCAGTAAATGGCGCCTGAAATATCGGAAACCGCAACTACTTTGACGCCTTCGCTCTGCAACCTCATGGCAGTCCACATACCCACTTTGCCAAAACCTTGCACGCACGCGGTTGCTTCTGTCCTTTTGATGCCCAATTTTTCCAAAGCGTGAATGCCGGTGATGGCCACCCCGTAACCTGTGGATTCGGTTCGTCCCAAAGAACCGCCGAAGCCCACGGGCTTACCGGTAAACAACGGAAGCATGCTATGCCCTACGATACCTTCCGCCTCGTCCACCATCCATGCCATGATCCTGCCATCTGTGTTCACATCAGGCGCAGGAACATCGATGTCGGGCCCTATAACTGGCATAAGGGCGCGCACGAATTTGCGGCTGAGCTCCTCGAGCTCACTTTCATTAAGGGTACTGGGGTCTACTGAAACGCCGCCTTTGCCGCCGCCGTAGGGGACGTCAAGAAGCGAACATTTCCAGGTCATGAGCGCGGCAAGTGCTTCGACCTCTTCCAGATCTACCGCCGGGTGGTAACGCAAGCCGCCCTTGTATGGACCGCGGGCGTTATTATGCTGCACTCTATAACCTTGGAACACGCGAGTCTTGCCACCAACCTTAACCGGTATGTTCACTAGAACGGTTCGCTGAGGCTTTGAAAGAAAATCCCTAATCTCTTGGGATAGCTCCAGCTTGTCGGCAGCCTTGCCAAAGAATACCTGAACGTTTTGAAGAAGCGTGGAAGCCATTTTTGTGGATTCAGCCCCTCCCATGTGTAGTTACTGCGCTCCTATCATATCGTGAAAACGGTTACAATCCCATAGATAAACCGCGTTTTGTCGAAAAGAATGAGTATTTGCCTAAATTTCCGTCATCAAATCCCATCTGGCGTTGGCTTTGCGGCACGAGCAATGTCTGTGTATTTGGTATACAATTCCGGGTATCGTCGTATGTCTGCCTGCCCCGTATCCGAAATTTGATAGATTCCCCGGCTTAACCGTGAGAACCACCCGTAAAA
>CAYPVF010000175.1:0-3471 GCA_964414105.1 uncultured Eubacteriales bacterium
GGGGCCAAGGCTATTTTTACAGGCGAGAATATAGGTCAGGTGGCAAGCCAAACTTTAGAAAGCCTAACTGCAATAGAAGACGCCGCATCTTTCCCTGTATTAAGACCCCTGATTTGTTTTGACAAAGCGGAAACCACCGAGCTTGCCAAAGCCATTGAAACCTACGACCTTTCGGTTCTGCCATACGAAGACTGCTGCACCGTATTTGTACCAAGACATCCAGTGATAAAGCCCACGTTGCTCCAAGCCCAAAACGCGGAATCCAAACTCGATATTAAACCCCTGGTAAACCAATGCCTAGACGGCATTACCCAAGAAGATTTGGGAGATAGTTTGGGTCGATAGCCCTACTTTTTGCCCGAACACTCTATACACAACATCCCTGTGATTCGATAAAAAAACTGAAGGTTCGTTGGAGCCAAAAAGACCGCCGCAGGCGCCGCGGCTTAGAGCACAAAATGCGAACCTAGTTCCGCAAAGGACGCGGAACGAAAACTACAGGGAGGTAATACAGTTGAGAATCAATACCAACATTAGCGCGTTAAACGCATGGAAAAACCTTTCAGTAACCGGCGACATGATGTCAAAATCACTTGAAAAACTATCCTCAGGTTTCAGAATCAACCGCGCGGCCGACGACGCCGCAGGCCTTGCAATCTCAGAGAAAATGAGAGCCCAGACTGCCGGCCTTAGACAAGCCAGCCGGAACGCCCAAGACGGAATTTCTCTTATCCAAACAGCGGAGGGTGCTCTTAACGAAACCCATGCCATTTTGCAGCGTATGAGAGAGCTAGCAAACCAGGCAGTTAACGAAACAAACACGCAAGAAGACAGACTCGAGATTCAAAAAGAGCTAGAGCAGCTTAAAGAAGAGCTAAATGGTATCTCCGAAAGAACGGAGTTCAACGGCTTGAAGCTACTTAACGGAAGCCTTGGGGCAAGAGGATCCTCTAGTGACCCAAGCAATGTCAAAGTCGTCAGCGCAACTGGTTTGACTACAGGCGATTACGAAGTAACAATAACTGAAGCCGCGACAAAAGCCTCCAAAGATGTCACATTTGACGACAGCACCAACAAGATCGAGGACGCTGTAGCTGCTGGCGACAAGAAGCTTTACATCAACGGAGTAGAAGTTGACTTAACAGGAGTAACCACCGTAAGTGGTCTCAGGGACGCCATTGTCAAAGTGGCTGACAAAGCTGGAGTAGAGGTTGAAATTGACGACCAAGAACTAACCTTAACCGCTACAAACTACGGGTCAGCCCATAAGATAGAACTTGGAGGAGGCGTCGGAGCAGCAATACAGGCGAAGGCCACAAGTGTTGCTGGAATTGACGCCGAAGCCGATGTAGTGGTAGGCGATGTTACCACCCATATAGCAGGGGTCGGACAAGAAGCCGTTTATTCAGGGGCACAATTTAGCCTTACAGGCGCCAAAGACAGCACAGCTACCGTCACAGTCACCAAAAGCGGCGCCAGAATGCAGATCGGCGCCAATGCAGGGCAAGAAATGGTGGCGGATATCAGTGAAGTAAGCGCCAGAACCTTGGGTACGGAGGAAAAGAAGGTTTCTGACATAGGCGTGAGCAGCACTGACTATGCAAAAGAAGCGCTTTCCGTAATCGACGCGGCTCTTAACCAAGTATCCAGCGAACGCTCCAAACTGGGTGCTTTCCAAAACAGGCTTGACCACACCATCAACAACCTGCAAACAGCGGCAGAGAACCTCACAGCGGCAGAATCCCGTATCAGAGACGTGGATATGGCTCTTGAGATGGCGACCTTCACCAGGCACCAGATCTTGATGCAAGCCGGTACGGCAATGCTCGCCCAAGCCAACATGGCTCCTCAGTCGGTGTTGCGACTTTTAGGATAGCCCTTAAGGGCATACGTAAGCGTTAGTAAGTTTTTGGGGCCCGGCTTCGCCGGGTCCTTTCATTTGTGCGCTTTACCTGTGACCCCTATAATACAAGTATCGAGGTGAAGCGCTCTTGCCGGGCGGAAACAACACTTATTATATAGAAACATTTGGCTGCCAGATGAACGAAAGAGACTCTGAAACCATAGGCGGGCTTCTGTCGAGGCACGGGATGGAGAAAAGTAACGACCCTTCTTCAGCCGATGTCATCATCCTGAACACGTGTGCCGTGAGGGAATCCGCCGAAAACAAAGTTTGGAGCAGACTTGGGCGTATTCACTCTTTGCGTAAAAACACGGTGCCGCCGGTAATGGTTCTATCAGGTTGCATGGCACAACTGCCTGAAACGGTTGACCGCATAAGAAGGCGCTTACCGTATGTACAAATAGTAACAGGACCTGGCCATATTCATAAGATACCGGAACTGGTCCGAAAAGCCCTGGAAAACATCGCGTTATTGAAACCGCCTAAAATATCAATCCCGCCACACGTGGCCGTATCTCCGAGCAGGGTAAAAGGCAAAAGTTCTGAAGCATCCCAAATACTTCCCGAAGGGCTTCCCAGAGCCTCGATACCCGGCATATCGGCTTTTGTCAACATCATGTACGGGTGCGACAACTTTTGCTCTTATTGCATTGTGCCTTACGTAAGAGGGCCCCAGACATCTCGGAAAAAAGAAGCCATCTTCCAGGAAATCGCCGAATTGGCTGACAGAGGCTACAAAGAGGTAACCCTTTTGGGTCAAAACGTAAACGCTTACGGGCTGGATTTTGAAAACGCGGACTACACTTTCCCCGACCTTCTAAAAGATTTGGATTCACAGCGAAACCTAACGAGGCTCAGGTATTTCACATCACACCCTAGGGACTTCACAAAAAAAATGGTAGGCGCCGTGAAAGAAAGCCCTTCCATATGCGAGCATTTTCACTTGCCCATGCAATCGGGGTCAGACAGAATTCTTAGAACCATGAACAGAGGTTATACTCGTAGCCAATACCTTGAACTGGTGGAATACATCAAACGTGAAGTGCCACACGCGTCCCTAACCACGGATATCATCGTTGGATTTCCCGGGGAAACCGAAGAAGATTTTGAGGATACCCTGGACATGGTGAGACAGTGCCGATACGATGGCGCTTTTACCTTTATTTTTTCACCGCGCAGAGGAACCGCAGCGGCACGCATGGAGGACCAGATCGACCCAAAAACAAAATCACAAAGGCTGCAAGAACTCGTGGAAGTGCAAGGGGAAATAACCAGACAACAGAACCAAAAGCTCATAGGCTCAACTTTGGAGATTCTAGTTGAAGGTTACTCCGACCCTAACCCCCAGGAAGCAACCGGGGTGAAAGGGCGAACCAGAACAAACAAAATGGTGATCGCCGAAGGGGACGCGGCGCCCGGCGAACTTGTAAACGTGTTAGTCCACGAAGCAGGAACTTGGTACTTGAGAGGAAAGATTGTCCCATGACCGACAAAACCCCCATGATGGCACAGTGGACAGCCCTTAAATCAAAACACAAGGACGCTCTGTTGTTATTTAGGTTGGGGGA
>CAYPVF010000176.1:0-3397 GCA_964414105.1 uncultured Eubacteriales bacterium
CTCCTCATATTAATAGTTCTCATTTTTTCACACGGAAGAAGTCTTCATTTTCTTCCGCAACAAATCTTTATCTGTTGGATTTTCTTCCTGGATTCTTCGGAACGACGAAAATCCGATGGGCGAAAACAGGGATACTGCGCACTGTTTTGCGATTGACGCGAATCTGCGGCTCGTAATGATTGAGACAATCTTAACAGCCGCACTTCCGGAAGTTTTTTTGGCGCTCAAAACACCAGCAGCCGATATGTCCTCCGGGTCGGGATCGATGTGAAACCGACATACTGTCACTGTACGGAGAAAATATCATGCCACTTAAAAAACACCTTAAACCCATTGAACAAAACAACTTACGCAAAATAACGAAATCGTTCGCGTGGGTCGATCATCGCATCCGGTCCGGGCGATTCCTCGCCGATTTCGAACCAGAGGAGTTCGCCCTGTACCTCTTCCTCGCCTGCGCTGCCGATGAACAAGGCCTGTCCTGCTGGCGGCTGGATGTCATCGAAAAGGAAATGCCCGCCTTCAGCATTCATCAACTTCATCACGCGCGGCAGCAACTCATTCAAAAACGTCTCCTCGCCTTTCGCCCATGGAACGCTCACGACCCCGACGGCACTTATCAGCTGCTGCCCGTACCAAACGCTAAGTCATTGCGACACAACGACTTGCAACAACTGGTCGAAAGCATCATCAAAACCGTTTAACCCTCCCGTTTTCGCGATGCGGGACGCCACGCTACTCTCCTCGAATGCCGTTTCGTAAACAAGAATGTGACCCGCACCGTTTCGCACACGGTTCGATTGCCGCCAATGAGTCGGTTGGAGACCGCCTTGCCGGGACGCTCCGTATAACGATTGAGGTCGCGGAATCGAACCAACTTTTAACCTTTTTCCCTCAAATAATCATGAAAAAACAAACGCAAAAAACCAAAGCGAACACCGTCACCGTCGGTTGCCGCAACATCGTCGGCGTCGACATCGGAAAACGCAAACACGCCGCAACTGCCTTATCCACAACGGGTTGTGTCATCGCAACGCTCAAGTCCTTCACCAACAACCGCGAAGGCGTCGCGCTGCTCGAACGCCAGGTGCTCCGCCCTGCGACGGGAAAAACCAAGCCCCTGGTCGCGATGGAAGCCACCGGCCAATACTGGCTCGCCCTGCACGACGAACTCTGCCGCAGGGGCTACTGCTGCGTCGTGCTGAACCCGATCCAGACCGCAAATCGCGGTATGAAACGTATCCGCAAAACGAAAACCGATGCCGTCGACAGCGAACTGATCGCCCGGACGATCCTCGCCGGCGACGCACGCCAGACGCTCGTGCCCGACGAGCCGATCCGTGAATTACGGCTTCTGGTGCGTCACCGCTGGCGGCTGATGAAGGCGCACGGCTCGATCCTCCGCTACGCCGTCGGACTGCTGGACCAGGTGTTTCCGGAACTGGAAGGCGTCTTCTGCAAGCCGCTGCTGACGTCGGTGCGCGCCGTCGTCCGCGAAGTCGGGCTGACCCCGCGCGTGCTGGTCGCTTCAAAAAAACAGGTAACGAAAACGCTGGAAACCGTTAGCAGGAAACGCCTTACGCAGGATGTCATCGATGATCTCTTAAGCCGCGCGAAGCATTCCATCGGAACCCGGCAAGGCGAAAACGTCGTCAACGACCAGCTGCGGATGATCGTCGATTACCTGGATTTCGTCGAAGGCCAGCTGCAAACCATCCACCGCCAGTTGCGCGACCGCATGGCGGACCTCGACCCGCCGCTGATGACGCTGGGCATCGGTGCCGAAGTCGCGGCAACCATTCTCGCGGAAAGCGGCGATGTCCGTCGTTTTGCCGGCCCGGCCGAATACTCCGCGTTTTGCGGACTCGACCCCAGCGTCCGCGACTCCGGCGACAGCGTCCGCGGCATTTCGCACATCAGCAAACGCGGCTCGCCGCTGCTCCGCTGGGCACTGTACGTCTCGGCGGGCACCGTCATCAAAAAACATCGCGACTTCGCCCGCATCTACAACCGGCACATCAAACGCCGCAAAAGTCACCGTTGCGCCCAGGTGATCGTCGCTCACAAACTCGCCCGCGTCATCTGGCGTCTGATGAAAGACAACCGGCCATTCAAAAAAACGCCGCCCAAACCGTGACCCACGTTGCCTCCTCTCCGCTTTTCTTTTCTTCTCTTCTCTCGCCATTCTCCCGTTTTTTTGTCCGTCGGAGCCATCGTCTTTCGCAACGATGGCCTCGACTGTTAATAGTCGGCTTGTTCAAAAAACACTCAAAAAACTCAAAAAACCGACGCCACCACGGAATCGGCCTCGTCGCAAAGGATAACTCCCTCGCGACACCATATATGCCTGAAAAATGGCGAAATTTAAGCGATTTGGCATGAAAAACCGCCGCAAATCGTCGTTTTCAACCATTTTTGAGCGAAAAACGTCGAAATTTACCCCTAGCCAGTGGCCGTGAAATGTAATAAAATTGATGAAAGTTGTTAAAGCGAACCACCTATAGAAAATCGATTGAGTGACCTTATGCCCACACTGGACTGGATTGGGAAAAAAGCTGTTGTAGACCATCATCGCGAGGTGCCGTACCGGCTGTTGCGGTGCGACGAGGAGCTGTCCGCTGGCGACGCCGACTCGGGCAACCTGCTCGTCCAGGGCGACAATCTGCTGGCGTTGAAGGCGCTGCTGCCGTATTATGCGGGGCGGGTGAAGTGCATCTACATCGACCCGCCGTACAACACGGGCAACGAGGGCTGGGTCTACAACGACAACGTCAACAGCCCGGAAATCCGCCAGTGGCTGGCCCAGGTCGTGGGCAAGGAGGGCGAAGACCTCTCGCGGCATGACAAATGGCTGTGCATGATGTACCCGCGACTGGCGTTGCTGAAGGAGTTTCTGGCGGAGGACGGGGTGATTTTTGTCAATATTGATGACAATGAGGTGCAGAGCAAATGGATATCATGTTCTTCCTCACAAAAGGTTTCTTTCAGGAGTTAAACGAGGTATCGTTCCGCAAACTCTTTGGTTTTGCCAAGCTGTCGGCCATACACAGGATGCGAAAAAAGCGATGAATAACTATATTGAATGTACTTTTTCACAAGTTTTACAAATTCCGCTCGAAACATTATTAGCTGCACTCGACAAACACTTCGCTCCCATAATTATTCTTTGTGAAGATTGCATTCAGACGGAAATGGAATTCTACAAAATACTGGTCCAGTGGCGAAAAAAAACGGCCAAAGTGGAAATGGGCTGGGCGCCTTATGACAGCATGAAAGAAGCACGTCATCGCGATGGACGCCGCATCGAAATGCTTGTTACATTCGAGAAGAGACTCAGCTATTCACAACTTTCACGCAGTATGTTGCGCTTATGGGATGGTGCGAACGATAATTACCA
>CAYPVF010000177.1:0-3330 GCA_964414105.1 uncultured Eubacteriales bacterium
ATCTGGGGTCATGAGGCGGCCCACGCTTTCTTCTGGGTAGCCCAAAAGCTGTCTCGCTTCATTTAAATCCTGCGGGTCCAAAAAGCTCAAAAGCCGTTGTGTTACTTCTGCCGGCAGCTCTTCCAGAAGCGCGGTGCGGTCGTCCGGCGCCAGGTTTTCCATAAGGCTTCTGGTTTCTTCGTCAGTCAAATCATGCAGGAACGCGTCTTGCTGGTGGCTTTCCAGGTAAGCGAATACCTCCGCCGCGAGAAGTCTGGGAAGCGCGCGGTACATTACAACTCTGTCGGCTTTATCCAGTTCGCCCAAAACCCCCGCTATGTCGGCGATGGGCCACTTGGTAGCGAATTGTCTAATCTTTGCCCAATCCCTTTTTTCGATACAACTCTTAATTTCGGGTTTTTCTACGTACATTCGGCGCACCTCCAAAGCAGACGGTACCGTAGCGTACTTTGCCTAAAGCCGCAAGTACCAAGTGGCAATGTTAAAATAAATCATGACGCCAAGAATGTCTGCCACCGACGTGATAAGCGGCGCGCTTGACGAAGCCGGGTCCAAACCCAATCGGCTCATAAGAATTGGAATTGTGATTCCTACAACGCTGCTGATTGTGACGATGGCAGCGGCGCTTAGGGCGACCACAAAACCTACCGGGGCGCCTCCCGTAAGGAAACTGGGCCCCCAAACGACAAGGCTTATGGTAAGCCCCAAAGCCAAGGAAATACCTAGTTCTTTCAAGAGCAACACAAGCCAATCTTTGTGGCTTGCGTCGCCCGTGGCAAGATCTCGGATGACCAAAGTGGAAGATTGCGCGCCCGCGTTACCTCCGCTGTCGATCAGCATCGGTAGGAAAAACACTAGGGCTACCACTTGGGAAATCGCGTGTTCAAAACGAGACACAAGGCTGGCGGACACCAAATCAACGAAAATAAGGATCATAAGCCATCCAATACGGTTTTTATAGAGTAGGCCTATACTTGCGTCGCCAAAATCAACCCCCAAAGGGTTTACCGCCACACCTTTGTGGAAGTCTTCTGTAGCCTCTTCTGTGACGAGTTCCAGCACATCGTCTCCCGTTACGATTCCCACCAAAATACCGTCAGAATCTACCACGGGCAGAATAAAAAGGCTGTATTTTTCAAAAATCCTGGCCGCTTCCTCGCCGTCGGTGAAGGCGGAAAGGTTTGCGGCCGGTGATGTCATTATGCACGACACTTTGTCGGAAGGCTGGGACAAGACAAGTTGTCGCAAGGAAACCGCGCCGATCAAATGCCAAGTGCTGTCGGTGACGTAGGCTACGTTAATAGTCTCGGTCTCGCGGCCTTTTTTGCGAAGATGGTCCATGGCTTCTAAAACAGTCCACTCGGGGCGCACAGCCACATAATCCGGCGTCATAAGCCGGCCCACGCTGTCTTCCGGGTACCCCAAAAGCTGACACGCTTCCCTGACGTCTTCCGGGCTCAAAAGATTAAGCAATTTTTGAGTCATTTGGCCTGGCAATTCTTCTAAAAGCGCGGTTCTGTCGTCGGGCTTAAGGGTTTGTATAATGTGGCGGGTCTCTTCATCTGTAAGATCCTTTAGCAAGGCTTCTTGGTCGGGGGGTTCAAATTCCGAGAAAACGCTGGCTGCGATATTTCTCGGAAGGGAACGAAACAAAAGAACACGGTATTTTTTGTCCATGCCGGAAATGAGATCTGCTATATCAGGAACTCTCCACTGCGACATAGCGTTTCGCAAAGCCGCCCAGTCGCTGGCTTCTATGAGCTTTCGAATTTCTGCCTTATCCAGCATCGCTTTCACCGCCCCCCTCTAAAGTCGCCCAAACGCGCAAGGCATATTTTAGGCAGGCAAAGGTGTCTGCGATAGTTTTTGGGCGCATCCAAAGGATCCGTACAACCCCACAGACTTAGCCTTTCCCGTTTTTGGGTTGTTTCTCCGGGTACTGACCGCGTTTCGTTAACACGACAGCCCCTCGGCCCTTCATCAGTGCTAGCTTGCCGCTCTCACCAAGGAAAGTGGATCTTGGGAGCCAGCGTTGAAGAACATTTATAGAATAGCAGATATATGGCAGGAGGAGAAGTCACTTACTGGGATTGTGAGTTTTGGATACGGGGGTAACCCCAGCCAAGTTCAGGATTTGTTCGATATTTTCACGGGCCGCCTCTTCGCCCGCTTCTATAAGAGGTTTGGCTTTATAGAACTGGTGGCTTTTGAATTTGCCCACAGATGGTCTTATCACTAAGTCCGCTGTCATTTCTATGTCCCGAAGCTGTTCCTTTTCCCCAAGCGCCAATGACGTGTTCATGACTTCCATGGCTTGCAGTAGGGAAGATAGCACAGACCATCGTCTTCTGGGTTTTTTTCGGGTATTCGAAAAGCCTGCTACCGAAAGCCTCAGCCCGTCGGCGGTGTACATCCATATGTCTTTAGGGTGGAAAACGTTAACGGCGACGATTTTAGCGGCGCCCAAAGCGCGTGCGGCGTCAGTAGGCACCAGGCCCACAATACCGCCGTCGACTAAAAGCCGGCCACGGTAAGAAACTGGTTCAAAAATTCCCGGGATTGACATGCTCGCCCTTACTGCGTCGGCTACAGACCCTTGGTTGAGATAGACAGTTTCCCCAGTCTTTAGATCGCACGCGACTACACTGAAAAATACTCCTCGACCCCTCAGTTCTTCAAAAGTTTGTCCGCCGGTCAATTGCCGAAACACAGATTTTAAAAGATTACCTTTGAAAAGGGCGCTGCCGCCAAAAACAATGTCGGCCCATTGGATCATGTTTCTGGGCGTTATAGATTTGGCGACTTCCTCCGCCAAATCCAGCTTTCCGCAGGCATAAGCCGCGCCAACGATTGCTCCTATGCTAGTGCCTGCTACTACGGGGAAAGTGATTCCACGGGAACTCAGTTCTTTCAGAAAACCCACATGACTTAGTCCCCTGGCAGCCCCGGCTCCAAGCGCAACTCCTAAAGGGTGCGGCAAGCAAGTTTTAGGTGATGACAATGGCAAAACCCCGCATTCTGTGGTGAAACTCTTGAATTGTCCTATTCCGCGCGCTGTTTGCCTGGAATTTCCCCTAAAAGCAGCAACACATACTATAGACGGGAGGTGAGGGGAACTGCAAACCTTTTCAGTTGCATCGGGTAAAGCGCTTGACTCCATACGGCACTTGGTAAGCCAAGAGATACTGGCTTGGGAAACGAAAGGGGTCAAAATTGGTGTCACAGAAAGCCAAACAGGCGAATTGCTGGTTTTGCGTTGTGAAGTGCCAAAGGTAAGGGAATCGAAAGCCCACGAAATTCTAAAGACCGTCAAGGCTTCCATCGCCAACG
>CAYPVF010000178.1:0-3296 GCA_964414105.1 uncultured Eubacteriales bacterium
CGTACTTAATCAACCCTATGAGATTACGAGTAATGCGAGTTCCAAAAATGTTTTCGGGGTTTGTAAGAGTTGTTCTCGGTATTTTCGGTTACAGGCAATAGCGTGTGAAAACCAAAACACCTCCCGTGAACTTACCGAGAGGTGTTTTTTTGCCAACTATCTTACGGCACGTTTTACTTTGCCCGATCTCAAACAAGCAGTGCAAGCGTAAACTCGCCGGGGACGGCCGTTTATTACAGCTCTTACCCTTTGAATATTAGGCGACCAAGTCCTCTTGGTCTTGATGTTTGAGTGACTAACGGTGTGTCCCACCGATTTGGTTTTGCCGCAAATTTCACATTTGGCCATAAAAAGGCCCCCCTTTATAACTGCTTAAGCCTGTTCATTCTAGCACAAGACTATGGGCAGGAAAAGCAAATGTCTACATAGAATTACAAAGGGCGTCTATATGTAATATGACGAGCACGAAAGAAGGAGTGGAAATTGCCACCGTTGTCGGGTAAGGAAGTTGAAACAAACCTTGGAAAACTAGTATTATCAGAAGAAGCAATTGCCACCGTCGCGGGCGCCGCCGCCACCGAATGTTACGGTGTGGTAGGCATGGCGGGCCGCAAGATGACAGACGGTATTTCTGAACTTCTGGGTAAAGAGAATTTGTCCCGTGGGGTGTCCGTATCCATCGAAGGGGACGCGCTGTATATCGACTTATCGGTGATCTTGGGGTACGGTGTACGTATTACTGAGGTAGCCCGCATGATAGTGGACAAAGTAAGGTATACGGTGGAAAGTGCCACGGGGCTTAAGGTTAAGAAAGTGACCGTAAACGTCCAAGGAATAAGGGTACAAGGAAACTCGGGGAGCTAAACATGACCGAACGGATGCTAGATGGTTTACTGTTTCGAGATTTGATCGCGTCTGCGGCAAAGAATTTGCAGGAACACAAAAAGGAAGTTGACGCGCTAAACGTGTTTCCCGTCCCCGATGGGGATACAGGAACAAATATGTGTCTTACTCTTACAGCAGCCGCCGACAGCGTTGTAAAAGAGGTTTCCTCCAGTCTCGGCAGAGTCTCTGAACTTGCCAGCCACGGTGCGTTAATGGGCGCCAGGGGCAACTCGGGCGTTATTTTGTCTCAAATCTTTAGGGGGATAGCAAGGTATTTCGAGGGCAAAGATCAGGTATTAGCGCAAGACATAGCGAAAGCCCTTGACGAAGCTGTATCCACTGCTTACAAAGCGGTGATGAAGCCGGTTGAAGGCACCATACTTACAGTTTTGAGGGGAATAAGGGATGGGGCCAAGGCCGCCGCCACTCCCGACGCAAAGATTCAGGATGTTATGGCCGCCGGTTTATATAGGGGCAAACATACCCTGGAGAAGACACCTGAAATGCTTCCTGTTTTGAAACAGGCGGGGGTCGTTGACGCCGGGGGAAAAGGGTTAATCTACATCCTTGAAGGCGCCCTCTCGGGCTTTGGGCACAAGTACGAGCCTATCGATTTTAAGCAAGATGCCTTGGCTCATCCCATAGAAGGCATATCCCCCCACAGCGAAGTTTTGAGCACCGCCGATATAGTGTTTCCTTACGACACGCAGTTTTTGTTGAAAGGCGCCAACTTGCCCATTCAAAAACTCAGAAAAGACTTGGAGGTATTCGGGGATTCCATTTTGGTTGTGGGTTCCCCAAGTCTTGTACGGGTGCACATACATACCAACGTACCTGGCGATGTCTTAACTTATTGCCTGAAATACGGGCCCTTATCTCAAGTGGGCATTGACAATATGATCGAACAGGCTCAAGAGGCCATGGGGTCTTTGCTTTCAACTCACGCTGTGGCCGTAGGGGGAACTGGTCCGGTACCGCAAGTTGTGGTTAGCCCCAAACCAAAACCGCTCAAAGAGACTGGCATAGTCACAGTTGTCGCGGGAAATGGCATGACAGAAATCATGAAAAGCTTAGGCTCCGACCTTGTAATAGAAGGCGGCGCCACCATGAACCCATCAACCGCCGAATTGGCCACGGCTGTAAAAACCGTAAACGCCAAAAAAATTATATTCCTGCCCAATAACGGCAATATCTTTCTTGCCGCCAAACAAGCCAAAAAGCTTACGGGAAGAAACATGTACATCGTCCCCACGAAAACCGTCCCCCAAGGGGTAGCCGCGCTTTTGTCCCTGAACCTTTCGGAAGACATGGCCCATAATCTTAAAAGGGCTTCCAAAGCGATAAAAAAAGTGCGTACCGGTGAAGTAACCTTTGCCGCCCGAAACGGTAAGTTTGGCAGGCATGTCATGAAACAAGGCGACATACTTGGCTTGATCGACGGCAAAGTTGAGGCCGTAGGAAGCACACCTGAAGACACTTTGGCGACGGTAGTGAAAAATATGTTACGGCCGAAAGATGAAGTCATTACGATTTACTGGGGCCAGGATGTGACACAGGAAACCGCTGAAAAGGCGCTAGAGACCGTAAGAGGTTTAGTACCGCGGGATGTTGAAGTTGAGCTGCAAAACGGGGGCCAGCCTTTGTACTACTATATCGTCTCCTCAGAATGAAAAAAGAGATTTCCCTTCGTGACTCAGTTCGATACCTAAAAGGAGTTGGGCCCAAAAAGGCCCAGCTTTTTTACGGTTTGGGCATCGAAACTGTGGAAGATTTGTTGAACTTTTTCCCCTTTAGAATCGATGATTTTTCCAAAGTCACTTCGATTGCCGGAGTAAGGCCGGGAGAAAAAGTGACCGTTCAAGGGGAGATAATCACCCTTGGGTTTGTTGGCAGCCAAAAGGGCCGCGCCTTTCGGGTGGGTATTCGCCAGAATAACGACGTCCTTTATTTGGTATGGTACAATATGCCATATATTCAAAAACAGTTTGCCAAAGGCCAAATTGTTCTGGCGTCAGGTACCCCTGAATGGCGCAGAAACGGGCTGGAGATGGCACACCCCGTGTGGCGTTTTGAGGAACAAAGCGTGAGAAAAGGCCCGGTAACACCCATTTACCATTCGACAAAAGGCCTGAATTCCAATTCCATACAAACGATAATTGAGGGTGCCTTGGGTCCTTATTTAGGCCTCATCTCAGAAGGGATACCGGAAGATGTTCTGACACGTTTGGGATACCTGGAAGAAACGCGGGCTTACTACCAGATTCACCAGCCTGATTCATCAAAAGCTTGGTACGAGGCCCAAAGAACCCACGCTTTTCGCGAGATTCTTTTGTTTCAAACAGCCCTTCTATCCATGCGTTATGAGGCTTCAAAATCTCCCGGACCTAAGAAGTTTACCAGTTTTTCCTTGG
>CAYPVF010000179.1:0-3295 GCA_964414105.1 uncultured Eubacteriales bacterium
AATGGTCGGGATTACTGACACTACCCTTAGAGATGGGCACCAATCTCTCCTTGCCACGCGCATGAAAACCAGTGACATGCTCCCTATAGTGGAGAAGATGGATAAAATAGGTTTTCGTTCAGTGGAGGTTTGGGGCGGCGCCACTTTTGACACTTGCCTCAGGTTTCTTTCGGAAGACCCTTGGGAAAGATTGAGGTCGCTCAAACAAGGTTTCAAGAATACGCCTCTTATGATGCTTTTGAGGGGCCAGAACCTTGTGGGTTACAGACACTATCCTGATGATGTAGTAGAAGCTTTCGTAAAAGCGGCCATTGCAAATGGCATTTCCATAATGCGCATTTTCGACGCGCTAAACGACCCAAGAAATATGAGGCGTTCCATTGAAGTGACAAAAGAAATGGGCGCCCATGTTCAGGCTACGGTTTGTTACACTATAAGCCCTGTGCACGACCTTAAACACTATGTGGCCGTGGCTAAGGAGCTTCAAAGAATGGGCGCCGACACCTTGTGCCTAAAAGACATGGCGGGTATCATTTCGCCCAAGGAAGCCTCCAGCATCATAAAGGCGTGGAAAGACGAGATAGGCTTGCCTGTGCAGCTTCATTCACACCACACTTCGGGCATGGCGTCCATGTCCTATCTTAAAGCCATTGAGGCCGGGTGTGACGTGGTGGACTGCGCTATTTCCACCATGTCCATGTCAACTTCCCAGCCCCCCACGGAAAGTATGGTGGCGGCCCTTCAGGAAACCCCTTACGACACCGGGCTGGACCTAGATCTTCTTACAGAAATCGCCGATTATTTCAGGGATGTAAGGGCAAATTACGAAGCTTTCGATAAAGCTTCAGCCGTGCCCGATACAAACGTATTGCGGTATCAAATTCCCGGGGGCATGATTTCTAACTTTATCTCCCAGCTTAATGAGCAAGGGCAAATCGATAAGCTGCCCGCTGTTTTCAAAGAAGTGCCAAAGGTCAAGGCCGATTTGGGACATCCGCCTTTGGTCACCCCCTCCAGCCAAATTGTGGGTACACAGTCGGTTCTTAATGTGCTTTTAGGTGAACGCTACAAAATGACCACCAACGAGGTTAAAGACTATTTCAGGGGGCTTTACGGAAAAGCGCCTGGCCAGGTCAACTTGGATATTCAGAAAAAGGTTATAGGCGATGAAAAACCTATAACCGACAGGCCTGCCGATCATATAGAGCCGGGGCTAAAAAAAGCCAAAGAAGAATTGGGCCATTTGTACACTAAAGACGAGGACGTTTTGTCTTTCGCCTTGTTCCCGCCCCAAACCAAGAAGTTCTTGGAAGAAAGGCTGGCAAAAAGGACAGGTGTCGACTATGAGCTTTTGGAACAGTCCAAAAAGGAGCACCCAAAAGGTTTCGTTCCTGTGTGATAGTGCCGTGTGACTGGGGGAATAACCATGGCCAATCTTGAGATTTACCAGGTTGATGCCTTTACTGACACACTCTTTGGGGGTAACCCCGCTGGGGTGGTGCTGGACGCGGCCGGGCTTACTGATGATGTTATGCAGAAAATAGCAAGAGAGATGAACCTTTCGGAAACTGCTTTTGTGTGGGACAATCGACAATCCGAAGACGGGGATTTCAAAGTGCGGTTTTTTACCCCCTTATCGGAAGTCGATTTGTGCGGCCACGCTACTATAGGCACGTTTTGGATCTTGGCGGAATTAGGGCTAATTTCGGGGGATTCCACTGACACCAGGGTTTTCCAGCGCACCAAAGCCGGTCTTTTGCCGGTGGATGTGCAGTTTGGCTGTGAAGGGGGCCCTTCACGGGTAATGATGTCTCAGAATCCCCCCGAAGTTATAGCCGAGCTTACCCCCGGAGAAATCGCGGAACTTGAGGTGATTTTAGGCGCGCCCAAGGGTTCAATCACAGGCTTTGACGGCGCCCTGCCACAGGTTGTGTCTACTGGCTTGCCTGATTTAATAACGCCTGTTAGGTCTCGCGAGGCGCTTTTGTCCATGCGCCCCAATATGCAGGCACTTACAGAGTTCTCAGACGCCAGGAAGGTTATTAGCGTGCATTGTTTTTCCTTGGAAACGGTCCATCCGGCATCCACCGTTCACTGCAGGGATTTTTCGCCCGCCGTGGGAGTGCCCGAGGAATCGGCTACGGGCACAGCATCCGGGGCCACAGGCGCTTATTTGGTGCTGAACAATCTGGTAGACGTGTCTGAACCCGTGACTAAAATAGTTTGCGAGCAGGGGCATATCTTAAAACGGCCGTCTGTTATACACGTGGAGGTCGCAAGCAAAAGCGGTAAAGTTGACGGTGTTAGGGTTGGCGGCAGCGCGGTCACGATCATGAAAGGAAGTATGAAAATCCCGTAACCTCCTGCCAGTACCGATTATCGATAATATTACGACCGCGCGGATGCCGTCTGCGCGGTTTCTTACATTACTGGCCCATGCAGGATATGAGTTCCTGGCGTAGAAGATTGTAGACTCGAGGAACACTTTTAACAGATAGCCGTCTAAATCCCAGACGAGGTGATAAACGTTATGAAAGGAACTTTGCTCCTTACCGGCTTTGAACCCTTTGGTAACGATGACGTAAATCCTTCGGGAGAAGTTTCAAAAATGCTTCATGGCCGAGAAATTGGCGAATACACGGTTGTTTCGCGTATCTTGCCGGTTGAATGGGGCAAAGCCAAACAAGTTTTGGAAGGGTTAATCGATGAGTTCGAGCCTGCTGTGGTTCTGTCTTTGGGTTTGGCGGGGGGCAGCCCGGGAATATCGGTGGAAAGGGTTGCCATTAACTACACTGCCGACATAAAAGATAACGCGGGCAAGGTTCCCGAGGAAAGATCCATAGTTTCTGATGGCGCGGACGGCTATTTTTCCACCATTCCCGTGGAGAAGATTGTAGATTCTTTGGCGGGCTCAAAGATACCGGCAAGGCTTACGTTTTCGGCAGGCACTTACCTATGCAACTATGTTTTTTATGTGGCAGCTCATCACATTAAGACCACTGGTAAGAAGGGGTTATGCGGGTTTATTCACGTTCCCGCCACGCCACAAATGGTGGCCGGTAAGGCCTCAAGACCATCAATGGATATAAGGATGGTTTGCGACAGTGTGTTACAGGCCTTAGAAGTTACTGTGGAGGCTCTTACAAATAGTGGTCGATGAAGAAGGATTTTTGGTGGTAACGAAGAAGTAGGCATCCACCATGTATTAGTTTTTTTGGCTTGGCATAGCAAACAATAATTGAAAAGTCATTTTTACCTGCGATTACCTTGACAACATAGATTGACCAACCTTGGC
>CAYPVF010000180.1:0-312 GCA_964414105.1 uncultured Eubacteriales bacterium
CTCGCCACAATATCCATCCAGGGTAAGCCGCTGAAACCGTCCCCCAAGGCAAGCGCCGAAAGGCCTATATAGAACACAGTTAAAGCAAGTATTTGATTTTTGGCGGCTATGAGTGCCGACGAGGCCATGAGAATAGCAGCCATACGCATAACCCAGCCAGCTTTCATCATGAAAGGTTTTTTTACAGGCAACCTTTCGATAAAACCGGCTACGAAAATCTGGGGCACCAAATAACCAAAACTCCGCACTGTGCTGACAAGGCCGATGAGAAAAGGGGAATCTGTCAGGGTGCTCACAAAGGTTGGCAGTACT
>CAYPVF010000180.1:322-3104 GCA_964414105.1 uncultured Eubacteriales bacterium
GTTGGCTTCCAGAAAGGCCCCTCCTATGCTGAAGTTAGCCCCATCCGCGATAAAAGCCGCTTTGTTACGGGCTTCCAGACGTTTGTCAATCATGGATAACTCTCGTGCCCACTTGGCCCTTCAAAGCGGGTAAAGCGCTTCCCAAGGAGGAAATGATGCCCCTCTTTCCGCCGTTTTCCAAAAACCGTATTATCGCCTTTACCTTTGGGCCCATGCTGCCCAATCGAAAGTGCCCTTCCTTATCGTATTGTTTCATTTGGTCAAGCCTTACTGTTCCCAAGAGTTTTTCGGAGGAAGTGCCAAAATTCAAACAAGCCCCCGGTACGTCCGTAAGGATTAGAAGCGTATCTGCGCCCACGGCCATAGCAAGCCGCTGTGCGCCTAAATCTTTGTCTATGACGGCTTCCACGCCTGTTAGGTGTCCCAAGTCGTCTTGCACTACGGGGATGCCCCCGCCCCCTACAGAAACTACCACATGGCCCGCGTTTACCAATGCTTTAATGGAGTCTACCTCAACAATCGCCTTAGGGTCGGGCGAAGGAACCACCCTTCGCCAACCTCTTCCGCTATCCTCTATCCATTTTTCGCCGGTGGAAGCTTGGCGAGATTCGGCATATTTCTGATCGTGGAAAGGGCCTACAGGTTTTGAGGGATTGGAAAAAGCCTGGTCTTGCCTATCCACCAGCACTTGAGTAACCGCCGATACAACAGGTATTTTAAGGCCCTGGTCCAAAAGCGCGTTTCTTATGGATAATTGAATCATGTAACCTATCATACCTTGGCTTTCTGCCCCACAAACATCCATGGGCATTGAAGGTATTTTTTCCCGACCTAGTTCGTTCTGTATAAGAATATTACCGACTTGCGGGCCGTTTCCGTGAGTTATGACAACACGAAAGCCGTTTTTTACGAGCTGTACTATCTCAGCCGCGGTGTCGCGGATATTTTTCACCTGTTGTTGTGCGGTACCTATCTCGCCTCTTTTCAGAATTGCGTTTCCGCCTAGCGCCAGCACTATTGTTTCCATGTGAACCCTCCGTCTCGACAATCCGTTAAGCCATCCGAACATATTCTTCTACAAACTAACCTTTTCCTCCAGTGCCCGCTAGAGGATTTACGAATTTCTATGTCGAACCGAACTTGGTGGCGAAAATACACTATGGATAGGGCGAAACTAACTATGTTTCTAAATAGACTCAAAATTGGCAATTACATAGCTGATGAAAGAACTAAACACAACGTTTTCATGAGTATACTGGACGGAGTAGCTTTTTCCGTAATGTCAGGTCTCACGCAGCCATTTTGGGGAGCGTTTGCGGTAAAGCTTGGCGCCACCGATTATATGCTCGCCCTTCTGTCGTCACTTCCCGCTCTGGTTACTTTGTCATCCCAAATACCCGCGGCGATACTCATCAACAAATATGACAATCGCCTAAAGCCAACGTTGGTTGCGGCAACTATTACAAGGCTTTCGTACCTGATTTTTGCGCTTTTGGCCGTTATACCCATAAACCCGATGATAAAAGCCTGGGTGTTTATAATAGTCTTTGCTCTTAGGAACTTCCCCGGTACTATGTGCGATACCGCCTGGACTTCTATGATGGGTGAAATGTTTCCTCCCAAACTGAGGGGGAGGGTTTTTAGCGAAAGAAACATGCTTATAACCATGGTTTCCCTTTTGGCGACGATAGTGGCCGGACCATTTTTAGATATCATGCCTTGGCCATGCAATTACGGTGTCCTGTATTTGGTTTCCTTTGCGGCAGTTATGGTATCGGTTTATTACCTAACTAAACTCCAGGAAGTTTCTGTTCCTTGCGAAAAAAAGCAAGATGGCGGAACACGCCTTCAGGCATTCAAAGATATCTTGAAGGACAAGGTTTTTATGACATACATTAAGGCCATCCTTCTGCTAAACATCGGCTTTCATATACCCGCCAGCCTTTGGACAATTTTGTGGGTGAAACAAATGGGTCTATCCAATGCCTGGCTAGGCGCGTTTAGCATATCCAGCGGCATAGCCTCTTTCGCTTCTTACACTTTTTGGGGCCGTTTGTCAGAAAAACATGGCAACGTGAAGATTTTTGCACTGGGCTCCGCGGGGCACATGCTATTCCCCTTGTTATATGGCCGTCTTCAATATCCTATAGTCCATCTGGTGGTTCACGCCATAAACGGTTTCGTCGGGGCCGGAAACAACTTGGGTTCGTTCAACGCCCTTTTGGATATCTCCCCTACGGAAACCCGGCCTATTTACATTGCTACATACAACATTGTCCAGGGATTGTCGGCATTTGTTTGGCCATTTCTCGGAGTTTGGATTTACCGGCATATTGGGCTTACTCCAACCCTGGATATAGTGTTTTTGATACGTTTGACCACCATGTCGATTACGACCTATATATTCTTTAACAAACTGTCACGACTGGCCAAAGAAAAAATAGATTTGGCTACCTAAAATTGGCCGGCCAGTCACCTGGAAAATGCTTTGGAGAAGGCTCTTATGATGCTGTCCCATATTACCCGGAAAAAGCCGCCTTTTTCCACCGAAGCTTTGGCGACCAGGTCTACTCTGGTTATTTCATCGGCACCCAAATAAAAAGTGGCCTCCCCCACTTTTTGTCCGGTGTGTATGGGCGCTTCAAGTGAGTTCAGGAAGGATATGGAATAAGTTAACATATCCTCGTCGCCCTTTTCTACCGTTGCGCCCAAACCGTTAGGGGCTACGGCTTCCACCCATTTTGTTTTACCTTTCCAAACCCTGGCTTCTCCTGCCACAATG
>CAYPVF010000181.1:0-3041 GCA_964414105.1 uncultured Eubacteriales bacterium
AATACCCAACTACGAGCTTTCAATATGGGCGAGGATCACAAAATTCGCAGTAATACTGTCAGCATCGTTTTTTGGCATACCCGGCATTACACTGATAACCATTGTCATTCTCACCAGACTTCTGAGTTTATGCTCCTTAGGGATGCCCATTACCGCTCCGGTGCTTCCGCACATGCCCCACTCAAGCGACATTTTGGCAAGGGAGCCTTTCAATAAGATGCGAAAGCGCCCGGGACACACAAAATCTTTGGATCCTGACCGTAGCCTTGGTACTTCCTACGGCTCCAATAACGCCAAAAAAGGTTCGGGTGGAGCATGAGCAAAGAAGGGCATCAAAACCATAACATAAAGGACGGACACATTGGTTTTTGGGGTGCCTTTTCGGCGCTATTCGTGTTTACCACTGCTAAAGCGTTTTTGGCTGTGCCGGAAAGAATGGTAAAAGGCGGAGAAACCGCCGCGTGGATCGTACCTTTGGCGTCGGGCATAGTTAGTATCCTATGGATTTGGCCCTTGTTAACCGTGCTCAAGGCTTATCCCGGCAACAACATTGTCCAAATTACAAGGCGACTTGCGGGAAGATTTGTGACAGTCGTTTTCGGAATCATAGCGGGTGTGTTCTTCATAGGATTTACCTCATCCTTTGCAAGCGAATTGGCCCACGCGATTTCCGCGGTAATCTTGCCGGACACACCTTTAAGCCTTGTGGAATTCCTTATTTTTGGGGTGGCGCTGTTTGTGGCATTTCATGGGCTGGAAGTCATGAGCCGACTCATGACGATAACAGCCGCGGTACTTGTTGTGGGCATTCCTTTTCTTGCTGTTGTGTCAGCAAACCACTGGAATCTGGATTCGATTTTCCCTCTACTTGGGCCGGGCCTTATGAATCTGTCAAAAACCATCGTTGTAAGGCAAGCATCCCATTTCGAATTGTTTTCTATAGCCGCTCTAGCAGCGTTTGTCAGAGAGAAAGAAGAGGTGTCAAAATCTGCTTGGTGGGCCTTGGGCGTCGGTTCTTTTACATTATGCCTTTCGGTGCTCACTTCCCAAATGATGTTCCCTTACCCGTCTTTGGCTACCACGTCGGTGCCGTTTTTAAGGGTCGCCAGGATCATCTATATCAACAGATTCTTCCAGCGTTTCGACATACTTTTCGTATTGATGTGGCTTACCGCCGGCGTTCTAAGCGTGACCTTAGGTATATGGTTCAATTCTTACGGTTTGGCCACCACTTTTTCCTTAGAGGGCTACAAGCTGTTACTCATACCGGTGGCTGTGCTCACGGCAATTGGCGCCCATTTCATTCCGGACCCCGGTACGGCCATCATTATTGAATACGACCTCGTCCGCCCTTATGGCGTCATCCTGCTCTACGCCTGGCCGTATCTTACTCTAATACTGCATCTTTTGAGACGCAAAAAGAGCGCCAAACACCAAGGTGAATTAAAATGAAAAGGGCCGCAATGCTGGTTGTTTTGGCTGTTTTAACTTTGAGCCACACGGCTTGTTATGACCAAATTGAACTGGAAGACATCGCCTTCGTGCAGGCTTTGGGTTTTGACAAACACCCGGACGGTCTTCTAACCACGTTCCAAATAGGCATACCCAGCCACCTACGTCTTCCAGGAACTAGCACACCCGGGCCTGGAGCCCATTATGCCGCCTTTTCTGTGGTCACAAAAACGGCCCTGGAAGCTTTGGATTTGGCTTCTTTAAACCTTGGCAGAACACTCTCCCTGGTTCACATGCAACTGATACTGTTCGGTGAAGAATTGGCCCAATCCGATATAAGGGCCACAATTCAAGCCACGGACAGGTTTCGGGAAATACGAGGGACGGCGTTGGTAGCCGTAGCAAGGGGCAAAGCCACCGACATATTAAGAGTCAACAATTCCCCCCTTGAAATCAGCCCCACCAAATTTCTACAGACCCTGTCACTGCAATCCGCCGATACAGGTCTTTTCCCCATAACCAGACTGACCGTGGGCTTCGCGAACCTGCTCGAGTCGTCTTCTCAAAGCCCCTCATGTCCCGTAATGGCTTTGGCGCAAGACTATGAACCCCCCGAAAAAGAAGGCCAAGGAGGAGGTGAAACCCCGGACCCGTCTTTGGAGTACCCTCCCGCGCCCGAAATAGACCAAGATATAAAACCCGAAGACATTCCCAAGCAGGCGTTGGATTCCCAGGGTAACCCCACCGATGTTTTGGGCGACGAAATCCCAAAACTGGGGGGCGGGCCGGTGGTGATGATGGGGACGGCGGCTTTTTCCGGCGGGAAACTTATGGGCTACCTCACGGGGGAGGAAACCCGAGCTATGCTTATGCTGACCGGAGATTTCAAAAGGGGCGCCTATGTTATACCCGATCCGCAAAAGCCGGATGATCCCCAATACTCGCTGGGTGTTGACATAAAAACAAGCGGAACAAAAATCAAGGCTAAACGCCAAGGCGACAAAATCGAAATAGACATCTTAGTGAACCTCACTATCACTTACCTTTCCATCAAAACTCAAGCGGATTATTCGGACCCAAGGCTCACGCCTGTGGTGGAAAAAGCGGTTGGAGATTATATAAAAGGCACGATTGACAGAACCGTTTCAAAAGCCCAGTCTATGGGAGCCGATGTGTTCGGGTTAGGTAATAAGGTAAAAAGAACGTTTTTGACATGGCCGGAGTTTCGGGATTTTAGGTGGCTGGATAAGTTCGCGGAAGCCACCATCAACACCACTGTAAAAGCTAACGTCCACCGCTATGGTCTGGAATTAGGGCCGCTTGAAGTGCCCCCGGCTGAGATTACCCATCCTTAGTACTAGAACTCACGGTACGCGACAGGGCAAAAGCAAGCGGGATATGATAAGCTACACGCAGAACCAAAAAAGGAGGGCACCACAACTCCAATGCGAACTCGCTAAGTCTTTTCGCCTAAGACAGCTGATTCCTTAAACCTGCCCTTACACAGGTTGTTTTAAAGAATGCGAGCGTTAAGGAGTGGCGCCCTATGACCGTTCTTCACCTTCAAAATGTCAGCCTCTACTACCAAG
>CAYPVF010000182.1:0-213 GCA_964414105.1 uncultured Eubacteriales bacterium
ATCGTCTCATCCAGGGAGATGTGGGAAGCGGCAAAACAGTGGTAGCTTTATATGCTTTAATAGCGGCGGCGGAAAACGGTTATCAAAGTGCTCTTCTGGCGCCAACGGAAGTTTTAGCCGAACAACACCGCCGAACTTTTCAGCGTTTTGCCGGCCGCCTGGTAGATCACGGCTTTCTCACTGGGGGAGTGAGCCAAAAAGAAAGAAAAGATA
>CAYPVF010000182.1:223-3033 GCA_964414105.1 uncultured Eubacteriales bacterium
TTTATCTCAGGGGAGGATACAGGTTCTAATCGGGACGCACGCCATACTTGGGCCATCGGTGGGGTGGCAAGACATCGGCTTGGTGGTGACAGACGAGCAACACCGCTTCGGAGTTAAACAAAGGCTTGCGCTAACAGAAAGCCGCCAAGCGTTCGCGCCTCATGTGTTAGTTATGAGCGCCACACCCATTCCCCGTTCTCTAGCGCTTACGCTTTACGGGGACATGGATATAACCGTTTTGGACGTCATGCCAAAAGGCCGAACACCGGTGAATACTTTTGTGCTCACTACAAACAGGCAACACATTGCTTACGAAAAAATTTTGGACCAAGTGGCAAAAGGGCATCAAGCGTATGTAGTTTGCCCGGTGATTGAGGAAAGCAACACCCAAAGAACCTCGGTCTTGGCCACAAAGAAACTGCTGGAAACCAAGTATCTTCCGGGTCTTAAGATAGGCTTATTACATGGCGCAATGAACAAGTCTCTCACCGAAAAAACTATGAGACAATTTGTGGATGGAGATATCGATGTGTTGGTTTCAACAACGGTGATAGAAGTTGGAGTTGATGTGGAAAACGCTACGTGCATGGTTATCCTTGACGCGGGTTTTTTCGGGCTGGCTTCCTTGCACCAGCTTAGGGGCAGGGTGGGGCGGGGACAAGCCCAATCATACTGCTATCTGGTTTCCCGGGAAACAAGCGAAGCGGCAAGGCGCAGGCTTTCGGTCATGGAACAGACTTCCGACGGTTTTCAAGTGGCGGCGCTTGATTTGGAGCAACGCGGTCCCGGGCAGTTCTTCGGTTCCAGGCAAAGCGGTGAAAGCGAGACGCGCCTTTCCAACCTTTCCTTATCTTTAGAAATGATAGGCCAAGCGCGTGATGTCGCAAAAGGTGTGGTAGAAAGGATTGCCAGTGGAGCATCGACACCAAGCGATCGCCGATTGTTGGCCATGGTGAAACGCCAGTTCGGGCACGATTACGGTGCCTATAGTCTATCCCGGTAAACATTCATTGCCTTCAAAAAACCAGTTTTTGTCAGAATGTTTTATCTCCTAGTGTACATAATAAGTTGCGAATAAGACAGGAGGTGAAACAATGGGTACTGGACAAAAAAGAAACATCGCAGTAGTTCCTGAAGCGCGTGCAGCTCTTGACCAATTCAGGAATGAGGTGGCCAACGAGCTGGGAATCCAACCTCCCGCAGGTTACTGGGGCGACATTCCGTCACGAACTTGCGGCGCTGTAGGCGGGCATATGGTGAGGCGGATGATCGAGGTTGCCGAACAAAGCTTGGCTTCGGGCAGATTCTCCGCCGTGGGAACCGGCCAGAAACCGCAAGCGTAATCCGATAGATTGAATATTGGGTAATGGAAGAGGGCAACCGGTTAGGACGGTTGCCCCTTTCACCGGCAAAGTTTATTGTAGGTAATCCAACATTTCTTCTTCGCTTATCGCAGGCTGCGCCGCCCGATTCAACGCGGCCGCGACCAATTTCGACATTTCCAAAATTTCCAAGTCGATATCTTTCGTGGTTACCATTAGTCCGGATAGATCTTTTGATAAGAAATCAGAAACCGAATCAAGGGTGGCCCTGGCATGGGGGTTGAATTTTGCGAAATAGCTTTCTAGCACGTCGGTAGCGATGGCGGCGCCTGAAACCACCGTCGGCACGCCTATGGCCAGAACCGGTACACCCAGAGATTCCATGTTGATGCCAGGTCGTTTGTTGCCTACACCCGAACCCGGCTGTATTCCAGTGTCGGCAATTTGTATTGTGGTTAAAAGCCTTTGGGACGAAAGCGCCGCCAAAGCGTCCACTGTGATAACAAGTTCTGGTTTAACCTGCTGCACTACGCCCCTAACTATATCAATTGTTTCCATTCCCGTTATACCCAAAACACCCGGTGAAATCGCGGCTACCGGGTTCAGCCTGCCCCCCAGCTCTTGCGGCACATATTCCCGGATATGCCTGGTTACCATAAGTTGAGATATAACTCTGGGGCCCAAAGCGTCGGGGGTCGCTTGCCAGTTACCCAGGCCAACTATTAATACATCGCCCTGTCTGGGTAACGAAGCCAGCGTCGAGATCTCCCGGGCTACAACTTCTGCGACTTCTTTCAAAATGCTTCTGCTTCTGAACCTGAGGTCGGGGCATTCCAACGTAAAATAGCGGCCCGGGGGTTTGCCTACCTGCCGCCCGGCCTCGGGTGTTGTGACCTCCACACGTGTGAGCTTCATATTGTCTATTGTCTCTTCCCTTACATTGAGCCCGGGGGTGGGGCCGCGGCCCGTTGCTATTTGGGCCCTCTCTACGGCCAAATCGGTTCTAGCGTTGTCTTGCCAGTACATTTGCGTGTCCTCCTAAACGATTTGTTGCGGAATTGTTTTAGTTGTCCAAGAGCTATACTACCCAAAAGACAGTCCCCCCTATGTTAGCGGCCGACACTTCGGATTTCGGCCGTACAAGAAACGGAGGGTTATGGTTGAGTCTAAAACCGCTTCTGTTGGCCGCGTTAGCCGGCGCGTCTATGGCGATTCAGGGTACTCTTAACGCGGTACTTGGAAAAAAAGTCGGTTCTTTTCAGGCATCATTTGTGGTTCATGTAATAGCCTCAGTCATCCTTGGGATAGTGCTCATGTTCGGGCTCTCGGAGGGTAGCCTAAAAGCATTGAGTTCGTGCCCTTGGTGGGCGTTTTTGGGGGCGCCATTAAGTGCCGTCATAATTTGGGGAGTTTTGACGAGTATAGGACAGGTTGGTGTGGGGGCGGCCACCACCGCTATAGTGGCGGCTCAAATCAGCATGGCTTTGT
>CAYPVF010000183.1:0-2999 GCA_964414105.1 uncultured Eubacteriales bacterium
CCTTTTGGGAAGCGGCGGCTGTTTCTTGGAGGCAGTATCCGAACACCCACGGCACATCTTCATACAAAATGTCTTGGGCTTCGCAATACAGCCCGCGACGGGTTTCTTCGTCGTCAGATGCCGTAACTTCGTCCAATATTTCATCAAAGCGTTGATTTGAGTAAAAAGAATAGTTTCCTCGGTCGTCAGTTTTGAGTTTGGGGATAATGAGATCAAAAGGATCAAAATACGAGCTACCCCAGTCAGTCATGTACATCTGACGATTGCCGGCCATGAACTCGTCTTTCAGGGCGCTCCATTCCCATGTCCTGGCTTCAGCCTGAATGCCGATTTTTCTGAGATCGGCCGCGACGGCTTCAGCCTCATCTTTTCTGTTGGCTTCACAGTCAATGACTATGGATAGACCTTGGCCTTCCAGGATTTCTGGTTTGCTTTCGCATCCTGACACAGAAAAAGCGAACACACCAATCAAAATTACAGCTACCACGCAAAGCGCACGGCGCGATAGAAACATACGGATACCCCCTTGGATTGTTTTTGCGGCCAAGATCCGATTTTAGGCATAACCAAATAAGCTATTGGCAGAGATGTCTTGCCAATAAATGGAACAGCAGTGTTTCGAGACAACCGGACAATAGGGGGAAACGCAGGCTTACTACTCCGGGGCCTTTTTGGACCGGTGCATGTACCTCCGCCTCTTCAGCACTTGCTTCGTCTTACAAATGCTTCCCATCAACGCTTACGAGGTTAGCTGACGGGCTCGGGCCGATGAAGTAGCCCTACCTTTCAAGGATTAGCCCCACGAAATGGGTCCCCCGCGCCTCTTTTTGAGGATTCAGCGTAGAACGGAAGTCCGGATGCCGACAGTAATCTAAAACCGCATCCTAACCATAAAAAGCCTATCATTAGTGTCAACAGTCAGTCAATTAGCGGGACAGAGCGCTTTGAAGAAGTTTCTCAACCAAGGCCGTGTAGCTAAGCCCAAAAACCTCCGCGATTCGGGGAAATTCGCTGTATTTTGGCATTAACCCGGGCAGTGTGTTTACCTCCAACAAATATGGCGAGCCGTCTTCTGACAAGCGTATGTCCACTCTAGCCAAGTCACGGCAATTCAGGGCCTTGAACATTTGTTTGGCCATTGCTTGAAGTCTGCTTGCCAGGGACTGAGGTATCTGTGCGGGACACACAGGTGTAACGTTGTCTTTTGATTTGACGCTGTAGGTGTACATATCCCCCTGATTGAACACGATTTCTTGTACAGGCAGGGCCATGGGCTCCGGGTACCCCAGTAGGGCCACAGTGAATTCTCTTCCCGTAATGTACTCTTCTATAAGCACAGGCGGCCCGAAGCGGTTTAGTAACTCTTCCGCAAGGACGTGGATTTCTTCAGGGTCGTGGGTGACGCTACGTTCTGATATGCCGAGACTTGAACCCTCCGCGCCTGGTTTTACTATCACAGGCGGCTTAAGCTTTGCCAGCGATTCGTTGTCGGGCATTTTTCCGTCTGCGCCAACCACCAAAAACCCCGGTGTGGGTATGCCGGACATTTGCATAATGTGTTTTGTAAGGTGCTTGTAAAGTCCCGTGACATGAGTTTCAAAACTCGAACCTGTTATAGGCAAACCCAAAAGTTCAAGGGCGGCTACGATGTTTGCCTGATCTTTTTTCGACGTGTAACCTGTTGCGATGTTGAAGATGACATCCGGTTTTATGTTTTCCAAATCCCCAAGCATGGTGGGGCCTACTTCCACAGTCGCGCTGTCAAAGCTTAGCGCAGTTAGGGAATGGACTACCGCCTTGCATGTGATTGATGCTTGTTCACCTGCGTGAGGGTCTAGTTTGTTCAGGATTGTGTCGCCGGTTTTGTTGGTGACAACAGCGATTAGCACTAAGCATTACTCCTTGGTGGCAACAAGATGCTTCGTCGCGCCCTTTTTCTAGGATTATGAGTTCAACTTTTCCAAAATGTCAAACGGGGTAAGCCGTGTGGTACATTAAACTTGGCTGAAAACTATCAATTCTTGGAGGGGTATTGGTGTCTGCGAAAATTCTCTACGATATGACTTGGGAAGAATTTGCGGCGGAAATCGGGCGTGGGTGTGTGGCAATTGTGCCCGTGGGCAGCACCGAACAACATGGGCTGCATTTGCCTTTGGGGTGTGACACTATGGTGGCTATTTCACTGGCTGAAGCGGCGTCAGAAAGAACGGGCGCTGTTGTGGCGCCGCCCATGTGGTTTGGATGGAGCCCGCACCACATGGTGCTGCCCGGCACCATTACCGTGCGTCCTGAAATTCTTACGGAGTTGCTATATGATGTGCTGGAATCCTTGGGAAAACATGGGTTGAACAAAGTGGTACTGATTAACGGGCACAGGCTGGTAAACATACCGTGGATGCAAATAGCGTGCCAAAGGGCGCAAAGCCGGTTGGGTATGGAAATAGTCATATTTGACCCGGCATATATGTCAAAAGAAATCGTAGATGCTCTGGATTTTGGACCTTTGGGCCACGCCGAAGAAATTGAGTCGTCCCACATGTGGTATTGCCGGCCGGAACTATACCGAGAAGAAAAAGTCAAAGATTTTGTGCCCGAAAAAAGGCAATTGTACAGTGTAGATCCCAGGTATCCGGGTGATACGTTGTGCTATTTGCCTTCCACATTAGAAGCAATGGAAGAAGCGGTTAAAGCAGCCGGCGGCGTTACAGGGAGCCCCACAAAATCTTCAAGGGAAAAGGGCAAGAAATACCATGAGCATTTGGTGTCCCGGCTTGTCGACATCATAGGGAGGCTAAAAAGCTCCTAAGCGAAATACTACATAAAAGGGGTTGTGTCGCGTGTCCCGCGAATTTAGTTCGTGTGTTACTTTTTTATATTTTCGCGATTTTTCGGGCGCCAAACAATTTTTCTCATCTGTGCTGGGCTTGGAAGAAGTTCTGGATCAGGGTTGGGCCGCTATCTGGAAAGTGGGGAAGTCAGGCTTTGTTGGCGCGGTTGAC
>CAYPVF010000184.1:0-2865 GCA_964414105.1 uncultured Eubacteriales bacterium
CTTGCGTTTGCTTACCCCCGAGGACGCGGAACACCAAGTGAACATTTCGCCCTCAGGTGAATACTTCATCGACAGGCTGTCTAGGGTCGATTTGCCGCCTAAGACCATTCTTCGGGATTGCGAAGGCAACTTAGTGAAAGTGCTGGAAGAGGCCGATCTTGAGCTCTTGTTTCAGACAGGGTGGCAATTCCCTGAAAGGTTTTGCGTAAAGTCAAGAGACGGAGTCACCGACATTTATGGCGTAATAATTAGGCCATCCAATTTTGCTCCAAACAAGAAATACCCTGTCATAGAGGGCAACTATTCGGGTCCTTCCCGCATCAGAGCCCCTAAAGCGTTTCCCGGCAAGGGCCGCAGTCCCATATGGCCAGATCAGGCTTTGGCCGAACTGGGCTTCATCGTGATTTCAGTGGATGGGCTTGGGATGGCATACCGTTCCTTAGCTTTCCAAGATATTGCCTACAAGAATTTGGGCGATGGGGGATTCCCCGACCATATCAAGGCTTTTCGCGAGTTGGCGAACAAGTACCCCTACATGGATCTCAACCGGGTGGGAATCTACGGAGGCTCGGCAGGCGGATACGGGGCTGCCCGTGCCCTTTTGGCGCACCCGGACTTTTACAAAGTGGGCGTTGCTTGGGCGGGAAACCACGATCATAGGATCGGCAAGGCCGGTTGGGTAGAAAGGTATATGGGTGTGGAATTGGGTTCTCAGTACCCGGAGCAATCTAATGTAACCAATGCCGGAAACCTCATGGGAAAACTTCTTATCATGCACGGCGATATGGACGAGAACGTTTCACCTGCCGCTTCAATTCAGTTGATCGACGCTCTTATAAAAGCGAACAAGAATTTTGACTTTCTACTTTTGCCCAACGGCATCCACAGTTCAGGGGGAAGTCATCCGTACATTGTTCGCCGTCGGTGGGACTACTTTGTGCGACATCTTCTCGGGGTGGATCCACCCGAAGGCTACAGGATAAATCAAAAAAGCCTATAAAGTGTGTGGCGTTTTACTGACGCTAGCAGTTTGACGTAGGAGGAATGGCACAATGACGAAAATGGACAAGAGCGGCCCGCCTTTAGGGACCCTTTCACTGATAGCTCTTAAGGCGGGGTTTTCCGGGCTTGGTGGGGGATTCGCTATTGTGCCATATTTGAAAAAGGAAATCGTTTCGCGGCACGCGTTTCTTGACGATTCCGATTTCTTCCAAGCATTGTCAACTGCCCAATGCTCGCCAGGCTCGTTGGCGGTAAATTGTTGCGTTGGAATTGGCTACATGCTTCGTGGAATGGCAGGGGCCGCCGTCATGGGTGCGGCTGTGCTACTGCCTTCTATTGCCGGGGTGTTATTGTTATTAAGGCTGTTTTCCCGGTTCGTTTCAAGTGGCGTGTTCAGTTTGGCATTCCGTGGGTTTCGTTTGGGAAGCGCGGCTTTAATCGCAACGGGTATGTGGATGCTTGTAAAACCGTCTGTAAAGTCTATTCCCGTAGTGATTGAAATCGCATTTTGGGTTGTGGCCATGCGCGTTTTCGGGGCGAGTCCGACTTTAGTGCTGGCCGCCGCTTTTCTTCTTGCAGTGCTAAAACGTTATCTCAAAAGGGAAAGGCAGACAAAATGAGATTATTTCATTACCTTAGAATAGGCATTATAGGCTTTGGCGGGGGAACGGCCATTATCCCTTTGATAGAAGAGCTTTTTGTGCACCGTTCCATGCTTGTTAGTCCCGCCGATATGTTGGACATACTGTCCATGTCTCAAATGGTTCCCGGCGCCTTGGTGGCAAATATGGTGATGTTCATTGGATATAAAGAAGCGGGCATCCCCGGGCTGTTCTTGGCTTTAGCCTGCTCTGTTTTGCCGGGAGCCATAATATGTTTGGCTCTTGGATCATCATCGTCCGGCGCCAAATTGCGCGTAGTGCGGGGACTCATCGGAGACATGAAGCCGGCGATCCTCGCCATGGCAATAAGCGCTACATTGTCTATTTGGGGCGGTAATGTCACTTGCTTGAAATCGGCTGTGATATCGGTTGTGGGAGTAGCGGTTTGCTGTTTCACTAATGTGTACCCGCTTGTGGTGCCCATTATAACCACCATGCTGACCCTTTTGTTGTTAAATGAACCGTGAGCTGTGAGTTTCGGAAAGGGGGATATGGAGTGACAACCATATCGGAAGGTAAGGACTTGAAAGCAAAATATCTAGAACTTGATCAAAAGTGTACCTCGGAATTTTATCGAACCGGCAGTCAAAGGCAGTTCGAGACGGCGGTGTTCGTTCCCACAGCCCGCCGAATGAAGGAGCGAAAGCTTTGTCTTCAGGCTTTGACAGATGAGGTTTCACAGTTGCCGGAACCTTCGCCCGGTTATTCTGTGATAAAACAGCGCTTTCAAGAAGTCTGTGAAACGCTTTCTTTGGAAAGGCCCGTTTTGGCTGGTCCCATAGTCCAGCTGGGAGGCTTCATAGGCACGCTGTTTTCAAAAGACTCCCGCAGTTCCCAAGAACGAGCCGAGGTCTTGTATAAGCGCCTCACTGCGGCTGAAACCATGTGGGCAGAAATCTTCCAAGAACTTTCGGATAGGGGAAGCTCAAACGCTTCACAAGTCGCCTTGGCGTGTGATGGTTTATCCAGTGCGGCTTTGGGGGCGATACCTCAGATTCCTAAAGATTTCGCTGACCTTTCCCCGGCCCAAAGCCAGGAAATGAAGGCTTCCATGAGGAAACTCTCGGATACCGCTTCAGCTTGGGCCGAAAAATCCAGGGCCCTTGCGGCTAGCGCCGGTTTGAAAGAAACGCCCATAGTTCCGGAGGTTCCCCAAGACAGTGATTACGCACAGGTGCTGGAAAAACGCATCGGGGTCAAT
>CAYPVF010000185.1:0-2857 GCA_964414105.1 uncultured Eubacteriales bacterium
GGCCCAATTTACAACGGCAACACAAATGGAATCCATGAACTCTAACCTTACTTTTGGCGTAGGGCTACTTACAGACATGGCGTTCAATCAGCAGTTTTTGAGCGCTTCAAGCTTGGTGGGAAAACAGTTCCAGGCTGTGGTTGACGGCGCGCGATGCTCCGGGGTCATTGAATCTGTTTCTTTACAGAACGGGCAGATCACCCTTAAAGGCGGCGACGAGACTTTTCCGCTGGCGTGTTTAGTATTTGTCGGAGGGGATAAAAGTGCGGATACACCAGATTAAGCCCCAGGGCAGCATTGGTGTTGGCGTACGAAAGGACGGCTCCGGGGCCACAAAAACGGATTTCGCCAGCACTTTGGCGGAAGCACGTGGCAAAAGTTCTGTGACCTTTTCCAAGCACGCCCAAGAGCGGCTATCGGCTTGGGGGCAAGAACTTGACCAAGAACGGTTACGAAGCCTTCAGTCGGCAATGGACATAGCGTCCTCTAAAGGCGCCAGGTCTACCCTGGTGCTATTAAAAGGCGTGGCTATGTTGGTAGCGCCCCAAGATAGGACAGTTGTCACTGTTATCCCGGACGGACGCGCAAAAGACAATGTTTTCACTTCCATAGATAGTGCAGTTCTTTGTGACAGGTAGATAGCGAAAGATTCCAGGCCGGACCCTTTTTGGGAGGCCGAGCGCTCCCGAACGACAGACGGAGCGCGGGAATCCGAAAAACAGAGAGGGGATTTTCAAACAAAATGATGCGTTCACTTTTTAGCGCAGTGGCTGGTCTTAGGACTCACCAGACCCGAATGGACGTAATAGGAAATAACGTAGCCAATGTGAACACTCCCGGGTTTAAGTCGGGAAGGGTTACCTTTCAAGAAGTTTTCAGCCAAACTTTGAGGGGCGCCAGTTCACCGTCAGGCACAGAACTCTCCGGGGGCGGAGTTAACCCTATGCAGGTCGGTTTGGGTGTCGCCACTGCCAGCATTGACACTAATCACACCCCCGGTAACCTTCAGCCCACATCCAGGATGACCGATGTGGCTATTGAAGGTTCCGGTTTTTTCGTTGTTCGATACGGCAGCGCTCAAGCCTACACCAGGGTTGGAGCTTTTGACACCGACGGGGACGGGGTATTGGTTGACGCGGAAGGACGCAAGATATTAGGATGGGTCTCAAATTCCTCGGGCGTGCTTCCTACTGATAAATCCGAGGACCTTTTGGCTCCCATAAGAATCGCCATAGGTTCAAACATGCCGGCTTCGGCAACAGACCTTGTGAAATGGGATAAGAACCTGGACACAGAAAGCGAGATAGGCTCCGAACGAACTGCACCAGTTACCGTTTACGATTCCCAAGGAAGAACCCACGCCATTGTTGTGACATTCACAAAGGTTGGCACTAACCAATGGGAATGGGAAGCAGGCAGTCCCGCAATAGGCAGCGGAACATTGGAGTTTGAAAACGATGGCAGTTTGAAATCTGCCGATGGTGGCGTGGACCTAGCAGGAGATCCTGTACCGCCTGTCATAACCCTTGACCCCGACGGCGTCGCACCCCTTGCCATAAGCCTTGATTTTGTGGACGTCACGCAGATGGCAGGCCCGTCGACCATTACAGCCCCGGTTGTAAACGGATGCCCTACCGGCACTTTGGAATCGTTCTCTTTTGATTCAAAAGGCACCATATCCGGCTTTTACTCCAACGGACAAACCAAGATTTTGGGGCAACTGGCAATAGCCAATTTCGCCAACGCCGGCGGCTTGATGAAGCTTGGAAAAAACGCGTTTATCCAATCCAATAACTCGGGTACCCCGGATATTGGCGAGGCGGGAACTTCGGGAAGGGGCACCATTGCCCCCAGCGCGCTTGAGATGTCAAACGTAGACTTGGCAGAAGAGTTTACCCAAATGATCATTACCCAAAGAGGTTTTCAGGCAAATTCAAGGATCATAACGGTGGCAGACGAGCTCCTGCAAGAGTTAGTCAGCTTGAAGAGGTAATACAAGCCCCGCCGGGTTTTTGAAGGCAAATCCGGCGGGGTTCTACCAATCGAGGTGTCTCGCAGTGGATAGAGCAACCGTCATAGGAATAATCGCAGTATTCGGGGTTCTCATTGTCGGGATGGCAATGGGGGGATCTCTAAAACCTTTTTGGGATCCGGCCTCCGTCTTCATCACTTTGGGCGGTTGTCTTATGGCAACTTTAATGAGCTATTCGTTGGAAACGTTTGTGGACGTAATAAAGGTTGCCAAGACCGCTTTTACATCGAAGAACTCCAACCTTCACCAAATCGTAGACACTTTGGTTGAATTTGCGGACAAAACCCGCCGGGAAGGGCTTTTGTCACTAGATAAGCAAGTTGATGACATACAAGACCCCTTCCTTCAAAAAGGGCTTAGGCTAATAATCGACGGCACCACCCAGGATTTGGTCAGAAACATCCTTGAAACAGAAGTGTATTGCATTTTAGAACGCCACAAGACAGGACAAGCAGTTTTCGAGACTTTGGGAGCATTCGCGCCTGCTTTCGGCATGATCGGCACACTCATAGGCTTGGTGCAGATGCTTCTGGTTTTGGATTCGCCTGAAAAGATAGGTCCGGGGATGGCAGTAGCTTTGGTAACCACTTTTTACGGAACGGTTTTAGCAAATATGGTGTTTTTGCCCTTGGCAAACAAACTAAAGAACCAGAGCCAGCAGGAGATCGTGGTAAAGGAAGCTATTATCGAAGGAGTTTTGTCCATTCAATCAGGTGATAACCCCAGGTTAATAAGGGAAAAGCTGGAGGTATTCGTATCTCCGAAGAAACGGGGATTACTTTCGGACCCGGCTTCCCGCAGGAAGGAGGCCGTGAAAGATGGCTA
>CAYPVF010000186.1:0-1860 GCA_964414105.1 uncultured Eubacteriales bacterium
GAATCTGGGCTAAGCTTGCAGAGTATTTGGAGCGAGAGAACGAGATAGTTCTGGAGGGTTTCATAACCTTCCGGCTCAAAGACTACCTTGAGGATTTGTTCGACACAGTGGAGGATGTGGTGGAAGATTATCTTACAGAGAGGGAATATAGTGAGTTCCTCAAACTCTTGAGGCATTTTATGTCCAGACAAAAAAACCCTGTTTCGTCGGTGAATGTGGTGAGGGCTGGCGATAAGTATTCTTTGCTTGACGACAAGAAGGAATCAATTAAGGGGCAGTTGGCGGAGTTTTTGAAAAAGCCCCCCTTAGGTATGGAACTGGGCCTTGACGACCTTATTGTAAGCGCGGTGGTGACCATGGCGCCCAAGACTGTAATCTGGCATGGGGATACCGGCAAGTCGCCATGCTACGATTTAATTCGGGATTTGTTTGGGGAGCAACTGTTTGTCTGCCAAGGGTGTAATCTGGAAGACGACAAAGAACCGCAATGAACCGTCTAAGAAAGTGCAGGAAGCTGGCCTATTAAGAACCAGCTTCCTCCCGTTTTTATACCTCGTCGTCCCGAACCTCAACAAAGTCTTCTTTTGGAGCCCCGCAAACGGGGCAAATGTCGGGTGGCTCAGGACCTTCGTGTATGTACCCGCATACCACACATTTCCACTTTTTCATAAGGGTACCGCACTGCCGAAAGGCGGCGGTTTTGTCGCCCCCTTTCTATTCTAGTAATTTTCACAATGCGGTTCGTAGAACGATTGCGGGTGGGCACAAGCCGGGCAAAGCATTGGCGCTTCCTTACCTTCATGAACATAACCGCAATTGCGGCAATGCCATTTGATGGGTTCGGGGCGGGAAAACACAGTGCCTTCGGTAACCCTCTTTAAGAGCTGACGATAGCGTGCTTCGTGGGCTTCTTCCACTTCCGCCACTTCTTGAAACAGTATCGCCAGTTCGTCGAAGCCCTCTTCTTTCGCGACTTCTGAGAAACCTTTGTACATTTCGCTCCACTCGTAGCGCTCGCCGTTTGCGGCGTCTTCAAGGTTTTTCTTTGTGTTTCCTACTAAACCCAACGCCCGTGCCCACAGTTTGGCGTGTTCTCTCTCGTTGTCGGAAGTTTCCCTAAAAATGGCCGAGATTTGCTCGTATCCCTCTTTTTTTGCCTGGCTTGCATAATATACATACTTGTTGGTGGCTTCTGATTCGCCCGCAAACGCTTCCATTAAGTTTTTCTCTGTTCTAGAGCCCTTAAGATCCATACGGCACCTCCTGTACTTATTTGTTCTACCTGTACTTTACATTATCTTCATAGTCAAGGAAAATTGGATAGTTCGCTTTTCAAAATAGCCAGTTGATTTTTGAGCCTTTCGGGAAGGTTCGCGCCAAAAAGCTGAAAATACGCTTCAATGCTCGGGATTTCCATTTGGTTCCACGCGTTCCGGTCGATTCTTAGCAGTTCCGAAATGTTTTCCCGGGGAAGGGTCAAACCATTTAGGTCCAAAGCATCTTCTGCAGGGAGGTATCCTATGGGGGTTGCTTTGGCTTTTGCTTTGCCCTCCACACGCTCGCACATCCATTTTAGGACCCGGCTGTTTTCGCCAAAACCCGGCCACAAGAATTCACCGTTTTGGTCTTTTCTGAACCAGTTGGCGTAAAAAATGGCCGGGGCTTTCGACCCCAATTTATCTCCCATTTCAAACCAATGGGAAAAATAGTCGGCCATGTTGTAACCGCAAAAGGGAGTCATGGCGAAAGGGTCTCGTCGTACTTTGCCCACTTCTCCCGTACTGGCGAAAGTAGTTTCTGACGAAGCAGTGGCCCCTAAAAATACCCCGTGATCCCATCCATAGGCTTGAGTTACAAGTG
>CAYPVF010000186.1:1911-2830 GCA_964414105.1 uncultured Eubacteriales bacterium
CCGTGAATCTGGAATTGGGATGGGCGGCAGGCCTTTTGCTTTCAGGGGTCCAATCCTCTCCCAGCCAATCAACGGCGCAGCCGGGTGGGGGGCCCATACCTTCCCACCACACGTCACCGTCTTGGGTAAGGGCGCAGTTTGTAAAAATGATATTTTCCTTTAACATATCCATGGCCGCAGGATTGGTTTTATAAGAAGTTCCCGGCGCCACTCCGAAAAAGCCTTTTTCCGGATTGATGGCGTATAGTCTCCCGTCTTGTCCCGGCCTCATCCACGCTATGTCGTCCCCTATGCATTGGGCTTGCCACCCGGGGATAGTGGGGCGAATCATGGCTAGGTTGGTTTTACCCCCGGCCGAGGGAAAGGCTCCGGCAATGTTGTAAGTTTTCCCGCCGGGGTCAACAAGGCGTAACAGCAGCATGTGTTCCGCCATCCAACCTTCCTTCCGTCCAATGTCGGACGCTATCCTGAGCGCCAGCGATTTCTTTCCCAGAAGCGCATTACCGCCGTACCCTGAACCGTAAGACCATATAGTGGCCTCTTCGGGAAAATGGCTTATGTACCTTTGTTCAATGGGCGCGCACGGCCAGGCGGAGTCTATCTCGCCCGGGCGTAAAGGGTACCCAACTGAATGCAGGCATTTGACATAACCTCCGCGGCTTTCCGCCGCCCGAAGGGCTTCAGTCCCTACCCGGGTCATAATGTGCATGCTGCAAACAACATATATGCTATCCGTAATTTGAATGCCAAGTTTAGAAAACGGGGAATCGATCGGCCCCATGGAAAAGGGAATTATGAACATAGTGCGCCCGCGCATGGAACCTCCAAATAGCCCGGTCATTAAATCTTTGAGCTTACCGCTTTCTACCCAGTTGTTGGTAGGCCCCGCGTCTTCTTTTTTCTTCGTAGAGATGAAAGT
>CAYPVF010000187.1:0-947 GCA_964414105.1 uncultured Eubacteriales bacterium
CGTTTGCTGACCGGTTCAAGAAAATCCTCTTCCGGTATCATGATGGAGGACGCGGCTTTCATTTGCCGGGACTTTCGCTCGACATTTTTCTCCGGGGCAGGCTTCTCCTGTGGCCCCTGGTTCAATTTTTCGCCGAACCGCTCCTCAGGCCAGTGCTGGTGAATGCTGTCGAGCTTCTCTCGTACCGTATGCTTCGGCCAGACAGGCTTACAGCGTTTCGGTGTGTTGTACTCCCGCTGGATGAGGTCGAACGCCTCCTCCTCCGTCAGCCCGAACCGGTAGGTCGCGCAGCACACCCCGTACAAGGCGTCGTCGCCGCTTTCCCCCTGGATGGAGTCGGACATCGCCACCAAATACCGGGAGCATCGGGTCATTTTATTGACCATGTTTCCCCTCCTTTCCAGTCCGCTGACCTTGCGTTTCCTGTAAACGCAGCCAGTCCCTTATCGCAGCCTGCCGGAAACGCACTGACCTGCCCAGCAGAGTCGCCGGCAAATTCCGCTCCTTACGGAGCTTGTCCACCATTCGGGGACAGACCTGGAGCATTTCCGCGACTTCTTCGCGTGTTAACATTTTTTCGTCCATAAAATTCTCCTGTTTATGGTGTTAAAATAGGTGTTTTCCCCAGGCGACCGACTCGCCGGGAGAGATAATGTAAAAAACCGATTGATTTTGTTTGGTTCTATTCAGAACGTGCCAGCCGACACACTTACCGCAGGACACAGCATCCTTCCGGGTTGTCCCCGTCCCGGATATTCTTTCCTTGCAGGCTCCACGGCTCCATGTTTGGCCTGCTGTACGCCCCTCGCCGCCTCCGATCCGCCGACCGGGACGGATAAAACCCCGGCTCTCGCTTACTTTGAGATGCCCATGTCCTCACGGGCGTACATTTTGGTAGATTTTTAGCGCTGAACGCTTGATACGGGTTAGTTTTCATGTTATAATAC
>CAYPVF010000187.1:957-2776 GCA_964414105.1 uncultured Eubacteriales bacterium
GCAGGTTTACGGCGAGCCGGAGGAGTCGCTGGAGCTGATGATCTGCTACAAAAAAGCGGCCTGGCTGGCGGAGGAGCTGCTGAGGCTTTACCGCGATTATGAAATTTGCATGAAAAAAATCGTCGAAATGGCGGATTTCCCGCAACGTCCCTTACTAGTACAAAGTCCGTCAATTATTACTCCTTTAGTGCATTTTCCTGACAAAAATGCCGATATAAGGTACATAAGGTACTTTTTATCCATTTTCATTGTCAGGAGCGACTCATGGGAAGAACGGCGGCGGTTATCGAACTGGACGGGCATGAAAAAATGCTGTTGGAGAAAATTACCCGCTCGCGTACGCTGGGAAAAGGTGTACAGGAAAGGGCGCAAATTGTGTTGGCGGCGGCGGAAAAACTCACGAACATCCAGATCGTGGAGAAGTATGGCATCGAAAAACATCGCGTCGCGCGATGGCGAAGCCGGTTCCATAAAATGCACGAACAGTGGAAGCAACTGGATGAAAAGCTTCGTCCGACAATGACGCAAACCCTTTTACTGCAATGGTTTAAAGACAGGAAAGGTCGTGGGCGAAAGCGGAGAATCACGGCCGATCAGCGGGCGAGGATCATCGCGCTTGCGTGCGAACCGCCGTCGAAGCACGGCTATCCGAACACGCACTGGTCGGTTCGGCTGTTGGCCAAAGAAGCGGTCAGGCAGGGTATCGTGGAGTCCATCGCGTTTCAAACGGTGGCGTCATTTTTAAAATGCAGCCGACCTGCGGCCGCACAAATGCGGGTATTACCTGAAGGCGGCGGAGAAGGAGCGTGACCCGGAGAAGTTTGAGCGGGACGTGAAAAACGTTTGCGGAACGTATTTGGAGGCTGCGGAAAACGAGCAAAACGGGATTCACACCGTTTCGACGGACGAAAAAACGGGTATCCAGGCGTTGGAGCGTATCGCGCCGAACAAGCCGATGGAGCCTGGAAAACCGGAGCGGATCGAGTTCGAGTATGCGCGACACGGGACGACGTGTTTGTTCGGAAATTTGAATGTGGCCACGGGCAGGATCGTCGCGCCGAAGCTGCACGCCACGCGGACGGAGGAAGATTTCGCGGACAACATCGCGGCGGTTGTTGCGACCGATCCGGAAGCCGAATGGGTTTTTGTTTGCGATAATTTAAACACACACATGTCGGCAACGCTGGTATGCCTGGTGGCGATGCTGTGTGGCATAGACATCGTAAGTCTGGGTAAAAAAGGACGTTACGGCGTTTTGAAAAGCATGGTGTCGCGCAAACAATTTTTGGAAGACCGCAGCCATCGCATCCGTTTTGTTTACACTCCGAAACACAGCTCGTGGCTGAATCAGATCGAAATCTGGTTTTCCGGGCTTGTCCGTCGTGTGCTGACCCGCGGCAGTTTTCCTTCCGTTGCCGACCTGAATGTGGCGATCCAACATTACATTACATACAGCAACACGCTCGCCCGTCCGATGAATTGGCAATACGATGGGACGCCGAAAACGAAACTTGAAAAAGAAGCGTTATTTAGATGACTTTGTACTAGCCCCAAGCGTAAGCGCGGGGTGAAGCGGCGAGAAACTTTGTTTTTGTAACATGCCTGGTTTTACGCGGTTTTCAAAAATAGGGTCACACACAATTTACCCCGCGCTTACGCTTGGGGCTGGTAAATTTATAAACACTCTTTTTCCAAAAACGGAGGCTAAAATGGCAACCATTAAAGTAATTTACGGCAGCACCACCGGCGCGACGGAAATGGCGGCGAAGGAAATCGCCGGCCAACTTGGCGCGACCCTGTTGAACGTCGCGGACGCGAA
>CAYPVF010000188.1:0-1568 GCA_964414105.1 uncultured Eubacteriales bacterium
GGTTTGGTGGCCCCAACGGGAATCGAACCCGTGTTACCGCCTTGAAAGGGCGGTGTCTTGACCGCTTGACTATGGGGCCACAATACATAATTGTGAACTCAATTTCTCTTAAGATCAAGTGGTGCGCCCGGGGTGCATCGAACACCCGACCAATCGGTTATGAGCCGACCGCTCTGCCACTGAGCTACGGGCGCCAATATGGCTCCTCGAGCAGGACTCGAACCTGCAACCCTCCGGTTAACAGCCGGATGCTCTGCCATTGAGCTATCGAGGAGCGACAGAAACACTATACCTGTTTGCCATTATGTCTGTCAAGAAAAACTAAACAAAGCTGCCTGATACTCGCGCTTGTTTTTTTTTAGCCGCATGAAATTTCAAGGCGCTGGAAAATATACACACAAGTCGGTTATGGCTGGTAAGGAGGTGGTTTTTAGTGGGCGGTTCCTGGATAAGCACAATCATACGGTTCGTAGTATCCGCTATAGTACTCATGGTAATGGGGCTTGTTTTGCCAGGTTTTTCAGTATTTGGGTTTGTAAACGCTTTGGTGGCCGCTTTGGTGATAGCGGCCATAGGCTGGGGAGTTGAAGCTGTTTTGGGTCAAAGGGTTTCTCCCCAATCCCGCGGTATCGTCGGGTTCATCGTAGCCGCAATCGTCATTTATGTAAGCCAGTTTGTGGTCCCCGGCATGAGCGTTACTATCATTGGCGCGCTTTTGGCATCATTGGTAGTCGGAATAATAGATGCATTTGTCCCTACAGTCATAAGGTAAAACAGAAAAAAGGCGGGCTAGGGTAGTCCGGTCATTAACTGCCGCTTTTCCTCATATCCAAAGAAGAGGAGGAATGGCGCCGGTGAAAATCAAAGGAATACCGTTAGCTCGCCTTCTGCGCCTTACTCTTTTGCAGGGGCTATTAGTTGTGTTTCTTCTGAGCTTTGCTTTGGCTGTACACCCAACTGTGTGGCTTCCCACTTTTGGCGGCCAAGAAGCGGCATCCCAAGGTGAAATCCGCACGTTTTCTGTGTTTGATTTGCTGCGAAAGAATGAAGACCTGGTTAAAAGCGTTTTCAAAGCAGGCTTTCCAATCGTTCAATACTTAGAGAATCATCGGTATGATGAAGAAATCCCCAGTTTTTTGTCTTACATCGCAGGTTGGTTTTTGGGCTTTGTCCCCAAAAATATGTGGGAGTTAGCAGCGACCCAGCTTCCCGGCGGGCTTACCGCATGTCATCAAGATCCCGTTCCGGTCGCGGAGGAGCTCGAAAAAGACTGGGGAATCATGCCTGTTTTATATTCTTTACCGCCCGGTGAGGGCGTACAAGCATCGGTGGGCATAGGCGATAAGCCTATGATCGCCATTTATCACACCCACGCCACAGAGTCGTACTTGCCTGACTTAGGGAAGAAGGGGCCCGAAAACGCCTTCACAAGTGACATGACAAAATCTGTGGTAAAAGTGGGCGAAATGTTCTTATCCGAGCTTGAAAAACGGTACAGGATTCCTTGTATCCATTCAAAAACTGTCCACGATGAGGAATCTCGGGCGGGTGCCTATTGTAGGTCGGAG
>CAYPVF010000188.1:1578-2755 GCA_964414105.1 uncultured Eubacteriales bacterium
CGGAGACGACCATTAAGGCTATACAGAACAAGTACCCTTCGTGCGAAGTACTGCTCGACCTTCACCGGGACAGCCAGCCCAGAAGCATAACTGCTGTAAAAATACGAGATAAACAGTACGCGAGGATACTTTTAGTTATAGGGACAAACAACCCAAACTGGGTGAAAAACTACGAGTTCGCCAGAACAATAACTTCTTATCTGGAGGATGCGTACCCCGGAATCTCCAGGGGGATATTGTACGCGTCGGCCAATTACAACCAGAATTACTCACCCAAAGCCCTGGTGGTCGAGGTGGGAGGAGTGGACAACACGCTGGCTGAATGCAAAAACAGCATGGAAGCTCTAGCATGGGCTGTGGCAGCAACCCTGCTTCCCGCGGTTCCCGCCAAGCCCTGACTTTACACTCGGCGCCACAATTCTCGTTGACACTTCGGCTTTTTCCGTGCTATCTTCCATTTAGGTTAGCACTCCCCCTGGAAGAGTGCTAAAGAAGGGAGGCCTGCCGGTGGCTCTTGACCATAGAAAAGCGCGGGTGTTAAGGGCAGTTGTCGAGGAACACATAGAGACGGGACTTCCTGTGGGTTCCCGGGTTATAGCGCGCCGCTATTCTTTAGGTGTCAGCCCGGCTACCATAAGAAACGAGATGGCCGATTTGGAGGACACAGGCTATCTTGACAAGCCACATACCTCTTCCGGGCGGGTTCCGTCCGACATGGGGTATAGGTTTTATGTGGACGAACTTATGCCGCAAAAAGGGTTATCCCAAAGCGAGTTGTCGTCACTTGAGGTTTTATTCAGAACAAAAGCCAAGGATGTAGTATCTTTTCTAAGGGAAACCGTTAGGGTCATATCGGAGACTACTAATTATCTGGGCTTCATATTAGGACCCGATTCAAGCGAAGTCATTTACACCGGTATTCACCTTTTACCTGTGTCTGTGGGTAAGGCTTTGCTGGTTATAGCCACCGATGTAGGGTTTGTTGAAACATGCCTTATAGAGGTTCCGCCCATGTCTTTGGATGAGATGCGAAATGTTTCCGACATGCTTACCCAAAACCTTGCCAACGTGGGGCTGGCCAAAGTACCGGATAGGGCGTATTCAATGCTTCACGAAGAAACCTCCAGATACACTGAAATCGTTGAGCAAGTGGTAGAGTTTTTGGGGGGTCTTGAAA
>CAYPVF010000189.1:0-2676 GCA_964414105.1 uncultured Eubacteriales bacterium
GCTCAGATTCGCTATTCGTGAGGGCGGGCGCACTGTGGCTTCCGGTGTGATAACCAAAATCAAGGGGTGATTAGGTTGCGGAGGCAAAGAATTCGCGTCCGGTTGCGGGCATTTGACCACGAGATTTTAGACCAGTCAGCATCCAGAATCGTGGAAACAGCCAAAAGGACAGGTGCTTTAATTTCGGGGCCGGTTCCGCTTCCTACCGAGAGGAGCGTTTACACGATTCTTGTGGCGCCCAACGGCGAGAAGGATATACGGGAACAGTTCGAAATGAGGGTTCACAAGCGACTGGTGGATATTATGGAACCTACAACGAAAACAATGGACGCTTTAACCAGGTTGGATCTTCCGGCGGGTGTCGACATCGAGATTAAAAGTGTGTGATTTCAGCTTCGTTGATGGAGGAGGTGTCCTGGCATGAAATCTATCCTTGGAAAAAAGGTAGGAATGAGCCAGGTGTTTGATAAACAGGGGGAGCTTATACCCGTTACCGTCATTGAAGCCGGGCCATGCACAGTTGTGGAGACTAGATCTTTAGCGAAAGACGGGTACCTTGCTATACAGCTTGGGTACGGTTTTGTTAAAGAGCAGAAGGTTTCAAAGCCTGTAGCGGGTCAGTTCAAGAAAAAGGGTATTGCGCCTCTTAGGTATCTGAGGGAAGTAAATGTGGGGGACCAGGTCAAAGTTGACATATTCCAGCCAGGAGACATTGTGGAAGTAACAGGCAGGTCTATTGGAAAAGGGTATGCCGGCGTTATCAAGCGTTGGAATTTCCATCGTTCTTTTATGTCTCACGGTTCCAAATACCACAGAGGGGTTGGTTCCCTGCAGGCCAGGGATGCGTCAAGGGTGTTTCCGGGAAGAAAAATGCCCGGCCACATGGGAGATGAGCGCGTCACTGTGAGGGGCTTGACCGTTGTAGCTGTGGATTCCGAGAAAAATTTGCTTCTTGTTCGCGGCGCCGTGCCGGGTGCAAGGGGATCTCTCGTTATTGTCAGAGGTGCTTCCAAGTAATGTTTCGAGACGGGGTCAAGGGAGGGATCCTTGTGCCTAAAGCACAGGTTTTCAGTTCAAAAGGTGAAAGGCTCGGAGACACTGATCTTTCCCAAGCAGTGTTTGGGCAAAAGCCCAACAGAGCCATTATGCGGGCCGCAGTATTGGCCCACCTTGCCGCAAGGAGGCAAGGCACTGTAGGAGTTAAAACCAGGGCCGAGGTCGCCGGAGGCGGGCGTAAGCCTTGGCGCCAGAAAGGTTTAGGGCGTGCCCGAGCCGGAACCATTCGTTCTCCCCTATGGAGACACGGCGGTGTTACTTTCGGTCCTGTGGCTCGTGATTACACTTGGGCTTTGCCGAAGAAGGTCAAAAAAGCCGCGCTGTTGTCGGCTTTATCTGCCAAAGCTCAGGATGGCAAGGTTTTGGTTGTTAAGGAGCTTGCTTTTGACGCCCCCAAAACCAAAAAGCTGTACGCGCTCCTAAAAGAAATTGGTGTGGAGAACAGTGTCCTTATAGTGACAGGGGAAAATGAGCCCAATGTCGTTTTATCCTGCAGGAATATTCCCGGATGCCAAGTTACCACCGCCAAAGATGTCAGCACGTACCAAACGTTGGCCAAAAAGCATTTACTTTTCACTGAGGATGCGGTGGATAAGTTAGGGGAGGGGTTATCGTGAACCTTACAGCGAGAGACATAATAATCCGTCCTCTTATCACTGAAAAGACCAACGCGGCCATGGAGCGGGGAACTTATTCGTTTCGCGTCCATCCAAGCGCCACTAAAGCCGACGTTCATAACGCTATAGAAGAGATCTTTAAGGTTCGGGTAGTAAAAGTTAACACCATGAACGTAAAAGGTAAGCCACGGCGCCTGGGGATGCGTTTAGGACGCACCCGCAACTGGAAAAAGGCCGTAGTGACTTTGGCGCCCGGTCAAAGGATTCCATTCTTTGAAGGCGCATAGGTAGGAGGGAATACAGTTGCCGGTTAAGCAGATTAAGCCAACCTCCCCCGGTATTAGAGGCAAGGTTTCGCCGAGTTTTCAGGGCCTTACCGAGAAATCGCCGGAGAAAGCCTTGACGTTTTCTAAGAAGAATTTCGCAGGGCGGAATCACAAGGGGCGAGTTACTGTTCGCCATAGGGGAGGCGGCAGTAAGAAACTAGTAAGGATCATCGACTTTAAGCGCGACAAGGATGGGGTGCCAGCCAGAGTCGCGGCTATAGAATATGATCCCGGAAGGACAGCCAGAATCGCGCTTCTGTTCTACAAAGATGGGGAAAAACGGTATATCGTGGCGCCAGCGGGTTTGTCTGTTGATGATACTGTTATGTACGGGCCCGATGCGGATATAAAAGTCGGAAACGCTTTGCCCTTGGACAGTATTCCTACAGGTACCTTGGTGCACAACATCGAGCTGATTCCCGGGAAGGGCGCCCAGATGGCCAGAAGCGCCGGCGCTTTGGCGCAGCTTATGGCTAAAGAGGGTGGCTTTGCACTTTTGAGGTTGTCTTCAGGTGAGCAAAGAAGAGTGCCGGTCATGTGCAGGGCGACAGTGGGCCAGGTAGGTAACGTGGAGCACGAGAACACCACTTTGGGCAAAGCTGGAGACAACAGGCACAGGGGCAGGCGGCCTTCGGTTCGAGGAGTCGTTATGAACCCGGTAGACCACCCCCACGGCG
>CAYPVF010000190.1:0-2636 GCA_964414105.1 uncultured Eubacteriales bacterium
ATCGCTTCGAGCACCACCTGTATTTCATGCTCCCAACCCAAGGCTAAACGTTCATTTTTCTTCTCGTAAATGACATCCGCCGAGACCAAATTACCGGACACCGCACTGATCATGGCACCACGGCATTGGCGTTTATGGCAAACCGTATAGATAGCGCTACTCTCCATGTCGACATTCATGCAACCCACTTCACTCAGATGGGCAATCCATTCAGGTGTCTCACCATAGAATGCATCGTCCGTTGCGTTAATACCTACATGAAATCCATAGCCTAGTTCTTCTTGCATCTCCCGGCCGACATCAATCAAGGTACGCGTCAGTTCAAAATCGGCAACCGCTGGGAAATGATCGGGGATATAAAATTTGGAGGTACCTTCATTTTTCATGGAGGCGGTCGAAACGATCAAATCACCAATTTCAATACCTGGCTGGAGAGCGGCAGTACTACCGATACGAATAAGGCATTCGGCACCGATATTAATCAGTTCCTCGCAGGCAATTGCCGCCGACGGGCATCCCATCCCAGTCGAGCAGGAAGAGATTTTAATTCCTTTGTAGTAACCGGTAAACGTACGATGTTCACGGTTATTACCTACTAGCACTGCATCGTCCAGGTAACGTGCTACAATATCACTACGCTTGGGGTCACCCGGCAACAAGACATACTTTCCAATGTCACCTGGCGACAAATGGATATGGTATTGACGCTTTCCCATCGTTAGCTCTTCTTTATTAAGTATTTGCTTTGTCATTAGATTCTCCCGTCTGTTTCTTACATTTTATTTACCACCAGTTTGCCAAAAACTGGTTGTCTATTGCTTTTCAACTGTAACCTTAACTATTGATAGGCGGGCTTTTTCTCGCTGTCTGCGCTGAATCGAAAAGATCGTTAGACTCAGGATGGTCGCTAGGTAAGGTAGCATCTGTACAAATTCCGAAGGTATACGCATAACTTGCAAGATATTCGACAAACCGTCAAATAATGCAAAGATCATAGCGGCTAAAAACACCCCCACGGGAGAGTTCTGCCCCATGGCTGCAGCAGCCAAAGCGATAAAGCCCCTACCTGCGACCATATCACGCGTAAACCAGTTCAAATAGCCCATTGACAAGTACATGCCGCCCAGGCCGGTCAAAACACCGCAGAGCACAATGGCCAAGTAACGTACCCGAATCACGTTCACACCAACCGATGTCGCTGCATCTGGATTTTCTCCTACCGATCTAATGCGCAATCCCAAGGGTGTCTTGTAGAGGAATATCGAAGTCAAGACAACCATCAAAACCGCCAAATAGGTTAGAAGATTGTGGCCAGATAAGATCGGCCCTAAAATGGGTAAATCCTTGAGAAGAGGGATATGCAGGGTTGGAAAAGCATAACTTCGAAGCGAGGAACTAGTCCCTTTTTCTCCGGTTAGAATCTCAAGAAGAAAGACCGTAAAACCAGCCGCGAAGGTGTTGATGGCCGTACCACATAAGACTGGGTCAGCCCGCAAATTGAGATGGAAGTAGGCAAAGACCAAGCTGAGCAAGATCGCCATTAATAGTCCCGCCATGAGCCCCCAGCCAAGGCCAAGGCCAATGGCGCTTCCCACAACACCCATCAAGGCAGAAGCTAACATAACTCCTTCAAGGCCTAGATTGACAACTCCTGCGTGATTACAAATCGATGCGCCCAGGGCGGGTAGCAGAAGAGGTGTCGCCACTCGTATCCACATAAACACGAAATCCGTGCTAAAAATCACATTCCACAGAGCTTGCACAGTAAGCCACCCTTCAACTGTATTGCAAAAGGTCTCTTTGCATCTTGTCGTCCCTTAAACTCCGGCAGCCTTTACGATCATACGCTGACGCCAGGTGTCCAGCAGGGCATCGGCAGCGATCAAGATCATCATGGCGGCTTGAATAATCAACACCATTTCACTAGACACATCGGTGGATCGGCTCATGATATCCGCCCCTACGTTGAGGTAGGCAATAAAACAGGCCGACACAGGGATGAATAGCGGATTTTTTCTGGCCAGCAAAGCGACCACGATACCAGTCCACCCGTAGCCCGGAAGTGCTACCCACTTGAATCGTCCATAGAGGCCAAGCAACTCAACGGCACCTCCCGCACCGGCCAATCCACCCGCAAAAATCTGCGCTGCGAACATAACGGTTGCGGCATTGATACCGGCGTAATGAGCAAAACGGGGATTGTCACCTGTCACTCTCAATTCGTAGCCCTGTCGGGAGCGGTAAAGATACAACCACACAAATGCACAAAGCAACAAGGCGATTGGTACACCTGCGTGTATCCTTGTTCCATTGATGATGACAGGAAGGTTCGCATTAGGCATTACTTTGTGCGACTGAAAGGCGGTAGTCTCCGTCGCACGGTAATGGTAATTCAAAAGATACAGTGCGATAAAGAGCGTTACGTAATTCATCATGATGGACGTAACCAGCTCACTCACTTCCCATATACGGTGCAGAATAGCAGGAATACCTGCCGCAATGGCAATGATAATGCGGCCCAGAAGGCCTATCCTGAATTTTTTTGTCTTCATATTTCGGGTGGGTGCTCTGATTATCTCCTGTCAAATCAAGCGTTTCGTTTAAAAGGAATTATCCCGACAACAAATTTAAACAAA
>CAYPVF010000191.1:0-2613 GCA_964414105.1 uncultured Eubacteriales bacterium
AGCGCGACAAGATGAGGAATCGGAGGTCTTGTCAAATGGAATTGCATAAGCTTACTCCTGTGCCCGGCTCAACGAAAGTTTCTAAACGAAAAGGGCTGGGCTTGGGTTCCGGGTGGGGCAAAACCGCCGGCCGCGGCCACAAGGGCCAGAATTCCAGATCCGGTGGAGGCAAGGGCCCGAGTTTTGAAGGCGGGCAAATGAAGCTTACAATGCGTCTGCCCAAAAGAGGATTTCACAATAAATTCAGGGTTGACTACGATTTGGTGAATGTACAGGCTCTTGACGTTTTCGACCACGGGGCGGTTGTAGGACCCGTGGAGATGAAGGATGCTGGGCTTATGCGAAGAAACGCCAAGAATCTGAAGATATTGGGAGAAGGCGAAATCGCCAAAGCCATTACTGTGAAAGCCCACGCTTTCTCACAATCTGCAAAGGAGAAAATTGAGACCGCCGGCGGCAAGGTCGAGGTGATATAAATGGTAGGCACCTTGCGAAATGCGTGGCGGATCTCTGATCTGAGAAAGAGAATTCTCATAACCGTTGCTATGCTCATGGTTTTTAGAGCCGGCGTGGCCATTCCCGTGCCCGGTGTTATGCCGGAGGTTTTGGGGCAGCTTTTCGGCGAAGGTTCGTTCTTTGCGTTCCTAGACCTTTTTTCAGGCGGAGCGCTGTCCAATTATTCCGTGTTTGCCATGAACATCCATCCCTACATCAGTAGCTCCATCATTATGCAGCTACTGCAGATGATAATTCCAAAGTGGGAGGAAATGGCCAAGGAAGAGGACGGGCGCAAGAAGCTGCAGGGCTACACCAGGTATGCCACTGTCATTCTTGGTCTGATACAAGCTCTTGGCATGACCATGGGAATCCGGGCAAGGGGAGCCTTGGTATCCATGTCTTTCTGGGTGGCTGCCGAAGCCATTTTGAGCCTAGTTGCGGGCACCGCATTTCTCATGTGGTTGGGCGAACTCATAACTGAAAAAGGTATTGGTAACGGGATATCGCTTTTCATATTCGGAGGTATCATAAGCGGCATTCCCAGGGAGCTTTTCCGCATTTACGCCATGATCAAAGCGGGCAGCGCCGCCTGGTATAATGCCTTGGCACTTCTGACCGTATCTTTTGTCACCATTCTTTTGGTCATTTGGGTTACCGAAGGCGAAAGGCGGATACCTGTTCAATATTCCAAGCGGGTAGTGGGCCGAAAGATGATGGGCGGGTACTCTACCCATATTCCCATAAAGATAAACCAGGCCGGCGTCATTCCGGTAATCTTTGCTTCGTCTTTGCTCTCTTTCCCGGCCACCATAGCTTCGTTCATAAACGCGCCGTGGGCAGTGAAGCTCGGCGAGATTTTCGATTATAACAAGCCGTGGTATACTGTCATGTATGCTTTTTTGATATTTGGGTTTACATTTTTCTACACCAGCATGATTTTTAATCCCCTGGATGTGGCTGACAACATGAGGAAATATGGCGGCTTCATACCGGGCATTAGGCCGGGAAGGCCCACTTCCGAATTGTTGTCCAGGGTGGTCACTAGGATAACGTTGGTGGGTGGTTTGTTTTTGGCTTTAATAGCAGTGTTGCCGAACTTCATGATTCAAATTACGGGGCTTCCGGGTTTTCATGCTTTAGGCGGAACGGCCCTACTCATAGTCGTGGGTGTGGCTTTGGACACCATGAAGCAAATAGAGGCTCAGTTGGTCATGAGAAATTATCAGGGCTTCTTAAGGTAGGAGAGTATGAAAATGGTACGTATCCTATTGTTGGGGCCGCCGGGTTCCGGCAAAGGCACACAGGCCAAGGCTTTGGCTAACAGGTTTGGTTTCCTGCATGTTGCGCCCGGCGATATTTTTCGGCAGGAAGTGAAGGCCAAAACCGACCTCGGGCTTTTGGTTCAGGGAATTATGGCCAAGGGCGAACTGGTGCCGGACGATATAACCGTGCGAATCATGGAGAAGAAACTGGGCTCTCCTGACGCTCAAAAGGGTTATGTTCTGGATGGGTTCCCCAGAAATCTTGCTCAGGCACAGGCACTTAGCGAAATGCTTCGCGCCGGCGGCGGCAATTTGTCGTTGGTGGTTAACTTAGAAGTTCAATCTTCGGAGATTTTGGAGCGGGCCAAAACCAGGCGAGTTTGCGGCGGGTGTGGAAGGCCATACAATGTCAAAAGCGACCCGCCCAGGGTGGCCGGTAAATGTGATGTTTGCGGGGCTGACCTTATCTCCAGGCAAGACGATAAGGAAGAAACAGTCAAAGACAGGCTGGCGGTTTACGAGAAACACACCAAACCTTTGCTGGAGTATTACAAGGCCGAAGGCATTCTGGTAAGTGTGGATGGCACGCGCCCTGTGCGCCAAGTGACTGATTTTATAGTACACTTGTTGGCAGAAAAAGGTTTGCTTCAACAGGAAGAGATGTAGCAGATGATAGTAATAAAAAGCGACAAAGAAATAGAGGTTATGGCTGAAGCCGGCAGAATCGCGGGTCTTTGCTTGAAACACCTTGGCCAGATGATTGGTCCCGGCATTTCAACCGAAGAGTTGGATGCGGAGGCCGAAAACTTTATCCGGCAACAAGGGGCTTTGCCCACATTCAAAGGGTACGGCG
>CAYPVF010000192.1:0-2588 GCA_964414105.1 uncultured Eubacteriales bacterium
ACGTTATCAAAAGGAAGCAAAGTAGGAATAGTGGGGTCCAACGGTTCTGGCAAAACAAGCCTGATTAAGATTGTTTTGAACATGATCGACCCCACCATCGGTACAGTGTCCGGGACGGTAAAATGGGTTCAAAAACCTAAAGTAGGATACGTTCCGCAGGTTCCGGCCTTTGGGGAATACGAAACCCCGATGAAATTTATGGGTCGCGGCAAATCGTCAATCTTGGGACAATGCGGCATTGGGAAAGCCCTTTGGGATGCCCCTATAAGCAGTCTATCAGGCGGCGAAAAAACCCGTCTTTCTTTGGCTTGGGCTTTGGGGAATAACCCGGAGCTCCTGATCCTTGACGAACCCACCAATCATCTGGACATTAACGCCGTGGAATGGCTTGAAAAAACGATTAAGGGGTTCTTGGGAACAGCCCTGATTGTATCCCACGACAGATATTTTCTAGACGCAGTGTGTACACACATATGGGAAATAAAAGGCGGGTCACTCAACACATATTCGGGGGGATATACTTCTTATATTGATATTTTGCGGAAGCAAAATACCTTTTTGGAAAAAGAGCGCCGCAAGTGGTCTGATAAGGTCAAAAATCTTACTGTTGAAGTGGCAAACCGACAGAGCTGGCACGAAAAAGCCCACAAAGACGCCGGCAAGAGTGATTTCTACAGAAGAAAGGCAAAAAAGCACGCCCGGCAGTTTAAGGCCAAGAAAACCGCCTTGGCTAGACTGATGAACGAGAGACCAGACATCCCCATCCCCGACAGCCCTTTAGCCGTGGGTCTTTCGCACGCGGCATACCGAACGCTGACCGTGGCTAGGGCCGAGGGTTTATGTTTTTCTTACCGCGGTGGTAACAAACATTTGCTGGACCAAGTAAACTTCACTCTAAACCCGGGGAAAAAGGTTGGGCTTTTGGGCGGCAACGGCTGCGGTAAAACTACCCTGCTCAGGTTATTGGTCGGAGAGCTGCAACCAAATTCGGGCAGGCTATGGGTAAACCCCAAAACATCTGTGGGCTACCTGTCCCAAATGCTATCCGAACTGGAAGATACTATGTCGCCTGCCCGGGCAGTCAGTAAAATCACAGGACTGTTGATGGCCGATTCCCGAAACCTTCTGGGCAAAATGGGCATATCCGGCGACACGCAACTTCAAGAACAGGCAACATTGAGCATGGGCGAAAAGACCCGCGTGGCAATGGCATGCCTCACCCATTCGGCGTTTGATGTTTTGGTTTTGGATGAGCCCACAAACCATCTGGATATCAACGCAAAAACCGCCGTTGAACGCGCACTGGCCGTGTTCCCGGGCGCCGTTGTGGCAGCTACTCATGATCGTTACTTTCTGGACAGCGTTTGCGACACTATATGGCACCTTCACAATGGACGGCTCAATATTCACCATGGCAACTATTCATCGTGGGTTGCCGGAACAACAAGAAACCGCGATGGAACCGAATATGACAGCAACAGAAAAGCAAGATTCCTTGCTTTACAGGCTGAACTTGCCTACTTAGCCGCTAAGATTGGGGATACCGCCGATGCATCACAAAGGAAAGCATTGGAACAGCAGTATGACATGGCGGCTGAGAAGCTTAGGCAATTTTCGGCAACTCTATGACAAAAACGCGCGACTGATAATTTATAATGAAAACAACACCATGGCGTCAAAGGCGGGCGCTTAGCAATGGGGGGGGGTAATTGTGGCAAACTACGATAAGGCTCATGAGCTCGCAAGGGATCTGAAAGAAAGCCAAGAATACAAGGAATACCAAAAAGCAAAAGCCGAAGTATCTTCTAAAGAAGAAGCCGTATCTATTCTAAGAGATTACCGAAAAGCAGAGATCACGCTTCAAGCAGCCTTTCTCACAGGCCAAGAGCCAGACGATGAACAGAAAAGGGAACTGGAATCTATAACCAACATAGTTGATATCCACGGGCCGATAAAACGCTTCTTAGAAGCTGAAAGGCGGATTCTGCTAACTTTGACCGATATCCAACGAATCCTGACGGAAGCTATGAATCTTCTGGAGATATAGAAAAGCAAAGGGAGCCCGAATCTTACCAGGGCTCCCTTTTTGCGTCCTATCTGGAAATTACGGTTTTCCCGTCTTTTAGCACCATTACGATTTTGGAAATGTCTTGCAGTACCTTGATATCTTCCGCGGGATTTCCGTCAACCAAAATTATGTCGGCCAAATAGCCGGGCTTTATTTGCCCCATGGCGTCTTTATGTCCCAAAAGCTCAGCGCCCATACGGGTAGTGGCTCCTAGAGCATCAACGGGTGTCATGCCCGCGTTAACCATTAGCTCCAGTTCAATTGCGTTGCGACCGTGGAAATTGAAGGGAGTCGCCGAGTCGGTGCCCATGGCTATTTTGACTCCTGCATTGTACGCCTTCTGGAAGCTGCTGATATGGGCTTCCTGCGCTTCCTTTGCTTTTTGCACTGCGTACTCGGGGATTCCTGCCTGTCGGCCGTTCACTACGATGTGGTGTACGGCGGATAACGTTGGCACCATAAACACATCGTTTTTGAGCATAAGCTCAATGATTTCATCAGTTAGGTAAAACCCGTGTTC
>CAYPVF010000193.1:0-2580 GCA_964414105.1 uncultured Eubacteriales bacterium
CACAGAGGTGAAACTTTCTTCACGTCCGAAAATGTTTTTTCGCGGGGGATAAAGGGCGGCCACAACAAAGACATGGCTGAAGCCAAGTTTAGGCAATAATGCTCCGCCAAGGTTTCTGCAAAGCCCAACATTGAGGCGCTAGGTAAAAACCTCAAATCATACACATAGTCGATATCCTTAACGGCAAAACCCGTTGGCTTTTCGACCACCCCAACTACAAAACCATCCTGTTTAGACGGTCCGAAAGGAACGCGAACTTTTGCCCCGTAGGGTAACCCGTGATCTCTCGAAAACCCATAAGTAAACCGCCTGTCGCCTATTATGGGCACATCCACCAAAACGTCTAGATACACTGCCCCCATCTAAAGCTTAGGTCTTCTTTTCTTTAAGAACAATTTTGAGTTTGTCCAAAATAGAATCGGCTATCTGCTTTTTGTGGGCAAGCTTCAATACTTCCGTGCCGCCATTAGGATAGACAAGGGTGACCTGGTTGGTCTCGGAAGAAAATCCCCTATCGGGAAGGCCAACTTGATTGGCGCATATGAAATCGAGGTTTTTTGCTTCTATTTTCAATGTGGCGTTTCTCAATAGGTTTTCTGATTCCGCGGCGAAACCCACCAAAATTCTATTACCTTTTTCTCGGCCCAATGTCGCCAATATATCCTCAGTCGGTTCCAACTCTAGCACCAGTTCTGCTTCAGCTTTTTTGATTTTTACGCGGCTTGCTTTTTTCGGTCTGAAGTCAGAAGGCGCCGCCGCGCCTATAACAACATCCACATTGTGATATTCTGAAAAACACGCCTCAAGCATTTCTTTGGTGCTAGTAACTTTTCTAACTTCAACGCCACTGGGGGTCGTAAGGTTTGTCGGCCCCGATACAAGAGTGACCTTGGCGCCCCTCTTGGCGGCGGCCTCCGCGATGGCATATCCCATTTTACCTGTTGAAGGCGGCGAAATGTAACGAACGGGGTCTAGATACTCCCTAGTTGGACCGGCTGTCACCAATATTTTGACCCCTTGAAAGTCAAGTTCTTTACCTAGCACTTCCAGCACGGTTTGGACAATCTTTTCCGGTTCAGGCAGACGCCCTTTCCCCAAGGCCCCTGAAGCCAATCTTCCGTAAGAAGGTTCTTCAATAAAGTAGCCGCGGTTTTGTAACGTAGAAATATTGGCCTGAGTGGCTGGGTTCTCATACATGTTGTGATTCATAGCCGGGCAAACGAGTTTCGGGGCCACACAAGCCAAAATCGTGGTCGTAAGAAAATCGTCTGCTATCCCGGAAGCCATTTTGCCTATAACGTTGGCTGTGGCGGGACACACCAAAAATAGATCGGCTTTTTCGGCCAAAGCAATGTGTTCCACGTTCCATTGTCTGGGTTCCAGGAACATGTCCACTATCACCGGCGAACCGGAGATTGTGCGAAACGTAAGGGGTGCTGCCAGTTTGGTAGCATTTTGGGTCATTATCACATGTACTTCCGCGTTCAGTTTTCTCAGCCGGGATACAACATCTACAGCTTTATAAGCCGCGATACCGCCGGAAACACCTACGACTATTGTCTTACCAGTAAGCATTCGAATTCACGCCCTCAGGTATGTACAATTCAATTCTCGGAGTTATTCTCCGCATTCTCTTCAGCTGCCGTGTCGGTTTCTTTTGCCACAACCCTATACTTGCCCTGAGAAATATCCTCTAGGGCAATAGTCACCGGTTTACGACCCTCCATAAGAAGTGGTTCTTTCCTGGCCAGTATTTGTCTGGCCCTTTTAGCCACTGCCACAACCAGACTGTACTTTGATCCCGGTTTTGTCGGGTCCCAGGACTTTTCTATCATCAGATGGCCTCCTTTAACGGGGCGTTGCCAATCACGTATGGCGTGCTCTCTCCCCAGCCACTATTGCTTGAAGTCTATGTTTTGCTCTGTCAAGATCAGAGTTGATAATAACATAATCGTACGAAGCTAGGTCAGTCATCTCCTTGGTAGCACTGTGAAGGCGCAGATTCCTTTGCTCTTCCTCCTCTGTTCCCCGGCCTTCTATACGTTTTCTGAGTTCTCCAAGGGAAGGGGGCAGGATAAAGATAAAAACCCCGTTGGAGTACAATTGCCTCAGGGTACGGGCTCCTTGGTAATCCTTTTCGACTACTGCGTCTTTCCCCGCCGAAAGGCAATCCTCTATATGTTTTGTTAAAGTACCGTAAAAGTTCCCGTAAACCAAAGCCCACTCGCCAAGTCTGCCGGCATCGCGTTCGGCGACAAACCTTTCCTTCGTAACAAAAAAATAGTCCTCCCCATCCACCTCTCCCACTCTGGGGGCTCTGGTAGTTAGAGAGGGACAAAAACAAATATTAGGGTCTCCTGCCAAAGCCAGTCGGCGTAAAGACCCCTTCCCGCACCCGGAAGGCGCGGTTATGACGAAAAGAATTCCTTTTTTCATGGTATTCCTATTCTATTTGTCTCTGAGCCTCGAGACAACCGTTTCCGGGTTTACCGCGCTTAAAACGATGTGGCCCGAATCCGCGACTATCACGGCCCTGGTGCGGCGGCCATGTGTGGCATCTATAAGCATTCCTCTATCCCT
>CAYPVF010000194.1:0-1364 GCA_964414105.1 uncultured Eubacteriales bacterium
GACCTTCCAAGTATTTCGCCACCTTGGCGTCGACATAATAGGGCTCGTCTTCTAAAATTACGCCTTTTAGAAGAAGGGCGCGCTCATTGTCCCGCAGACTGCCCTGGGGCAAATGTTTGAAATCCTGCACAAAAAACTGCTGCTGCTCGGCGTGTTTCCCCCGGTATACCGCGACAAATCCCCCGTAAATAGTGACAAACCTGAATCTGGAATGAACAGGACAATAATCGTCTTGTGTTTTTTTGAATTCTCGAACCGAGCCATCCTCTGATAAGGGCTCCCATTGAAAAGACAAATCCGCCAAATAAGTTTGAACATCTTGCGCCGGCAAAGTTACAGTTTCGGTGACGATATCGCCGCATTTTAGATAGCAAGTATGATACTTTATTTCCACTTCCTGAGGAAACGCGTCCTCTGCCAAAGGCTCGGCGGCATTCTCGCTGTACAAAACCTTATCCAAAATATACCCGCCCATAAGCGCGCAGGCTATTAACACAATTGGAATCAACTTCCTTTGCCCCAAGAAAGAATTGTCTTTCAAAAAATTCCCTCCAAGGGACATGTGTTCCCTTAAAGGACGGCGCCTATTCGGACATGGCTTCCAGGATATCGTCGGATATGTCGAAATTGGAATACACACGGGACACATCGTCGTGCTCTTCCAAAGCATCCACTAACCGCAACATCCTTTGGGCGTCTTCCCCCTCCAAACTAACGGTGGTCTTAGGGGTTTTCACGATATCGGCCTCACTTACCTCCGCGCCCATCTCCAGAAGCCTTGCTTCAAGCCCCTGCAAATCATCGGCGCCTGTATAGAACTGGTAGACATCGTCTTCGGGAACCATTTCTTCTGCGCCCGCGTCTATTGCTATTTCCAAAGCATCGTCTTCGGAAAGCCCGCCTTTTTGTACTTCGACGCAGCCTTTTTGGTCAAACATCCACGCCACTGCCCCGAGGTCCGCTAGTTTTCCGTTGTTCTTGGAGAGTATATGCCGTATCTCCGACGCTGTACGGTTTCGGTTGTCGGTGGCCGCCTCCACCAAAAGAGCCGACCCGCCAGGTCCGTAACACTCGTATACGAGCTCCTCCAAAGGCCCGGAGTCTCCTTGGCCGGAACCCCTGTTTATTGCCCTGGTTACGCTGTCGGCAGTCACGTTGGCGGCTTTGGCTTTGTCGATGGCAACTTTCAGCCTGAAATTGCTGTCCGGGTTCGCCCCACCTTGACGGGCGGCTAACATCACCTCGCGCAACGCCTTAGAAATAACACCTGAGCGCGCCGCGTCCATCTTTGCTTTATGCCTTTTTATCGTAGCCCATTTTGAATGCCCTGACATAAAAACACCCCCTAGTCTAAATCCGGGATT
>CAYPVF010000194.1:1374-2496 GCA_964414105.1 uncultured Eubacteriales bacterium
GGATTGGCGGCATCTTTCTTTTGTGGCTGCTTCCTTTGTGTAAAGCCCGAATCCTGTCTAAAACAGCCCCTTCCACAGTGCCGCCCGATAAGTAACTATCCAAATCTTTGTAAGTAAGCCCCATCTCATCTTCATCAGTTTGGCCCCGCCAAAGCCCCGCTGAAGGCACTTTATCGACTATACGTTGGGGGACCCCCAAATACCGCGACATTTCCCAAACCTGCCGTTTTGTTAAGTTAGCCAAAGGAAGCATATCGACGCCGCTATCACCGTGTTTGGTGAAATAACCGGTGTAAAGCTCGGCTTTATTGGTAGAGCCCACGACCAGATAATTCAATAAAGCCCCTTGGTAATACAGTGTCATCGATCGAAGCCTCGGCTTCAAGTTGGCCAAAGCCATCTGACGGGGTTCGCCCAAACACGACAAAGTTGTTTCAAGAGCATCGTACGTAGGCGTCAAATCTACAACTTCATGAGGGCAAGAGAAATAATCCAGTAACCACAAAGCGTCTTCCGAGTCTTCAGGCAACGAATGGCATGGCATTACCAAACCCATACACTGCTCGTCCCAAGCCTTTTTTGCCAAGGCCATAACCAAAGCCGAATCGACCCCGCCGGAAACGCCAAACACTCCCCCCCGGGCTTTGGCCTGTCGAGTTTGGCCTTGCATCCATCGCACCAAACTCGCTACCTTGTGGCTTAGTTCTTTGTCAGGCATGCCCACACCTCCAAAACCTATGCCCTATTATACCAATGTTGGACTTGGGCCGTCTTTCTCGGTTTAGTGTTGGGGCAAAGTTAGGTAGGTGTTTGGCACTTGACCGGGGATCAGTATGGTTGTGAGAGGGATATCGGTGGATACTTCCACTTTGGAGGATATAAGCGGAATTACAACCCTTACAGCACAATTTACATTGAGAAACACATTGTAACGGGTTTGGTTGATTCCCGCCACATCGTATAAATCTTTCACTTGTGTAAGAACAGAACCGTACGGGTATAGCGTCACTCTAATTTTCGGGCCCAGTGAAGCCAATATCTTGGAACCCATGATTTGGCCCAAAGGTACGCGCAGTACAAAACCTTCAAGGTTTTTCATGGCCTCTTTAAGCACCTCTAGGG
>CAYPVF010000195.1:0-2478 GCA_964414105.1 uncultured Eubacteriales bacterium
GCGGAGAGGTCGCCTAGCCGGCCGAGGGCGACGGTTTGCTAAACCGTTAAGGGGGAAACCCCTTCGAGGGTTCGAATCCCTCCCTCTCCGCCATTTTTAACGGGTAAGCGCCGGGTTTCCAGTGCGTAAGCGTGCGCCTGTGGCTCAAATGGATAGAGCGACAGACTACGGATCTGTAGGTTGTGGGTTCGAGTCCCGCCGGGCGCACCATCAGCGATAATCGGTCTTGATGCGCCCGTAGCTCAGGCGGATAGAGCGGGGGATTCCTAATCCCCGTCTGCCGGAGGTTCGAGTCCTCCCGGGCGCACCAATTCGTTAGGTTGAAAACTTATGACGGGGATGGAAAAGCACCACTTCTATATGGGTATGGCGATTGAAGAAGCCATGCGAGCCTACAGTTTGGGCGAGGTTCCCGTGGGGGCTGTAATAGTTAAGAGTGGGAAGCTCATTGGGAAAGGGCATAATCTCAAAGAGACATTGAGGGACCCCACTGCTCACGCTGAAATAATGGCGCTTCGGGAAGCTGCTCGTGGCGAAAACTCGTGGCGCATATTAGAGGCAACCATGTACGTCACTCTTGAGCCGTGCCCTATGTGTGCCGGGGCCATCGTTTTGGCGCGAATACCCAATCTGGTGATAGGGGCAAAAGACCCCAGAACCGGGGCGGCGGGTTCCATAATGGATTTGACAGAGTACCCGGGCTTAAATCACAAAGTGAATGTGGTTTTTGGTGTTAAAGAAGAACAGTGTTCATATCTTTTGGAAAAGTTTTTCAAGGAACTTAGAGGACAGACAAAGACCGGAGGGGTGTCGGAGCGGTTGAACGAGCTCGCCTCGAAAGCGAGTAGGCGTTAACGCGCCTCGTGGGTTCGAATCCCACCCCCTCCGCCACAACAAAAACCTTTGCCTCCATGGTGATTAAGTTCGCGGAGGGATGTCCGAGCGGCTGAAGGAGCACGCCTGGAGAGCGTGTAGACGGGTAACCGTCTCGTGGGTTCAAATCCCACTCCCTCCGCCACAAATTTGTCGCAAAGTTTGGCCGTGCTAGATGGGGAGATAGCGGTGCCCTGTAACCCGCAATCCGCTACAGCGGGGTCGATGCCTTTCATGCGGCCGTGCCTTTTTGGGGCTGACCCACATGGGCGGCGTTGAAAGTTGGGTCCTGCGCAATGAGAACTCGTGAATTCCGTCAGGTCCGGGAGGAAGCAGCGGTAAGCGAACCTTTTCATGTGCCGCGGGGGTTCCTGGCTGGAGCAAGCCACGTGGGTATCGCCTGGGAAGGGCGGTCAAGGGAAGGTGCACGGCCAACTATTCATTGAAAGAATCCGTCGGTAAAGAGCCCAAGGGAGGTAGGGCACTTGTCTTATGTGGCTTTGTACCGCGTGTGGCGTCCTTCCAGATGGGAAGACGTGGTCAACCAAAGCGCAGTTATCCGCATCTTAAGAAACGCTCTTACAGAAAACAAAGTTTCCCACGCCTACTTGTTTTCCGGCCCAAGAGGGACGGGGAAAACTACTGTAGCACGGCTTTTAGCCAAAGCAGTCAACTGTCAATCTCCGGATGGGGCTGAGCCATGCAACTCTTGCCCCGCTTGCGTCAGCGTGGCAGAGGGTACTTCGGTGGATGTTATCGAAATCGACGCGGCTTCAAACCGGGGCATCGACGAAATGCGAAGCCTGAGGGAAAGCGTGCGTTACGTACCCGTCATGGGAAGATTCAAAGTGTACATAATTGACGAAGTGCACATGCTCACTCAAGAGGCTTTTAACGCTCTTCTGAAGACCTTGGAGGAACCGCCGGAACACGTCATTTTTATTTTGGCAACCACAGCGCCGCACAAGATACCTGTTACAATTACATCTCGTTGTCAAAGGATGGATTTTCGCCGGCTTTCCATCGGGGATATCACGGGCCAGCTTCGCAAAGTGCTTTCGAATACTTCGCCGGAGACGGATCTTGACACTTCAAAGAATGCTTTGGCGCTGGTGGCTAGATCGGCGCAGGGCTCTATGCGAGACGCTTTGTCCATCTTGGATTTATGCCTTACTTACGGCGAAGGTGTGCTGGTGGAGGATTATGTCCGGGAAATACTTGGGGAAACGCAATCAGAATCCATGGGAAGGTTGTTCAAGGCCTTTTCCAGTGGAGATATTAAGACCATTTTAGAAGTTGTCCGGGAAATGTCGGATCGCGGCAAGGATATGGGTGAGCTATCCCTGGAAATTGGGAATTACTGCCGAGACATATTGCTAGTGAAGCCAGGCGGCCAAATTCCTGATCTCGGTCGTCCTGACGACGAAACCAGGGAAATGCGAAACCTGGGCCGGTCAATTCCAAACCCCACCCTTATTTCTATATTGGATGCCACAGCCCGGGCCGCAAGCCTTATGCGTACAAGTGACGACCCGCGGCTTGCCTTGGAAGTGTCGCTCCTAGGGGTATTCCTATCGGGGGAGACATCCGGGAAAATAACGGCAG
>CAYPVF010000196.1:0-2463 GCA_964414105.1 uncultured Eubacteriales bacterium
AAGTGAAAGTATTGATTTAAATGATTCTTTTGTAATTTACTCTTGATAAGATCCTGAACCGCGTTTTGAGCGCAGGCGGTATGACGGAAGACGACATCGACATGCAGGTAATTCAGTCTTTCGCCGATATCGTGGCTGCATTATCCAACAAAAGCATCGACGGCGGCATTCTTTTGGAACCCTTAGTGACTCAGGCAGTGTCTATGGGGATTGCTGACCCATGGAAGGACCCTGAAGAGTACAATCAAGGGGCGCAAGTCGCGGTTTTAGCTTACGGAAAAAGCGTTATGGAAAGACCTGAGGTGGCCAAGGCTTTCATGGTGGCCTACATCCAGGGAATGCGCGACTACAACGATGCTATTTTTCACGACATCCAAAAAGACGAGATGATAGACCTCTTAATCGAGTATTCCTCGGTTAAGGAAAGAAGCCTATACGAAACCATGTTCCCCACAGGTTTGAACCCCGACGGATATGTGCGAACCCAAGGAATTCAGATGGATTTGGATTGGTACCAAGAACAGGGGTTGCTCAAAGGCGACCTGATGGCGGAAGACACCATCGACAATTCGTTCGTGGATTACGCCGTAAGTGTTCTGGGCGAATACGACAAGTAGGCCATTTTTTGCGATATCGGGGAGGGTGACGAATGAACGATTTCGCCGGCAGCATTACGGGTACGGATTCGACCGCCGACACTTTTGAGGCAGGACAAATGAGGGATAGCAAATCGGCCTCGGCAAAAAGGGAAACATTCATCCGCCTCATTGCTTTCTTGTCACCCTCGCTGTTATTGGTTTTGTGGGAAGCCCTGTCCCGTTTGGGCTTCGTGGATGTGAGGCTTTTTTCCAGACCAAGCCTTATCTTTTGCGCTCTTTGGCCCCTTGTAAAAAGCGGTGAGCTTTGGAAGCACGCTTGCGTTAGCGCACAAAGGATTTTGATTGGTTTTTTGGGCGGAGCCGTGCCCGGGGTAATAGTGGGCTGTTCTATGGGTCTATTCCCGCCGCTCAGAGCCAGCCTCATGCCTTTGGTTGCCAGCACCTTCCCCATTCCTAAGCTGGCCATAATGCCGCTTATACTCATTGTCTTTGGCTTGGGCGAAGCATCCAAAGTTTTTACTATCGGGGTAGGTGTGTTCTACCTAGTACTTATTAATTCCATGACGGGCGTACTAAGCATCGAACCAATTTACCTTGATGTGGCCAAGAATTTCGGCGCATCAACACGCCGATTCTATTTGACGGTCGCCTTACCCGGCGCGATGCCCATGATTTTTGCCGGACTCAAACTGGGTATGGGCACGGCCTTACTTCTTATTGTGGCCGCCGAAATGTCGGCCGCCAAAGCCGGCGTAGGTTGGATGATTTGGCGAGCCTACGACATGTTTGATATTGAACGAATGTTTTCCGCGCTTATCGTTCTTGCTGTAATGGGATATTTGTTCTCGCAAGTTTTGGACATCGTTGAGAAAAAAATTGTCCCTTGGAAGAATCAATGATCGGCATGTCGAACAGTTCTGTGGCGGTGATAGGGCTATGAAAGGACATAATGCTGCGGTGGATATTGTGGGTTTAACCAAGGCTTTTGGGTCGGCGGCGGGACCTGTCTGCGCGCTGGACGATTTCAACCTGCAAGTGCGCTATGGGGAATTCATATGCATAGTTGGGCCTTCCGGTTGCGGCAAGACTACTTTGCTGAGGATTATGGCGAACTTGGAGAAGCAAACTTCGGGGAGCATCAGGCTGCATAGACGCAACCGGGAAAAACCGCTTACGGCTATGGTATTTCAATCTGATTCGATTTTTCCATGGATGACTGTGGAACGAAATGTGGGGTATGGCCTGGAAGTGCGGGGGGTTCCAAAAGCCGAACGTCTTAAGACTGTTGGCAAGCTGCTGGAAATGACCGGCCTTACGGCGTTTTCGTCCCATTACCCTCATCAGCTTTCCGGAGGTATGAAACAACGCGTTAACGTTGCCCGAGCTTTTGCGGCCGATCCCGAGATTTTGCTTATGGATGAGCCATTCGGCCAATTAGATGAACAAAACAGACTTGTATTGCAGCGTCAGCTTATGAATATTTGGCAAGAATCCCAAAAGACCACCGTCTTCATAACCCACAGCGTTGATGAAGCCCTGGTATTGGGCGATCGGCTTTTGGTGATGACCGCCCGGCCAGGCAGGCTCAAACGTATCATAAACATCGAGCTAAAGCGCCCCAGAGATATCATCTCACTGCGCGAAGACCGTGATTTTATCAAGCTTTATTCTGAGGTTTGGAGACTATTGGCTGAGGAGGTGGAATCATCCGCGGCAGTCGGGGGGATTTGAGGAGGCAGCATCAAGTCGACGTGGGGTATTCTGAACCACGACAGCGGCGACATGGGGTATTTTGAACCACGGCAGCGGCGACATGGGGTATTTTGAACCACGTCAGCGGCGATATGGGGTGTTTTGAACCACG
>CAYPVF010000197.1:0-2458 GCA_964414105.1 uncultured Eubacteriales bacterium
GGTTCGGTTTTTGACATATTCATCATCGAGAAGGCCTTCGTTTATTATGACGTTCATCAAGCCGTTGAATAGGGCGACGTTGGTGCCGGGCTTTATAGGCAAGAATATCTCTGCCTCTTTGGCCAGGGGTATTTCCCTGGGTTCGGCCACTATAAGCTTGGCGCCTTTGTTTATTGCTTGGCGAATTAACGAGCCTATAACAGGGTGAGACTCCGTAGTGTTAGACCCGGATACCAAAATAACGTCGGCGTCCACCACTTCCGTGATGGAGTTTGTCATGGCCCCGCTGCCCAAGGTGGTCGCCAGCCCCGCTACAGTGGATGCGTGACAAAGCCGCGCGCAGTGGTCCACGTTATTAGTGCCAATGGCTGCCCGCATCATCTTCATAAACACATAATTATCTTCGTTAGTAGCTTTGGCTGAGGCAAAACCCGCGATGGCGTCGGGACCGCTTTCTTTCTTGATTCTTTCAATCCCATTTACGATAACATCCAAAGCTTCATCCCAACTTGACGGGGTAAGAACACCGTTTTTACGAATAAGCGGCGTTTTAAGCCTGTCAGGGTGGCTTATGAATCGATACGCGAACTTACCCTTTACGCAGAGGATGCCCGGGTTGGCAGGCCCATCCGCGGGTTCCACTCCCACAACCTTACCGTTTTTCACCAAAAGGTCCATCTGGCACCCTACACCGCAATAGGGGCAAGTGGTGCGCGTTTTTGTAACTTCCCAAGCTCTGTACTTTTTGCTGGCTTTGGTGGTGAGAGCCCCCGTTGGACACGCGGACACGCAATTCCCGCAGGAGACGCAGTCGCTGTCTATGAAAAGTTGATCAAAAGGCAAACCGACTTTGGTGTGAACACCGCGATTCTTAAGGCTCAAAGTCCTGTTGCTTTGAATCTCGTTACATGTGCGAACACACCTTCGGCAAAGGATGCACTTGGTGGGATCGTAATTGAAAAACTCGCTGGATTCGTCCTTGGGAAGGGTTCCGCAAATATTGTCGAAGGGAGATTCTTCCACGCCGTAGTCCAAAGCATATTGGTACAGCTTACATTCGCCGTTGGCGGGACATGAAAAACAATCGGTGTTGTGATTGGCCAAAAGAAGGCGAATTATCATGCGCCTGAAATCAAAAATCTCATCGTTCATAGTAGTTATCTCCATGCCCTCACCACAAGGGGTGGCGCAGGAGATTTGCAGACCCTTAGCGCCCTTTATCTGGACTACGCACATCCTGCAAGAACCTTCGGGTTTAAGATGTTTTAGGTAACAAAGGGTGGGGATATCTATGCCAAGCTGTTCGCAGGCCTCAAGTATAGTGGTACCTTCTTCCACTTCAATGGGCCGGCCGTCGATTGTGAGCCTGTACATTAGGAGATCATCCTTTCAGAACCGCTTTTTACGGTAAAAACCTCGGGGAAGAACCGCACCACCGAAAGGATAGGGTTGGGAGAAGCCTGGCCTAGGCCGCAAAGGCAAGCCCCAGTCATAAACTTTGCCAGGTCAAGCATGAGCTTTAAGTCTTCCTGTTTTGCAGTACCCTTCTTAAACTTGCGGATGAAACCCAACAGGTGGGTATTTCCCTCCCTGCAAGGGGTGCATTTCCCGCAGGATTCTTCCTCAAAAAACTCCATAAGGTTTTCTAGCACGTCCAAAAGGCACGAGTCCTCATCTATGAACATAAGGTCGCCTGCCCCAAAAGTGGCCCCAACCTGATTACAGGTTTCAATATCCATGGGGGTATCTAGTAGCCGGGGGGGAATAATGTTGCCTGACGCGCCGCCAGTTTGGACGGCATACAATTTCTTGCCCCCGGGGCATCCGCCCCCCACTTCTTCAAATAGGGTCCGTATGGTAACGCCAATGGGAAACTCATAAACCCCGGGGTTTGAAATGTTGCCGCTGAGGGTGAAAAGCTTGGTGCCCGGGCACTTTGGCGTTCCTATCGCCTTGTACCATTGGGGCCCTTTAACCATAATAGCCGGGATACTGGCCAGCGTTTCGACGTTATTTATAATGGTAGGCTTGCCCCACAAACCTGAAACCCCCGGGAAAGGCGGCTTGAACCTTGGCTCGCCTCTTTTCCCTTCCATTGAATCAAGCAATGCCGTTTCCTCTCCGCACACATAGGAACCGGCGCCTATGAAAAGCTCGAGGTCAAAATCTATTCCGCTGCCCAATATGTTTTTTCCCAAATACCCGTTGGCACGGGCATCTTCTAAAGCCTTTCTAATGACCTTGGCGATGTACGGGTATTCAGCCCTTAGGTAGATGTAACCTTTATCAGCGCCTACCCCAACCCCGGCAATGGCCATACCTTCAAAAAGCCTGTGGGGAACCTCGGCCATGATGACCCTGTCTTTGTTGGTGCCGGGCTCACCTTCGTCCGCGTTGCACACGATAAACTTTTGGTCCGCCGGGGTGTTGGCCGTAAACGATAGCTTCAACCCCGTAG
>CAYPVF010000198.1:0-2387 GCA_964414105.1 uncultured Eubacteriales bacterium
ACTGCGCGCATCTTTAAACCTTGAGGCCGGCGGGAAAATCGCTAACAACCTTTTGGTAGTGTACCAGTTTATTTACGATAGCCTAGTAAACGCCAACATAAAAAAAGACGCCGCTCATGCGGAAGACGCGCTTAAAGTCTTGGTTGAAATAAGAGACGGGTGGAAAAACCTCTTGGGGAAATCGTAATGAAACAGTACCGTGAACTCTTGGCTTTAACAGAGGCGTGCTTGGATTCAGCCAAAAGGGGAGAGTTACTGACGCTGAGCCGCCTGATGGAAACGCGCTCTTTGCTGATAGATAGAATCCAAACCTTTGGGGAGTTGGGTTCGTTGCCTAAGGGAACCCAGAAAGATGTTTTCGATTCGGTCAAAAGGATTTTGGAGATGGACAAAGAGATCGCTAGGGTAATAAAGCTGGAAATGAGCCACAACCGCCATTCCCTGGCTAGTTTGCTTTCTACAAGAAAAGTTCTTTCAGCCTACAAGGATGGAATTCCGAAAGTTATAAGCTTTGATAAAGTAAAATAACCTGTCAGTATTGGTCGTTTCATAGAAGATCAAAAAAGCCCCGGAATAACCCGGGGCTCCGCTCGCTATATTTTACGAGACAATCGATACGTTGGCTGCTTGTAGCCCTTTTGGGCCATCTACGATTTCGAATTCTACTAGATCGCCTTGGTTGAGTGTACGAAAACCATCAGTTTGGATGGCAGTGTAGTGCACGAAAACGTCGGGCCCGTCGTCGCGCTCGATAAATCCATAGCCTTTTTCCGCGTTAAACCATTTTACTTTACCTTGCATTTCGGGACATTCCTCCTAATTCCATGACAACGGGTCCCGGCCACGTCGTCCTCTGGAGCTTTGCGCTCGTTCCGAACTATAGCATGCCCCGAACGGGCAGTCAACAGACATTTGGACATGTTTGTTCTGTGGATACTGTGGATAACCCTGTTGATAAGCAGGTAAGGGCCGGTTTGCCCTGGGGATATCATTGTGGATTGCCGTAAATAGTCGAATTTTCTTACGCAGACTTAGTTAAACGCAAGTATGGAAGGACTTGCCCGGGCTTGAGGGAATAATATATGTTAAATGGAAAGTGGGGGGTATAACAGTGGAGATCATCATTAGAGGTAAGAATATCGACATTAGCCCTGCGTTGCGCGATTATGCCGAAAGGAAATTGTGCAAGATAGAAAAATACCTCCGGCAGCCGCCCCTTTCATGTCATGCCACTTTTTCCACACAAAGAGAGAACTATGTTTTGGAGGTTACCGTCACCCTAAACGGGTATATTGTCAGAGCCGAAGACTCTGCCCGGGACGCGCTTTCGGTTGTAGATTTAGTAACCGGCAAACTCGAGAAACAGATTCAAAAGTACCGCACTAAGTTTCAAAGGCGTGATAAGGGTGAAATTCCCCCCCAAACCTATACCCAAGCCGCGGAAATCGGCCGCATAGTACGGGTAAAAAGGTTCCCCATTAAGCCCATGCATTCAGAAGAAGCGGCTATGCAGATGGAACTTTTGGGCCACGACTTTTTCGTGTTCCTGAATGCAGAGACCAATTTTGTTAATGTGGTTTATCGCAGAAAGGATGGGGACTACGGCCTCATCGAGCCCGAGGGCTAGGGGTCTAACTATGTTTCAGCCCAAAGTAACTGCTTTGGTGTTTGAGGGCGGACAGGCCAAAACATCCCTTGACGAGATAATGAAGGCTGTAAGGCGTTCTGTGGTTTTGGACACCCTTGAAAAGCTAAAAACAGTTGATTCAATAGATAGCATCATATTGGCGACCAACTATTCCGACTTGGGCCTTTTGGCCCGGGAGCTCGGGGTCCAAGTTGACTATGAGGGTCCCCAAAGCCCAAGGTTTCATTTTGGAAGGCGGCTCAGGGAGCTAATAGTCTCTTGGAGACTGGAAAACGTCATTTATATGGGGGGCGCTGCTGCGCCCTTGGTTTACGCCCAGGAGTTTTTTGATATCGCACAAACGCTTAAGCGCGAGCGCAATCTTGTCATAATGAATAACGTTCAGTCGGCTGACTTGGTCGCTTTTGCCCCGGCTCGGGCAATTGACGAAATTGAGCTTCCGGACAAAGATAACCCGCTTGGGAACCTTTTGCGCGACATAGGGATGCGAAGGGTTTTGATTCCCAATTCTGGGCGTGTCAATTTTGACTTGGATACACCTACAGACATTTTGATCTTGGGCATGCACCCAGATTGCGGCCACAGGACGAAAACAGCCATAAACGCGCTTGACTGGCCAGTTGACAGAATAGAGAAGGCTTTCGCGCTACTGAGAGAGCCTTCCAAGGAAGTGGCCGTTGTGGGACGGGTCGGCCCCTCGGTTATCCAGTACATAAACGCGAATATGGTTCACAGAATG
>CAYPVF010000199.1:0-2376 GCA_964414105.1 uncultured Eubacteriales bacterium
TCGTTATCCCCAAAGGCCACATGCGCGTGGGAGCACTGCCCGCAATTGGCACATTGCTCGGTTTTATTTATAGATACTGTGATTCTTTTTGCTCCAACGGTAACCACAGTGCCAATCTCTTTCAAAGTCTCCCCTCCTAAAAGCCTAGAACAGTATTTTATACCGTTTCCACCCTACGTTGAGAACCAAACCTATACAAAACGAATTCACCAAAAGAGCCGACCCACCGTAGCTGAGAAAAGGCAGAGGTACGCCTGTTACAGGTAATATACCCATTGTCATGCCAACGTTAACTAGCAGATGGAATACAATCATTGTTAAAACGCCGCCGGCCACCATGGTGCCCTCTTTGTCCGCGGCCCCTGTGGCCGCCAACAGGCAACGATAAAGTATGACCAGGTACAGGCCCAAGACGGCTATAGTGCGTACAAATCCCAGTTCTTCCCCCACTACGGAAAAGATAAAATCTGTATGCTGTTGGGGAATAAAGTCAAGCCGGTTTTGGGTTCCTTTCCTAAGGCCTTTACCCCAAAAAGATCCTGACCCTATAGCTATCTTTGACTGCCTCACCTGATAATCCACACCCAAGGGGTCTTGGTTAGTTTTAAAAAGCGACAGTATCCTTTTCACTTGGTATTCTTCAAAAGGCAAGGGCAACCCGGCATACAAGTGCAAAACAATAGCCAGGGCCAAAAACGCGGCGCACACGACCCCGAATTTCAGAATGCTTTTCCCCGGTGTGCCGCCAAAATACAATATACCCGTTACGGCCACGACCACTACCAATGTGGTTCCCAAATCAGGCTGTTTCAGAATTAGCGCCAAGGGAGGAAGAGACCACCCGTAATAGATGATGAAATCCCAAAGCGATTCCGGCGGTGTTTCCCAACGCGCTATGATCCTGGCGGAAAACAGAATCATGGTCAATTTCGCGAGCTCCGATGGCTGTAAATCGAAAAAACGCAACGGTATCCATCTGGTGGCGCCGTCCACATTTTTCCCAATAAACAAAACAATCACCAAAAGAATGATCGTGGCGCCATATAGCCACGGGGCCAAATTCACCATATCGCGGTAATCGACAAAAGTGCCCAAAACGAGTACACCCAAAGAAACCACCAGCAAAACAGCCTGCTTTTTCATTAAGTAGTGATCGGACGCGCCGTGGGAAGCGCTATCCACCAAGGGCAACGAAAGAACATTCAAGATAAGCACAGCGGCTAGAAGATACCAGTCGATGCGCCTTACAATCCTGCGTTCAATTCTGACACTGGGAAGCTCAATCGTTTGATGTGCCGCTCCTTTTTACAGAGATCACCGGAATACTCGCCACCAGAGCTCTTTTTCTGTCGATATTTTTCCAGCTAAACTCTATTCCCTTGCGGTCAATTTCCACATATTTAGAGATAGCCAAAATTACATCATCTTTCATTTGCTCTACAGACTGCGGCGCCAAAGATATCCTGTCCTGCATCAATACAAGGCGTAACCGGTCTTTTGCCACTTCTTTGGGTGAAGGTTTCTTGGAAAACCAGTTAAACACGGCTATCCCCCCTTACGTAAGCCGAACTGCTTTTTTAAGCTTGTCCCAAAACGTTTCCCTTTCTGTCAAGTCAAGAAGCGGAACTTCTTCGCCTTTTAGTCTGCGGGCGATGTTTCTAAAAGCCAACCCGGCCCTGGATTCTGTGGAGAAAACAGCCGGCTCACCCCTGTTGGTAGAGACCACTATGTATTCGTCGTCGGGCACAACACCCAAAAGATTTATGGCCAAGATATCTTTGATATCGGAAATGTCCATCATATCTCCCCGCGCCACCATCTTGGGTCTTATCCTGTTGACGATAAGCCCGGGATTCTCCAACCCCGCGGATTCCAAAAGCCCAATTATTCTATCGGCGTCTCTTACAGCCGACACCTCGGGGGTGGTAACTATAACGGCCTGGTCGCAACCTGCCACGGCATTTCTGAACCCCTGCTCTATCCCAGCGGGGCTATCAATTAGCACAAAATCGTGTTCTTCTTTAAGTCCCGTGACCAATTCTTTCATTTGCTCGGGGTTCACAGCATTTTTATCCTTGGTTTGCGCCGCGGGCAGAAGAAAAAGGCCGTCGATGCGTTTGTCTTTTATAAGGGCTTGTCTTAGCCTACAGTAACCTTCAATCACATCTACCAGGTCGTACACAATCCTGTTCTCAAGGCCCATAACAACGTCAAGGTTCCGAAGGCCGATGTCGGCATCAATCATTACCACTTTACTGCCCAGTGAAGCCAAGGCTGCCCCTAAGTTTGCGCAAGTTGTGGTTTTACCTACGCCACCCTTACCCGAAGTGATCACTATTGCCTGGTTCAACGCTCTCCCTCCCATCGAGTTCCCTC
>CAYPVF010000200.1:0-2374 GCA_964414105.1 uncultured Eubacteriales bacterium
GCGATTTTCGCCACAGCCGCAATTTGGGCCTTCAACACGACATTATATATTTCTTCGTGTTTTGGGCTCAAATGCCCCATGACAAAGGTTCTGGTTTCGTCAGAACGGTACCCATCGTAAGTGGCGCCGAAATCGAAAGTTACGAAATCTCCGTCTTCCAGCACCTTATCTGTGGGAACCCCGTGGGGTAACGAGGATCTCTCGCCGGAAACCGCGATTATGGGAAATGCGACCCCCTCAGAACCCAATTTTCGCATGGTAAATTCAAATTCGGTCGCCAGTTCCTTTTCTGTCGCGCCAATGCGCAGTGAGCTCGCCAAAAGCTCAAATGCCTCGTCGGCTATTTCTTGTGCTTTGGTGATTTTGGCTATTTCGTCCGGAGCCTTTGTTGTTCTTAGCTCTTCGACCACACCCGAAAGCCCTTTAAGGTTGGTTCCCTCAAGCCTTTCAGTGAGCTTTTCCCAATTTGAATAGGAAAGGTAGTCTTTTTCAAAGGCAATGGTGTTCAGACCCTTTTCTGACACAACTTTTTTCAGAGCATCCTCTTCCGGTGTAGTCTTGACCACCACAAAATCGGGCGCCTGCTCCTGCGCTTGCTGAGTGTACCGCGAATCGGTCAGAATAATGGCGTCTTTTGGGGTAATCAGAAGATTGGCAGCACTGCCGCGAAAACCAGAAAGATAACGCCAGTTGACGCTAGTCGTCACCAAAAAAGCGTCTACTCCTTCTTTGGCCAAGATATCCCGCAGCTTTCGCAGCCTTTCAAGGATAATACTCATCCGGCTTCACCTCCAAGTATTGGTATCTTTTTACTCATACTAACACAAGCCAAAAGCCCGGGAAAACCTATTGGTAAAACGGATATTTGCCGGTAAGCTCCAAAACCTGGGAAGCAATCTTCGCTTTTTCTTCAGGATTCCCCATACATGTGAGTGTTTTGTCTATTAAATCAGCTACGGCTGCCATATCTTCTTCTTTCATACCCCTTGTGGTGATGGCCGGGGTGCCTATTCGTATGCCGCTGGTGACAGTTGGTTTTTCTTTGTCGAACGGAATACCATTTTTGTTGACAGTAATGCCTACTTCGTCCAAGGCAATTTCGGCTTTGTTTCCGGTGATCCCTTTTGGTGTAAGATCCACCAGCATAAGATGGTTATCGGTTCCCCCCGAAACAAGCCTGTAGCCCTTTTCCATAAGCTTCTCCGCCAGCGCCTTAGCATTCTTTAGAATCTGCTCCTGGTACTTTTTGAAGGAAGGCTGCAGCGCCTCCTCAAAGGCCACAGCCTTGGCGGCGATTATGTGCATCAACGGCCCGCCTTGAATGCCGGGGAAAATGGACTTGTCGATGGCTTTAGCCCATTCTTTACTGCAAAGTATCATACCGCCCCTAGGGCCTCGCAGGGTTTTGTGAGTGGTTGTCGTGACAAATTCGGAATAGGGCACGGGGGTTGGGTGAAGACCCGCGGCCACCAGGCCGGCTATATGGGCCATATCCACCATTAGGTAGGCCCCCACTTCGTCAGCGATAGAACGGAATGGCTCGAAATCGATAATGCGGGGATAAGCGCTGGCGCCCGCCACGATAAGCTTCGGGCGGCATTTTTTCGCAATATCTCTTACCCTATCGTAATCAATTCGCTCCGTCTTTTCGTCAACTCCGTACGCTTCGAACTTAAAATATTTACCCGAAAGATTCACAGGACTTCCATGGGTTAGGTGACCGCCGTGAGCCAGGTTCATGCCCAAAACCGTGTCGCCGGGTTTTATCGCGGTAAAATATACGCCTGTGTTTGCTTGCGAGCCTGAATGAGGTTGGACATTGGCATGGTCCGCGCCAAACAGCTTCAGCGCTCTTTCCCTTGCCAGATCTTCAGCTACATCCACAAATTGACACCCGCCATAATATCGGTGCCGGGGATAACCTTCCGCATATTTATTTGTCATAATGCTGCCGGCAGCCTCCAAAACGGCTTTGGAGACCAAGTTTTCAGACGCTATAAGCTCAATAACATCCATTTGCCTTTTCTTTTCGTCGTTTATGGCGGAAAAAATTTTGGGATCGATTTCCGCCAAACTTCTAAGATGGTTTTCCATAGTTAACCGCCTTTCCTGTTACCGCGTGATAAGATGCAAAGGCTTCCCTTGCACGCCGTGAAAACTTTCCTGAACAGCCTCAGACAAAGTGGGGTGCGCATGTATCAAGTCAGCCACCTGGTTTCCTGTAAGGCCTGCTTTCATTGCCAACGCTGCCTCATGTATTAAATCGTCTGCGTGAGCGCCCAAAATATGCGCGCCCAAGATTTTCCCCGTATCCTTGTGCCCCACTATTTTGACAAACCCTTCGGTCATTCCCATAGAAAGGGCCCGTCCGTTG
>CAYPVF010000201.1:0-2363 GCA_964414105.1 uncultured Eubacteriales bacterium
CACACGCCCATCCAAATCGCCGGTATCAGACGAAAGGCCAAAAACAAATTCAGCTAAATATGATTTGTCATCATCAAGGAAGTACTGGGAAAGCCGCCTATAAGTTCCTAAAGCTACCGGCAGCACTCCCCTTGCCAAAGGGTCAAGAGTGCCTAAGTGACCGATTCGCCTCTCGCCAGAAAATTTGCGCGTCAAGGCCACTACATCGTGGGATGTAAAACCCGGGGGCTTTATTACGTTTAAGAATCCATCCATATGTTGAGCCCGCTCACCGCCGACATTACTTGTTTCACAACTTTTTGGATACCCCCGTCAACAGTCGCCCCAGCCGCCCTTGGATGGCCGCCGCCCCCAAAAGAGCCGGCCAATTCCGCGACGTCCACGAGTTCACGGGAACGAAAGCTGACATGCACCTTTTGGTCCTCCTGGTCTTCCTTAAAAAGAAGCGACAGTTCTACCCCGTCAATAGACCGCGGATACCCGACAAAACCTTCAGTCTCTTCAAGCGTTGCCCCGGCTTTTTTGAGCATGTCCCTAGTCACCGCAACAGAAGCCACTTTTCCTCCATGGTACAGTTGAAGGGTCGCAAGGGCTGATCCTAACAGAAGCAACGATGAAAGCGATCTGGTTTCAAATACCCGATCGGCGATTTCCGGGCCGTTGGCCCCCATGCCCATAAGCAAAGAAGCAAGCTCCAACGCTTCCTTAGTCGTGTTTTGATACCTAAAGCCGCCTGTGTCGGTCATAATAGCCACATAAAGGCAAGTCGCGTAATCAGGGGTGATTTTAACCCCCAACCTACGAAGAACGCGGTACACCAGCTGACCCGCCGCACAAGCCTTGGGATCTACCATGTTTATATGCCCAAACCTGGTATTGGAGATGTGATGATCAATGTTTACCCAAAGCTTCTTCCCGGCAAATCCCAAAGCGCTGCCTGCCCTTTCGACATCGGCGCAATCCACAAATATAGCTGCGTCTGGTGAAAAATCTTTGGGGTCAAGATAAGCTGCCCGGGTGTGATAAGAGCGCCCGGGCAGAAAATCGTAAATGGCGGGGTGGGGGTCTTGGGATACTAACAAGGCCTCTTTCCCTAAGCCACGAAGGGCCTGAACCAAAGCCAACCCCGAGCCAATGCAGTCGCCGTCAGGCTTCACATGCTCCAGCACGATGAAACTGGAGTTGGCATTTATCACCTTCACTATGGCGTCGAGAATATCCCCAAAGCTGTGGTCACCCACAACTACTACCCCTCCACGTCTTTCTTGATGTCGTTAAGAAGCTTGCCTACCCGAATGCTATGCTCAATGCCCGAGTCCAGGACGAACTCCAATTCCGGGGCGTGCCGGATTCCCAGGGCTCGCCCCACTTCGGAGCGTATCAAACCTTGGGCGCTTTTTAGACCCTCCATGGTTTTTTGCTTTTCCTCGGGTGTACCCAAAACACTTACGTGGATCTTCGCCAGGGAAATGTCTTTTGTCACTTCCACATTGACGATACTTACAAACCCTATGCGAGGGTCCTTAACTCTTCGCGCAATCAGTTCGGACACAATCTCCCGGATAAGGGCGCTAGCCCGCTCCCGCCTTTGTGCCATCGGGATCACCCCACTACATTGATACCTGAATTAGGCAGGTTTTACTTCTCTTTTGGTGAAAGCTTCGATAATATCCCCAGGTTTAATATCTTGGTAACGCTCCAAACCAATACCGCAATCGTACCCTTGGGACACCTCAGACACGTCGTCCTTAAAACGCCTCAGTGACGACATTTTGCCTTCGTGCACCACAACGCCATCCCTTATAAGCCTAACCTGGGCCTGCCGGGATATTTTGCCCTCGACCACGTGGCAGCCGGCGACAGTACCCACCCTGGGTACATGGAATGTCTGCCTGATCTCCACTCTGCCCAGAACAACTTCTTCTATTTTGGGTTTCAAAAGCCCCTTGAGCATATCCTGAACGTCATCCAAGAGATCGTAAATTACCCTGTAGGTTCGAATGTCGATTTTGTCTGCCTCAGCCATGGCCCGCGCGCTGGAATCGGGACGAACGTTGAACCCAAAAATGACAGCGTCAGATGCTTTGGCAAGCATGACATCTGATTCGATAACGCCGCCCACGCCCTGGTGGATGACTGTTAGCTGTACCTCTTCACTCGGGATTTTGCCCAACGCTTGAACTATAGCTTCCAAAGATCCTTGGACATCGCTTTTTACGATAACCTTGAGGTCGGTTTTTTCGTCTGCCTTTTCCTTTTTAAAGAAATCTTCCAAGGTCATGCGGCTTGTGGAACCCATTTCCTGCTGACGCCTTTCCAAAAGCCTTTTTTCGGTGACTTCTTTGGCCGTCTTCTCGTCGTCT
>CAYPVF010000202.1:0-2354 GCA_964414105.1 uncultured Eubacteriales bacterium
TGTACCAATCGCAAAATTCGTTCCACACGAAATCTATGAGGGCCCCAATGGCCTCACCCGGCTCGAAACGGTCCATGGCTTCCCGCACTTGGCCGATTGTAAGCTCCAATCTGGACAGAATCCATCTAGCTGCCATACCCTTGAGTTGAATGAATTTGCCGGTGTCAAGGCCTTCGACGTTTGTTAAGCAATATCTGGCCGCATTCCAAAGCTTATTGCAGAAGTTTCTGGCGCCTTCCACCTTTTCGTCGTAAAGGCGCATATCGTTTCCCATGGATGTTCCGGAAATCAGGGAAAAGCGCAGGGCATCAGCGCCATACTTATCCACCAGTTCCAAAGGATCGATGCCGTTACCCAGGCTTTTGGACATTTTGCGGCCCAGACCGTCTCTAACCATGCCGTGGATGACAACATCGCGAAAAGGTATTTTGCCTGTGTGTTCAATGGAGGAAAAAACCATTCGGGCGACCCAGAAAAATATGATGTCGTAGCCTGTGACCAAGGTGTCTGTAGGAAAGAAGTAGTCCAAGTCGGCGGTTAGGTCAGGCCACCCAAGCGTCGAAAAAGGCCAAAGCGCTGAGGAAAACCAAGTGTCCAGCACATCTTCATCTTGGTGCAGAGCGCCGCCGCAGTCAGGGCATTCCTTGGGTGTTTCTTTGGCTACCACTACTTTGCCGCATTTGTCACAGTACCAGGCGGGTATCCTATGGCCCCACCAAAGCTGTCTGGAAATGCACCAATCCCTTACGTTTTCCATCCAGTTCTCGTAAGTTTTTGAAAAACGCCCGGGCGTAAACTTGACAGTACCGTCGCGCACCACTTCCAGCGCCGGTTCAGCCAAAGGCTTCATTTTTACGAACCATTGGTCTGAAATAAGGGGCTCCACAACAGAATCACACCTATGGCAGTGTCCCAAGGACAGTTTGTAAGGTTCAGTTTTTACCAAATGCCCTGTTTCCTCCAGCTCCTGCAGCAAGGCTTTTCGGCATTGGTACCTGTCCATTTCCTTATATTTTCCAGCCTTATCCGTCATGTTTCCGTGGGTGTCTATGACACTTATAAACTCTAAATTATGTTTCTTTCCCATTTCAAAGTCATCCGGGTCGTGGGCGGGTGTTACTTTGACGGCGCCCGTGCCGAATTTGGCGTCGACATGGGGGTCTTCAAAGATGGGAATCCTTCTGCCAATCACAGGAAGCACCGCGTATTTGCCAACCAAGTGGGAGTACCTTGGGTCATTGGGGCTCACAGCGATCCCTGTGTCCCCCAACATTGTCTCGGGCCGGGTGGTGGCTACGGTAATGTACGGCGTTTCGGGTTCCCCGGCCGTATCTTGGGGTTCTACAGCGTATCGGATAAACCAAAGTGAGCCTTGGGCTTCCTCATGCTCGATCTCAATATCTGAAATAACAGTGTGGCAATGGGGACAAAAATTCACCAGATATTGCCCTTTGTATATAAGGCCCTTTTCGTAAAGGCGGACGAAAACTTCGTTTACAGCCTTTGAGCACCCCTCATCCATAGTGAATCGCTCTCTGGACCAATCGCAGGACGCGCCCATAGCCTTAATTTGATCGTCTATGATGTGTCCGTATTTGTCCTTCCACTCCCAAGCACGCTCCAAGAACTTATCGCGACCCAGTTCCCATCGGTTTGTGCCTTCCGCGGCAAGCATTTCTTCGATTTTGGCGTGTGTTGCGATGGAAGCGTGGTCAGTGCCGGGTACCCAAAGGGTTTCCTTGCCCTGCATCCGGTTATAGCGCACGATAATGTCTTGGATGGTTGTATCCAAAGCGTGCCCTATATGAAGGGAACCTGTGATGTTTGGAGGGGGAATCACTAGGCTGAACTTGGGCTTTCCCGGTTCAACGTGTGCTTTGAACAAATTTCCGTCCATCCAGTATTGATACCATTTTGTTTCGAACGATTTCGGGTCGTAAGCTTTGTCCATGGTTTTTGTCATCTGTACCACCTTCAGAATAGTTATGGCCCCCTCATCACAAGGACGAAGGGGCCTAATTCGTGGTACCACCTTGTTTCCGGATTGGGATACGGTGGCATGCCCAACACCGGCACTCATGGCCTTAACGCGGCTAAAACGCCCGGCGGTAAAAACCGGGGCCTCAAGGGCGACCTTCGGTGGACTCTTCCCGCGAGACTTTCAGCGCAAGGCCTCGCTCTCTGTGGGGCGGTTCTCCACCTACTCCTCCCTTTCAAAGGCTGTGGCGGGATTGGATTTTGATTGTAGGTATCATACCAAGATGTATGCAACTATGCAAAAAAATGATAAGGGGGAATTGGTTTGGTGGCCCCAACGGGAATCGAACCCGTGTTACCGCCTTGAAAGGGCGGTG
>CAYPVF010000203.1:0-566 GCA_964414105.1 uncultured Eubacteriales bacterium
AGGCACGAAGCCTTCCTATAGGACACTCATCGAGATGGTATTTCAAAATATCTTCAGCAAAATCTAAATCGTTCAAATAACCCCACTGACGCAATCGTTCTATACATGCGTCAATATCATTCCGGGACGCGCCTTTGGCCTCTAGCAAATCTCTAAGCCGTCCGGTGCTTACCCGCTTTCTGGCAAGAATCCTTAAAGCATCATCCATGGGCTTCCTTTTTGCGGGGCCTGCCATTAGCTGTCTTTTGCTTCCTGTTCCGGCTCCGCACTTTCAGCGTTTGCCGCCCCAACCTGCAAAAGGGCCCTAACTTTCCCGTCGATTTCCTCGCTTACTTCAGGATGCTCTTTCAGATAAGTTCTGGCAGCTTCTTTTCCCTGCCCCAGCCTCGTATCTATATAGGAATACCAAGTTCCCGTTCTGGTTATCACATCTTGTGCAACCCCGACATCCAGAAGGGAACCTTCACGGGATATCCCTTCGCCGTAAATGATGTCAAACTCGGCTTGTTTGAAGGGTGGGGCTAGTTTGTTCTTGACTACCCTTACCCTGGTTCTGGCGCCTATAG
>CAYPVF010000203.1:576-2338 GCA_964414105.1 uncultured Eubacteriales bacterium
ATTCTGCGGACATCCAGCCGCAACGACGAATAGAATTTGAGCGCTCTCCCCCCCGGGGTAACCTCGGGGTTTCCGAACATAACACCTATTTTTTCACGAATCTGGTTAATGAACACAGCTGTGGATTTTGATTTAGATATAACGGCTGTCAATTTTCTGAGCGCCTGGGACATTAACCTTGCTTGTAGCCCCACGTGGGAATCGCCCATTTCCCCTTCGATTTCCGCCCTGGGAACCAAAGCCGCAACTGAATCCACTACGATACAGTCGACGGCCCCGCTTCTTACCAAGGCGTCGACAATCTCCAAAGCTTGTTCGCCTGTGTCAGGCTGGGAAATAAGCAGGTTGTCTACGTCAACACCAATTCTGCGAGCATAAACAGGATCAAGGGCGTGCTCAGCATCGATGTATGCTGAGATGCCGCCCAATTTTTGAGCTTCAGCGATAATATGCAACGCAACAGTTGTTTTGCCCGAACCCTCGGGGCCGTAAAGCTCAATGACTCTGCCACGGGGAATGCCTCCTATCCCCGAAGCGATATCTAGTGCCAAGGCGCCTGTGGGGATGACCTCTAAAGTCATTTTTTGCGGAGACTCTCCCCAGCGCATAATTGCACCTTTTCCAAATTGCTTTTCTATTTGTGCGACAGCGAGCTCGAGAGCCTTTTCTTTTTCTAACATTCTCTCTACCTCCAAAATCGCCCCGTCTGCCCTGGCAGCACCTTCCTAAAAGAGTATACCATTAGGTCAAGAACACACACAACCAACGTTACTTTTTGAAACTACGAAGGTGTCTCCACAAAAGAACCAGTGCGTGCTGGGCTGCCCTCTCCCGCACAGCGTCCCTGCTTCCGGCAAATTTCTGGCGATCTGTTACGTTGCCCCCGGGGTACGAAAGGCCAAAATATACTGTGCCTACAGGTTCTTTTACGGTTCCCCCGGAAGGGCCTGCAAATCCCGTGGTGGAAAGGCCGATTCTGGCCCCCGCTAAACTTCTTACGTTTTCAGCCATGGTTTCTGCCACTTCGGGGTTGGCTGCATCTTCATGACTCACTATTTCACTGGGCACTCCCAAACACGATGTTTTTATGGCGCCGCTGTAAGCCACGATTCCCATTTTAAGGTACCGAGAGGCGCCGGGAACGCCGGTCAGCCTCTGGCATAAAAGTCCGCCTGTCAATGATTCAGCAACGGCCAAAGTCAGGCCGCGTTTTGCCAAAAGGTTTCCGCAAACGCCTTCTAGCTTGTCTTCGCCCTCTCCAAAGATATAGTCTTTCAGGCGTTCCCGCACTTCGGATTCCATTTGGGACACCAACATGTCGGATTCTTTGGGATCTTTGCCCCTGGCCGCTATTCTCAGACGCAATTGCCCCAAGGCGGCATAAGGCGCCAAGCTAGGGTTAGAGCTTTCCATGAGATCGGTTATGATTTCTTGCACTTGGGATTCGCCAATCCCCGCCAAATGCAGGTCTTTGGATTTTAGTGGCACCAAGTTTGGAAACGAACGGGTTATCACGGGTAATACTTGATTCTCGAACATTGGCACCATTTCTCTTGGCGGACCAGGTAAAAGCGCAATAAGCCTGCCGTCTGCCAACACCACTTGTCCGGGGGCTGTGCCGTTGAAATTCTGGAGATAGTCCCCCCCAAAAACGATCATAGCTTGTTTGTGATCCGCGTTCTGCGGCGTTCTATCGCGTTTACTGAACCAGGCTACTGTTTGATCCCATGCGTTTTGATTAAAAACCAGTTCTCGGTGAAGG
>CAYPVF010000204.1:0-2329 GCA_964414105.1 uncultured Eubacteriales bacterium
GGTGTCTCGGTTTCCGCAACCGCCGTCAGCGTCACCCCGGCAACCGTCACCGTATCGCCGGGCAAAAACCGCCCGCCGAATTTAAGCCAGTAAATCGCCGGCTGCGCGGGCATGTTCTCCGTAGGCGCATTCAGGCGGCAGGAATCGTAGTCGAACTGGTGTCCGGTACGCTGTGCCATCAAAATGCGGTTCCACGAAATATCTACAGTTCGAACCGTGGTCATTACTTGCCTCCATTTCTCCGCGCTTTCGCAGCACGGGCTTTTTCCTCAAATCCCGGGAAGGAGATTTTGCCTTTTCCGCCATCCTTGATCTGGTTTCCGGTTTCACGTTTTCCTTCCCCTTCCCCGCCAAGCGAGCAGCGGAGGATGTCGCAGAATTCTTTGACTTCCCGCAGCTTGTCGGTCGGGTTTTTCTTCCCCTTGGCGCTGAACTTCTTTGCAGCATCCCGCGCGCGGGCCAGCGACATTTTCGGCGCCGCAGAGCGAATCAGGTCCACCGCCAGCGACGCGACGATGTCATCGCCTTCCAGCGCGTCTTCCACGCCCTTCGTGTCGTCCGGGTCGCCCGCCTGCTCATCGAGCGTGTCGAGCATTTCAATCAGCCAGTTTTTGGCTCCCTCGTCGCTTTCCAGCGCATCCGCCGGAGGTTCCAGCCCGAGAATTTCCGCAAACCGTTCCACTACCTCTTTCAGGTATTCGTTCATGTTTGAATTTTCCTTTCTTGAAAAATCTCCGAGGCCGCAACACAATTCGTAGCCTCCCAACCCTGTAATTCGCGGCGTCGGCGTTAATCCGACGTGTTGAATACAATCCACATATTTAGCCTTCCCGGACTGGGAAAACTTACGAGCCATGACGCTCGTGTCTCCGATTTTCGTGTAGTCCGCCGACTTTTTGTCTGGAAATTTCAGGCGCGATTTCAGTTCGTCACCCCGGATATACATCTCGACCGCATAACCGATCGTGTTCCGCATGTCCTGAATGTGGTCGAGGCAAATCGGAACCGTTTCCCCATTTTCGATCTTCAGGTTATGGTTCCTTACCCACGTCCGCAGCCGTCCCAGTGTAATGCTCACCATTTTGCCGTTCTGGTCGATGATGTCACCGACTTTAGCAATGGTTTTCGTCATGTAAACCGGCGATTTCCACGTGTCATGAATGGTCATAATCTTCGGTTTTCTCACAATACACCTCCCAAACTGATCCCTGGGTTATACGCGAAGCCTTCATCCGGTGAAAACCGCCAGTCCGGCTCCTTGATGTTTTTCGGTGGGGCGTACAGTGCGATGATGTCGCAGCGGCAATTATAGCCGTTTGGCGGCACCCATATTTTCCAAAATTCTGAGTCGATCGGCTGCGTGACTCCGTTCTGCGCGCGGTGGCTTTCGCGCGAACGCGAGTCCATGATGCAACTGTACCGGAAGCCCCAAATCCCCTCGTTGTCCACGGCGGCTTTCCATGCCGCGCCCTGCATCGTGTTCTGCATTTCGGTTCGTACCACGGTCTCGGTGTTGGGAAAAATCGCGTTGCCGCTGTCGAGCCCCATTTCTGCCAGCGCCGATTGAATGGCGTTCTGCGTCCGTCGCCGGTCGGCACCAAGCAGCCGCGCTTCCGCGATGGAAATTCGCACCTGTTCGGCCACCTTGTCCGCGATGCTGCTGTCCAGTCGTGCAAAATGTCGGTCGAACTGCTGTTGCAGGGCGTCGGTGTCCGCGCCGTTGTGGTTGAGGTAATCCTCTACGGTGGAAAGTGTCACGCGGTCGGGCAACATGTCATGCTGAAAATGTGCCTGGTACTCGCCACGCAGGTCATACCCCCTTGCCGTCAAGGTGCTGTAAGCCCCCGCCATGCCCGACGCATTCACCAGGCGGCGGACGGACGGCTTGATTTTCGCCATCTGCTCCAGCATGAACACCGGATCGTTGGCGACCTTCGGGTCGCGGTAATGGCGCCTCAACCGCACTAACATCCGCTCCAGCTTTCCGACCGTCTGGCTGTAGATGTAGTCCACCATGTTCATCAATCGCAGGTAGTTCCGCGTCCAGGCGTTGGCCATCGCTAATCGTTCTTTCCTTTCACGCCGGCGATAAATCCGCCGTTGAGAATGTCGTTTGACCAGTTGTTGAAATCTTCGACCGCCCGTTCAATCGTTGGGCTGTCATTGGTGGCGGCGATTTGCCGGCCTTTGAACAGGATTTCACCCGCCATCCCCGCGCAGATATTCCGTTCCGTCTGCGGCACCAGCGGATAGCTTGCGTCAACCCGCTCTAGCGGGCATTTGTAATTGCTCCGTTCAATGACTTTATTCATGGCCGCGGTTGCACTTT
>CAYPVF010000205.1:0-2305 GCA_964414105.1 uncultured Eubacteriales bacterium
AAGTTTTGGAAGTAATGTTCGACAAGACTGGTAGCCGCAACGGGGGAATCTCCATGAGTAATTGCCTTTTCTGCCCTCCCGAGAACCGCCCCAAACAGAACCCCAACAGAACGAAAACTGTCGCTATGGACGCGTATATGACAGATAACTTGGCGCCGAATGTGTTGCAAACCCCAGTGATAAGGCCTAAGCTGGCCGCGCAGGGCACGGTAATAGCCAGAATTGCCGACGTGACAAAACGCTGGTTTCTCCCAGGTAGTATCCTGGTACTGAGTATAGCCGGGGCTTTGCAGCCGAACCCCAAAAGAATGGGGATGGTTGATTGTCCGGGCAGCCCAAGGAAAGACATGGCCCTGTCCATAGTTACAGCAATTCGCGGCAGAATTCCGCTGTCTTCCAATACGGACATGGCCGCGTAAATGGCTGTCATAGCCGGCATAACCACTGAAAATGGGAGCAAGATGCCGTTGGGAATCGAAAGTAGTAACGCCTTTATAAGGCCTGTTTGTCCCGAGGCAAGATTTCCGAATAGCGCGGTAAAAGGAGCCGTAGCCAAAGTGAGCCAGTATTCAACGAAATCCATAAACTTCACAACAGCTGAAAAGGTAATCCACAGGATGATTACAAGCAACGGTAATCCTGTCAAAGGCGTGTCTAGAAGGTCCTCAAACCGTGTGCGAAACATAGGAGATTTTGGGCGAAACATGCTTCTCTGGACACTGGCAGCCAAAAGGCGGGCATTTGTTGTACGTTCTTCGTAGGATGAAAATATATTTCCCCTGGTGAAACCAATGCCTGTAGTTTGGGCCTCAAAAATGCAGGCCTTTAGTTTAGAAATGCCGGTACCTTTTGTAGCGATCATCGGGACTACAGGCATCTGTAACTGGGCTTCAAGTTGGCGGATGTCCGTAGAAATCCCGGCTTCCCCAGCCATATCCATTTGGTTTAGCACCAAAATCATGGGGATTCCAAAATCCATAAGCTGTAAAGTCAGATTAAGGCTTCGCGCCAAGGTTTGGGCGTTGGCTATGTTTACGATCAAATCAAAATGATTTTCCCTTAGAACCCTATGAGTTACCCGTTGTTCTTCGGTGCCTGAATCCAAGCTATAAGTGCCGGGAGTGTCCACCACCGCAATGTCGCCTCTAGGCCCAAGCATGACGCCTTCGGTAACCTCTACTGTGGTTCCTTGGTAATTGGATACCACGGCGCCGGCCTTAGTGAGAAGGTTCATCACCACACTTTTCCCGACATTAGGTTGCCCGACCAAAGCTACGGTGAAAATCTCGGTACGCTTGAAGTTTGACATGTTTTAGCCTTCCTCCAGCCTAATATGCCAGGTATGCCTAACGGCACTATTCATTGTACGTACGCGGCCGGGCTAAAACGCACAAAGCCCGTTTGTCATATACGCTCGTCCACATCAATATGTTATGACAACGGGAGGTAGGGTAGGCTTGCTAACTCTAAGTGTTTTGGATAGGGACATTCTATCCTTATTTTCCCGAAAAATAAGACAAATGGTAAACTCCCATTTTCAAAACCACGAGGCACAGCTTGAGACAGTCCAAGAGATTCGCTTGCGTAAGGGTTTGCCAGTGTGCGTTGTGTATTCCGGCGGGGATGCGCTCTTATCGGGACAAGAGTTTTCGGTCTCCGACGAAGATATAGACAAAACCTTGGCGCTTGTGACCGACTCTTCGTATTATGCCCTGGAAAATGAGTTTGCTAACGGATACATAACCATTCCCGGCGGTCACAGAGTTGGATTGGCGGGACAGGTGGTTACCTGGGCAGATGGGACCACACGCTTAAGGGAGATCAGCGGGTTCAATTTTAGGGTGGCCCGCCAAGTAAAAGGGATAGCAGAAAAAGTTGTTCCGAAACTGATGAAAGACGGCCAACTTTCTTCAACTCTTATCGTATCCCCGCCGGGAGCGGGAAAAACCACACTTCTTAGAGACCTTTGCCGAGTATCCAGCCAAGGTTTGCCCAGTTTGGGCCTTCGCGCGTCGCAAGTCGGCATAGTCGACGAACGGTCTGAGATAGCCGCGTGTTTCAAAGGTGTTCCCCAACACGATGTGGGCCCCAGAACCGACGTTTTGGATCGGTGCCCAAAGGCCAAGGGAATGGTGATGCTTCTAAGGTCAATGGGCCCTGACCTTATAGCCACAGATGAGATCGGCGGCGAGGACGACGCTGAGGCCGTAAAGGTGGCTTTAGCAGGGGGCGTGGTCGTTCTGGCAAGTTGCCACGGGGATAGCATTGATCATGTCAAAAAGCGTCCCTACGCTTCGTGGATAGT
>CAYPVF010000206.1:0-2293 GCA_964414105.1 uncultured Eubacteriales bacterium
CGCTTCTGAGTTGGACAGGCGGCGTGCACCCGCGAGGTATTTTCAGCATGCGGGTAGGCCGCGGTACATATGTAAGGTCTTTGGCGGTTGACTTGGGCCGGGCCCTGGGAGTGGGCGCCTCGGTATCGTACCTTCTTCGCATGCGTTCAGGAATGTTTACTTTGACGGATGCCTATACCATAGGTGATTTGAAGGAAGCTTCCCAGAAGGGGCGCCTTGCCGCCCTATTTTCAGATCCTCTTGAGATGCTTTGGGGTGTGGCCAAATTCCAAATAAAGAATTCTTCCGTGGGAAAAGTGATACATGGTGTACAGTTAGGTTACGAAGATTTTGAAAAACCCCATTTAGTGAGTTTGCACAGCCGGGCAATGGGGCCGTTTCTGGCTTACGAGGTCAATGAAACCGGGGCCGTGAGGATTACGGCTGTCATGCAAAATGAAGAACCCTATCTCACATACGACAAAGTTCTTACACGCGAGAGTGATACAGGTGCAAATAGTCGGTCAAGGAAACGCAGATAGCCATAAAGGCGCCGTTTTGGCGCTTGGGGTGTTCGACGGAGTCCATCTGGGCCACCAGGCGCTTTTCAAAGAAGCCATTGACGTTAGCCGCAAGCTGGGCGTGTCGTCAATGGCAGCCACTTTTCATCCCCACCCTAAAACTTTAGTCGCTGGTTTTGATTCCTCCAAATCTTTGCTGACGCCGGCTGAAGAAAAAATGGCCCTCATTGAGCATTCGGGCCTGGACTACTTTTGGCCCATAAGTTTTACAAAACAGTTGGCTGACACGAGTCCCGAGGATTTTGTGGCCGACTATTTGGCTGGGGTTATTGGGGCGCGCCATGTGGTTTGCGGCTTCAATTTCAGTTTCGGCAAGGGCGGCATGGGAAAGGCGGAACAGTTGTTGGACTTGGGGCCAAAATACGGATTTACGGTTAGTGTTGTCTCTCCCGTGGAAGTGGGCAGGGAAGTGGTCTCAAGCACCAGGATAAGGCGGTGTTTGGACGATGGTAGTTTGCGGGAGGCTTGGGATTGCCTTACAAGGCCCTATTGTGTTTACGGGACTGTCAAGCGGGGAGACGGCAGGGGGAAGACCATCGGTCTTCCTACATGTAATTTGGATTTGCCGAAGGTTAAGGCGCTGCCCGGAAAAGGGGTATACTCAGCTTTGGCCAGAGCCATAGATCCCAAGGGTCAGACGGGGCACGAAATCCTGGAAAAGCCTTCAGTGGTTAATATAGGCACAAGACCGACCTTTAATGGCCAGGACATACGGGTGGAAGTTCACATCCCCGGGTTTAGGGGTGATCTTTACGGAGAGAAGCTTCAAGTATTCCTCACCGGAAAGATTCGGGATGAAAAGGCTTTTCAAAGCGGGGCGCACCTTAGGGAGCAGGTGCAAAAAGATATTTTGGCCGCGGTGTCGGAGCCTTGGGATTCGTTTACAGTACCCAAGGTGTATGATAAAATGCTTTCGCTTAAAGTACCTTGATACTCGGTCACGCGTTCCTCCGGCGCCATACTGGGTTCTGGGTTTATTAGCAAAATGGAGGTGCCAATTTTGGTTTTAGGAAATGAACGCAAAAAAGAAATCATCGATCAGTACAAAGTCCACGACAATGACACAGGTTCCCCCGAAGTGCAAATCGCGCTTCTTACAGAAAGGATTAACTACCTGACCGAGCATTTGAAGATTCACAAAAAGGACCACCATAGCCGTAGGGGTCTTTTGAAAATGGTAGGTCAGCGTCGTGCCCTCCTCAACTATCTGACACGCGAAGAACCTGAACGTTATAGGGCCATAGTGGAAAGACTGGGGCTTAGAGGTTAGCTGTGGCCGAAGGGAGTGTATCTATTGGAGGGAATTAAGTCGTATCAATATCAGTTGGGGGCTCATGAGTTAACGCTTGAGTTCGGAAGGGTCGCCAAACAAGCCGGCGGTTCGGTTATGGTGAGATACGGGGAAACCACGGTTTTGGTGGCTGCTACTGTGTCTCGACAACCGCGTGAAGGAATTGATTTCTTTCCGTTAACGGTTGACGTAGAGGAAAGGCTTTATGCAGTGGGAAGGATTCCCGGCAGTTGGGGCAGGCGAGAGGGAAGGCCTCCCGAAAAAGCCATTTTACAAGCCAGGGTTACCGACAGGCCCATTCGCCCTTTGTTTCCCAAAGGCCTTAGAAATGAAGTACAAGTAGTATTGATGCCGTTATCCATAGACCATGATTGTTCGCCGGAAATTGCGGGCATGATCGGCGCTTCCGCCGCCCTCACAGTAAGCGATGTGCCTTTTAACG
>CAYPVF010000207.1:0-2249 GCA_964414105.1 uncultured Eubacteriales bacterium
AAAGTGTTTTTGCTTGAGTGACAAAAGTTACGGTCAAATACTAAGGGAAGCCCGAGTATTCCCTAAAAAACGTTTGGGTCAGCATTTTATGACTGACCCAAGGCTGTTGCAGGCCATATCTCAAACCATGGTGCCTCGGGGCCAGTGGGTTGCGGTTGAGATAGGGCCCGGCATAGGCACCCTCACGAAAGAGCTTTGTTCAAGGGCGGAATGGGTTTACGCTTTGGAATATGACTCCGACCTTAAAGAAGCTTCACAACAAGTTATGGCCGGGACCCCCAACGTCACTTGGGTGTGGGGTGACGCGCTTTTGTACGATTTATCGGGTAACACCGTCAAAGAAAAGCACCCCACTTCCCAGCTGGTTTTGTGCGGAAATCTCCCTTACTACATTACATCGCAAATTATGTATACCGCGTTGGTCGATCGCTCCCTTTGGTCGCGCATGGGTTTTGTGGTGCAAGAAGAAGTAGCCCAAAGGATGATAGCCCTCCGGGATTCAAGTGAATTTGGCAGAATGTCTCTTTGGTGCCAGTATAGGGGCAGGGTGCAAATAGTTAAGCGGCTGCCGGGCGGGGCATTTATACCTAGGCCCGATGTGGGTTCGGCATTGGTTACTCTTGATATATTTGATGAATTCCCCCTTTCTTTGCCAGAAGAGAAGTTCATGGATAGCTTGTCTAGAGCGGCATTTTCAGCCAGGCGAAAAACGTTACTAAACGGGTTTCAGCCGTTGTTTCCAGACAAGGATGCACTATCAATAGCTATTAAGTCCGCCGGAATCGACCCAAATCTGCGCGCCCAAAACCTTGGGGTCGAAGGGTTTGTGACGCTAGCGAAAGCCTTGTTTCCATACTTCTCCAAGGATGTTTACGACTAACACCCGAGTTGCCGCCAGATTTGCCCCAAAGAACGAAAAGTGTTACAATTAGTACGCTACCACAAAGGGTGGATAAGGAGGGCTAAGTTGCAGATGCACTTCGTTAGTCCTACTAAAGGACCCATGTCGTTTAACACGATGTTCGAAGACATCTGCGGTTTTATAAGCGAAGTACCCGATGCAGAATACAAGCTCATCGTCGGCAGCGATTCCCAAGCTCGCGAACAAGTTTGCTTCGTTACTGCTGTAGTCATCCACCGTCTGGGGAAGGGCGGAAGGTATTTTTACACCCGCGATCATATTTCGAAGATGCCCAGCCTTAAGCAAAGGATATTTTATGAGGCCCATTTGAGCTTGGATGTGGCATCAAAACTTGCCGCAGAGATATCGAAGAATGGGTTTTCTGATTTAAACGTGGAAATCCATTTAGATGTGGGAAGAAACGGCCAAACCCGTACGATGATACGCCAGTTGATTCAAGAAGTAGTGGGTAACGGGTTTTCGGCCAAAATTAAACCTGACGCTTACGGTGCTTCCCAGGTGGCAGATAAGCATTCAAAGTAACCGTTGAAAAGAGGGATAGCCAGTGGCGAAAAGAATGGCGCTAGATGCTATCCGATCCAAATTGGATAGCCACATCGGTCAACGCGTAAAAGTTAGGGCTAGCGAAGGCCGCAAAAGGTTTTTCGAAAAAGAGGGCGTGCTTGAGAAAACTTACTCAAGCATTTTTGTGGTGCGGTTCCATGATGAGGACAGCCGCGCAATGTCATGGAGTTACATCGATGTGTTGACTGATACTGTCGAAATTCAGTTTGACGCGAACTCTGCTAGCGACGACTAGAAATTGTAGCTGAGTAAGGGCTTTTGGGGCCGCCAGGTGTTACCCGGCGGCCTTTTGCTTTTCCGAAACCACCGTAACCTTATAAACCTCCTGAACATAAGTTGTTTACAGATTCCTTATGTTCGGGGAAGGGAGGAGGGACGGTGGAAGACGTGGTTAAGGCGCTTGAAAGCTCCGCGCCAAAAATTCTGGGGCTTCCAAATGTAATCGGTGTAGGAAGGGGATACAAACACATAGGCGGACGCAATATGGGAAGACCGGTTCTTACAGTGCTTGTGTCCAAAAAAGTACCCAAAACCGAGCTTCCAACAGAAGCTGTTGTCCCCAAAAGTATTGAGCTTGCTCTAACAGATGTGATCGAGGTAGGTGAAATAATATCACTTTCCCGCGTTGACAAATCGAGGCCGGCAAGACCGGGTTTAAGCATAGGCCATTACAAAATATCTGCCGGCACTTTTGGAGCTTTAGTATACGACTCCGTAACAGGTGAACCCCTTATACTTTCCAATAATCATGTTTTAGCCAACT
>CAYPVF010000208.1:0-2220 GCA_964414105.1 uncultured Eubacteriales bacterium
CATGATCACTTTGTCTCTAGGCAGCGGTGAAAATGGGTTCAATTGTGAGCCTTTGAGCCTTAGCGTTTTCACCGAGACCGAGATATATGGCAGGACTGTGGTACGGCAAAAAAGGCAGAGAAAGTCCAAATCCACTCTGGATTGGAGGGAGCTTACGGTAGGGGATTATGTGGTGCACGCAAATCACGGGGTAGGCCAATATTTGGGGTTGAAAACCATGACCGTAAGCGATGTTACCCGAGATTACCTGCATTTGCGCTACGCCGGTTCTGATGCGCTGTACGTGCCGGTGGATCAAGTGGACATGATCGAGCGGTTCATAGGCCCGGAGGGCAAAGCGCCGAGCTTGCAGCGCTTAGGCACATCCGACTGGCAAAAACTAAAAGCAAGGGTCAAAGCGTCGCTTGAAGATATGGCGAAGAAGCTTCTAACAGTTGAGGCACAAAGAAAATCACGAAAAGGTTTTGCTTTCTCCCCGGACACCCCTTGGCAAAAGCAGTTTGAAGACGCTTTTGAATATGAATACACACAGGACCAAATTGATGCCACTGAGGAAATAAAAAGGGATATGGAAAGACCTACGCCCATGGATAGGCTTTTGTGCGGGGATGTAGGCTACGGAAAGACTGAAGTGGCCATGAGATGCGCCTTTAAGGCAATCATGGACGGGAAACAGGTTGCTATCTTGGTCCCCACCACAATACTGGCCGAGCAGCACGTTTTCACGTTCGGCAGGCGATTTTCAGATTATCCTATGACAATTAAGTGCCTTTCGCGGTTTCGTGGGCCTAGCGAGCAACGAAAAATTATACAAGACACTAAAAACGGGGCCGTAGACATTCTTGTGGGGACCCACCGCTTACTCAGTAAAGATGTATCATTTAAAAATTTGGGGCTTTTAATAATCGATGAGGAACATCGATTTGGCGTGGCTCAAAAAGAAAAACTGAAAGAGTTGTCCTTGGATTGTGACGTCTTGACTCTTACCGCGACTCCGATACCCAGAACCCTCAACATGGCGTTGTCGGGGTTACGGGACATAAGTGTAATAGAAACCCCGCCCGAAGGGCGTTTCCCTGTGGAGACTTACGTTGTACCTGCTAACCCGCTGCTTATATCCCAAGCTATTAGACGTGAGATGCGTCGCGGCGGGCAAGTGTTTTACGTTTATAACAGGGTTCAATCTATCGGAAGGGTATTTCAAAAAATACACTCATTGGTGCCGGAGGCGAGAATCACTGTTGCACACGGTAAAATGAGGGAGCAGGAACTGTCTTCCACTATGCAGGATTTTTTAGGCGGCCGGTATGACGCTTTGATTTCCACAACGATTATTGAATCCGGGTTGGATCTCCCAAACGTAAATACTTTGATAGTGGAAGACGCCGACAAACTTGGCCTGGCTCAGTTGTACCAGTTAAGGGGACGTGTTGGTCGTTCTAGTCGCATAGCGTACGCCTATTTCACTTACAGGCCCGATAGATCCATGACTTTTACTGCCGAGGAAAGGCTTACAGCATTGAGGGATTTTACAACTATGGGTTCTGGTTTCAAATTGGCCATGCGAGATATGGAAATTCGCGGGGCAGGCAATATTTTAGGCGGCGAACAGCATGGGTTCATGCACTTGGTAGGCTACGATATGTACATTAGCTTGTTGGAAAAAGCGGTGCGCTCTTTACGCGGCGAAAAAGATGAGCCTGTGGAAAGAATTCTCACTTCAGTGGATATTCACACAGACGCATTCATACCGGAATCGTACGTTGAAAACCCCAAAGAGCGATATGCTCTGTACAAGGGTATTGCAGGCGCAGACGACGAAGATAGTATTGACGATACAGAAATGCACATTCGCGATAGATATGGCCTAATACCCGCCAGCGCTCAAAATTTGCTTAAGGTCGCCCGTATTCGCATTCTGGCGGGCAAGCTTGGCATTACTCAAGTTACTCAAATAACAGAAGACCTAACTTTTGGCCGGAAGCGCTTGGACTTCAAAGTGGAAGTTCCCCACCTTTTCCCGGGTGCTGTACTGCCCCAGGCTAGCCTCGATTTTGAAGGTTTGGATTTGGACTCGAAATTGTCTACAGTGTCTCTTCCCCTGCCCAAAGATAACTCGCCCCTAGATTATGCCTTGGCCTTTATAACACGTTTATCGTCTGGTGAATAACGATTCCAAAACGCCTATATACTAGCAAAAGACAGGGGAAGGATCTGTCA
>CAYPVF010000209.1:0-332 GCA_964414105.1 uncultured Eubacteriales bacterium
AAAGAGAGCCTGGCAAACTCTCTTTATTTTACCCTTTTTCGCAGGGATTGTCAAAAGAAAGCGGGGGTTTTTTGGAGAAAATAGGAGGAAATTAGCTTACTTTTGGACGTGCACAAGAACAGCAGCCGGGAACGTAAGTGACCGGATAAAGCGGGGTCGAAAAATTCATCCATTTTTGGCACCTTCGCGCGGAATCCCGTCACTTACGTTCCGGGCTGTTGTTCCTGGTAAGTCACTCCTCCTCCACTTCCTCGCCGCGCATGATTCGCCGGCTTTCTTCGCTTCCCATCTCGATCGGGGCGCGGCCGTTGAGGTTTTTGAGGTATGGATTC
>CAYPVF010000209.1:342-2160 GCA_964414105.1 uncultured Eubacteriales bacterium
GGGGGAGGGGGGAAATGTAAAATGAAGAATGAAAAATGGAAAATGGAAAATGACGCAAGCGTGCTGCAAACCGATATGGTTTAACACAGGAGCAATTTTACATTTTCCATTCTTCATTTTACATTTTTCCATTCGGGTGCGCTCAATTAGGGTTGCGCGATTGGGCAATATACGTTATACTGTAGTTTTAGGCGGTTTACGCGAATACGAAATCTCAAGCTACAGGAGAAAAATCATGGCGAAAAAAAGTGCGAAAAACGAGAAAAATGTGACGGAAAAATCGAACGGCAGCGCCGCGACCGTCGAGCAGGCGATGGCGACGCCGGAAGGACGAATGATGATGGAGCGGGCGGCGGCCTTGTGGGGAGAAGTCCGCGAAGCCAGCGACAATGCGGCGTACGGCGAGGTGCTGGACGACGCCGAGGCGGCGGTCATCAACGGCGGACGCCTGTTTTTACGAGACATGCTCGAGGCCATGATGATGAAAAAAGTCCGCGAAGCGCAGGAAGCAACGTCGCGAATCTGCGAAAAAGACGATTGTGGCGGCGACATCCGGCATCGTGGAAATAAAAAAAAACGCTCGTGACAGCGGCGGGTAAAATCGAAATCGTGCGGACAAATTACGAGTGTCAGCGGTGTCTGGACACAAGTGCGAAAGTCGACGCACGTCTTGGTTTTCCAATACGTTACAGCAAACACGCGACACGTATGATTACGCTTGCCGGCGCGATGCAGGGGTTTGAAAAAGCGGCGATGCTGCTGCGTGAGATGACGGGCATCACGCTTTCACAGAACACGATCAACAAGGTCACGTGCCAGTGTGGCCAGGACATGAAAACGTTTCAGCGGGAGTCGAAACCGCTGCATGATGAATTTGCGCAAACCCCTGGGAATACGGAGTTTACGACGGATGGCACGAGTGTCAACACGACGGACGGCTGGCGGGAAGTGAAGGTGTGCGTGGTTGCGAAACGTCCGGAGGGCGAGCCGCGGACGGCGGAGGATTGGGATATGCTTCCGAAGCCGACGATTCAGTTTGCGTTTGCGCAAATCGTTCATTGTCAACGGCTTACGTCGAGTCTTCCGTACTGGCAGAAACGGCTGAAGATTCACGCGCCGTGGGAGACGGTCATCACGACCGACGGTGCGAAGTGGATTGAGAACATGCTGGATGTGCACTTTCCGAACGCGGACCGGCTGCTGGATATTTTCCATGCGTGCGAACATCTTCACGCGATGTTCAAGGGGCTTTTCCGCGAGGAAGTAACGCGCAAAGAACACTTTGATCGTTTTCGACATGCGCTACTAAGCCGCGGCTGGGAAGGACTTTACGGCGAGTTTATGGCTTTGCAAAACACGATTTCCCCGCATCGTTGGCAGCGTCGTTGCGTGAAAGTTTACAAATATTTCCACTCGCGGCGCAAGTACCTCGACTACCCTCGCCGGCTTGCCACCGGTCGTCCGATCGGCAGCGGTATGGTGGAGGGTGCCTGCAAACAGATCGTCGGTCGTCGGCTGAAACCCTCCGGCGGGACGCGCTGGCGAGTCCGAACCGTCAACCGCCTCCTCGGCGTGCTGACCATCCTTCACAGCGGCGTGTGGGATTCCTACTGGACCGCCACTCGGTGAATTACGCAACGCAATTCAAACAATTTCCGCCGAAAAGTTTGAGCGCACCCGCTCAGACCACAATCCACAAACCAACCCCTTGACGAATCTTCCAAATCGGGTAAACTGGCGTATGATATCAGAATATTTCCGGTGACTATTATATATTATAGTATGCAGACAATGGTTTTCTCCGGCATCACCCTGCAT
>CAYPVF010000210.1:0-2138 GCA_964414105.1 uncultured Eubacteriales bacterium
GGGGAAACCACGGTTTTGGTGGCCGCCACCGTATCCAAACAGCCAAGAGAGGGAATTGATTTCTTCCCTTTGACGGTTGACGTAGAGGAAAGGCTTTACGCCGTGGGAAGGATCCCCGGCAGTTGGGGCAGGCGAGAGGGCAGGCCGCCCGAAAAGGCTATTCTTCAAGCCAGGGTCACAGACCGACCCATTCGCCCTTTGTTTCCTAAAGGTCTTAGGAACGAAGTGCAAGTGGTTTTGATGCCTTTATCCATAGACCACGATTGTTCGCCGGAAATCGCGGGCATGATTGGCGCTTCCGCCGCGCTCACAGTAAGCGATGTGCCTTTTAACGGGCCCACCGCCGGGGTGGAAGTCGGCCTTATCGACGGAGAATTTGTTATAAATCCAAGCGTTACCCAGTTCTCCCAAAGCGAGCTCAGGCTTACTGTGGCGGGCACAAAGGACGCGGTTCTAATGGTGGAGGCCGGTGCCGATCAAGTATCCGAAGATGTTATGGTCGATGCTATTATGTTCGGTCACCAAGCCATTAAAGAGCTTTGCCGTTTCCAAGAGGAAATCCGTGAGGAAATCGGAAAACCGAAGTTGGATGCCACTTTGTTTTTGCCCAAAGAAGATGTGGTATCTAAAGTGCGCGAGCTGGCGGCGCCAAAAATACAAAAGGTTATAAGGGTAGAAGAAAAACTGACCCGGGAGTCGGCCATAGACGAAGTGTTTCAAGAAGTATACACGGAGGCGCAAACTCTTTTCCCCGACAGGGATTCTGAGGTAAAAGCCGCTTTTCAGGATGTGCTGAAGGAAGAAGTCAGAGGCATGATTTTGGAAACCGGAAAGCGCCCTGACGGCCGCGGGCTAGACGATATAAGGCCTATTTCTTGTGAAGTTGAAGTTTTACCAAGGGTTCATGGTTCGGCCATATTTACCCGGGGACAAACGCAGGTCATGAGCATTGCTACTCTTGGGGCCAAAGGCGATATACAGGCGCTTGACACCACAGGCATAGAAGAGTTCAAACGCTATATCCACCACTACAACTTTCCCGCGTATTCCGTGGGCGAGACTAGGCCTTTCAGGGGCCCAGGGCGGCGAGAAATCGGGCACGGCGCTCTTGCTGAAAGAGCTTTGTTGCCTGTAATACCTTCCGAAGACGATTTTCCGTATACAGTCAGGGTCGTCTCTGAAGTGCTGGAATCCAACGGTTCGTCATCAATGGCCTCAGTGTGCGGGAGCACCCTGACATTGATGGACGCCGGGGTTCCCATAAAGGCTCCCGTGGCCGGTATAGCCATGGGGCTCATTAAAGGCACCGATAAGGCGGTAGTGCTTACTGATATTCAGGGCATGGAAGACGCCTTAGGCGATATGGACTTCAAAGTGGCGGGAACCGAGCAAGGGGTAACCGCGCTTCAGATGGACATAAAAATTGCCGGTGTAACCCGGGATATTTTGCGCCAAGCTTTGGAAAAGGCTAAAGCAGCTAGGCTCTTTATCCTTGACAAGATTCGTGCCACCATATCGGAACCGCGCGATAGCCTATCCGAGTACGCGCCCAGGATAATCGTGGTCAACATTGATCCTGACAAGATCAGGGATATTATCGGCCCGGGCGGGAAGACGATTAACAAAATCACTTCCGAAACCGGCGTGAAGATCGATATCGAGCAGGATGGAAGGGTTTTCATAGCGGCGCCTGATCAAGAAAGCGGTAAAAAGGCCCAAAACATAATAGAAAGCCTTACCAGAGAGGTTGAAGTGGGCAAAACCTACACAGGCAAGGTAACGAGAATTGCCACTTTCGGCGCGTTCGTAGAGATTCTCCCCGGCAAAGAGGGTTTGGTGAGAATCGGCGAGATTGCGGAGGAGCGTATCGGCAAAGTTGAGGATGTGCTCAACATAGGCGATGAGGTCGTGGTGAAAGTGGTGGAAATAGACCATATGGGCAGAATAAACCTCTCCCGCAGGCAGGCTTTGGGAGGCGCCCCTCGTCCCGAGCAAAACCGGCCCCAGAGAAGGCCTATGGGAAGACGCGACGATAGAGGCGGAAGGAACCCAAATAGGTAGTGCGTATTGGTATCCATGTGTCTATAAAAGGCGGTATGGCCAAGATGGCCAAAACCGCCATCGACCTGGGGTGCGAG
>CAYPVF010000211.1:0-2090 GCA_964414105.1 uncultured Eubacteriales bacterium
TGAATTGGTCGCGCCTCACGCAAATCCCGTCAAAGATGGGATGCCAAAATGATCAGAAATCGAAGGTTTTGGGACGGTATGGCGTTGGGAGCGGGTGTGGGGGTAGCCTTGGGCTGCGCTTTTATGTTTCGGCGCCGGAAGACACCCATGGAGCGAACCAGAATGATGTTGGGGAAATCAGCAAAAAGGCTATTGGGAAGCGCGCAGGGCACAATAAACAAGGTTGCCGATAGGTTCGGCCAGTAATAAAAAGCAGATATTGAGGGCGCTTTTGGGCGCCCTTGCTGTTTTTCTTGCGGGTTTGTTCCTAATTCGAGTCCGCCGGATGCTGCCTCCTTTCATAATGGCGGCATTCATAAGCTTTGTGCTGGAGCCGCTGGTATCGTGGCTTGAAAGCAGAAAAGTACCTCGTTCAAAAGGCATATTGTCTATCTATGCGTTGGTCATTTTGGCGACGTTAGCTGTAACCCTATATTTCGTGCCCAGGTTTGCAAAAGACATTAAGGTTCTGTCAGGCGAAATCCCCAAACTCATTGCGCTTGTGCAAGATTACACCGATAACATCCGCTTGCAGGCAGAAAGGCACAATCTACCCAAAGTTTTCGGCCGCGGCTTGGTAAGCATTCTTGAATCGTCAGAAATGTTTTTGGAACGCGTGGGAAACAATCTAGTTATGTATTTTACTTTTTCCGCCACTTTTTTGTCCTACGTCGTGATCGCGCCTGTTATCGCGTACTATATTTTGCGGGACGTTAACCGCTGGCGTAAGCGGGCTTTAGTGTGCCTGGCGCGGTATCCGCTACCGTTTGTTGACCTTATGCAGGATGTTGACAAAGTGATCAGCGGGTTTGTGAGAGGCCAGTCTATAGTCGCCTTGGCCATATGGATTATGGTGTGGATTGTAACAGCCGCTCTCGGTATACGATACGGGGCGGTCCTTGGGATGCTAAGCGGGCTTGGTGAATTCGTTCCTTTCTTCGGCCCCCTATTAGGGGCGATACCGGTTCTTTTGGCCGCGCTTGCCAAATCCACAATAACCTTTTTTTGGGCGCTAGCGTTTATAATCCTAATACAATGGCTAGACGCCAATCTTATTGTGCCAAGGGTTACAGCAGCCAGAGTGGGCTTGCACCCACTCTGGGTCATATTCTCCCTTTTGGCCGGCGCGCAGCTGGCGGGCGTATGGGGCGTGTTTTTGGCGGTTCCCGTGGCTGGTATCGTGGGCGCGGCTGTAAAATTCGTCTATGCTATGGCGCGGCAATATTCATAGTTTGTAGCCGACTTTCCGCAAGAACGAATACCGCCATTCCTTATCCTGTTGCTCTTCCACGCCTTTCGGCGGTTCCCCGTCAACGACCCCCATGATTCCCCTCCCTCGGGGTGTAACGGCTACCACCACGTCAACAGGGTTTGCTGTGGCACAAAAAACGGTACATACTTCGGGGACGGATTTTATGGCGTTCAACACGTTTATGGGAAACCCGTTTTCCATAAAAATGATGAATGAGTGGCCGGTCCCTAACTTCTGGGCGTTGATTTTGGCCAATTCCAAGAGCCTTTGGTCGTTTCCCGAAAGCCTGATGAGGCATGCCCCGCTGGCCTCCAAAAAAGCTATTCCGAATTTAATGTTGCCGCCTGCGTTTGCCATTACTTCGTAAAGGTCTTCCACTGTCTTTATGAAATGGCTTTGACCTATGATTACGTTGGCTTCTTCGGGTTTTGCAATCGGAACAGATTCGAATCGGATTTGCACGTTTCATCCCTTCCCTTACTTGGCGTCCCCATTACCGGGGGCATCCGAGATATTAGCCGGATCTGTACCGGTTTCCTCCCGGGGTCCAACCAATAGGCTGTGCACTTCGGCATTGCATAGGTTTTTGTCCGCGGTCAGCAAGGTAGCTCCCAATGATAGGGAAAGGCACAATGAAGAAGCCCCGCCTAACCCCAACTGGGGGTCTTTCGCGTATATTTGCCCGGCTTGAACTGCCATTTCGTTTGTAAAAGCAGCTATTTCCACTGGAAGCTCTGTAAACAACGCAGCTACCTCGTCTAGCATGTCGCTGTTTTGGCCTGCTATTTGCGTGTATGCG
>CAYPVF010000212.1:0-2082 GCA_964414105.1 uncultured Eubacteriales bacterium
TTTTATCGTTTTTGGCGGCCCGCTACCAGGATGTTTGCCAACGGGCCGCCAAAAACGATAAAAGCCTTTCTACCGGGCGACTTTGAACTAAGTTTCTTATCATCGGGAACATCTTGGTCTTCTTCTTTTTCAGGACCTTCGTCCCCGGCAAAGCGATTAAACCCGCCTATGGGGATAAGCCTTAATGTGAAAATAGTCTCCCTGGTCTTTCTGGATAGAATTATGGGCCCAAAGCCGATTCCGAATTCGTGAACGTAGACCCCCATGAGCCGTGCGGCTATAAAATGTCCCAGCTCGTGAAAGGTTACAAGCACACCCAGGACTATTAACGCCAAAATCAAATGCAAATGTCATCGTCTCCTTGACTTCAATAGTTCTTCCACTTTGGCAGAAGCCCAATCGCATTCTACTTCCAAAGTATGTAAGCCAGAAACCGCCTTGGGACTGTAATCATCCATCAGTTGAGATAGTATTGGGTACATATCGAGAAAACCTATATCCCCGGACAGGAATTTTCGTACGAGGATTTCATCCGCCCAAGAAACCACACATGGCGCGGTGCCCCCCATCTCTCCGGCAACATATCCCAGTTTGAGCCAAGGGAAGCGTTTGGTATCCGGTTTTTCGAAAGTTAGTGTGCCCACATATGGTGTGAGCGACGGCGCCCCGGTCGGCGCCCGCTGAGGGTACATCATACCGTAGGATATGGCCAGCCGCATGTCGGGCGGCGCAGCCTGAGCTTTGGTGGAACCGTCTTTAAAAGTCACCATGGAGTGAACTATGCTTTGCCGATGTACTATCACCTTGATTCGGTTGTATTCCACTCCGAATAAAAAATGTGCCTCCATGACTTCCAAAGCTTTGTTAAAAAGCGTGGCGGAATCCACTGTCACTTTTTTCCCCATTCTCCATGTGGGATGTCTGAGTACCATTTCAGGGGTAACCACTGCCATATCCCCTAAAGACGTATCTCGTAGCGCGCCCCCGGACGCTGTGAGCACTATTTCTTCAACACTATCCCGGTTTTCTCCCAAAAGGCACTGAAATATGGCGGAGTGCTCCGAATCCACAGGCACAAACCTCTCGGGGTTGTTGTTTATGTACGGTTTTATAAGGTCGCCGGCGGATACCAAAGCCTCTTTACCTGCGAAAGCCACTTGTTTTTTACTTTCCAAAGAGGCCAAAAGCGGTCGTATACCCGCAAAACCGGGCACCGCGTGCAATATGACTTCAGCATCAGGAAAACGCGCGGCCTCTTCCAAACCTGTGTGGCCGGAGACAATTTCAAGGTTGTCCAGGCCCATTCCAACCGATGCTTTTTTGGCCATGGAAGCGGCCTCAGGGTCGGTTACCGCCAAAAGCGGCACGCCAAAATCCTTAGCTTGCTGAAGCCCCTTATCCCATCTTGACCCCACCGCCAAAGCAACAACTCTCACGTCTTCGGCATTTTTAACGACTTCCAAAGCTTGCGTGCCTATTGACCCCGTGGAGCCAAGGATAGCAACAGTTCTCAGTTGATTGCACCGCCTTCGTGGGGAATAACCCCTGAAACCCACAAACCTTTAACGAAAATGGCCACCAGGGGGCCGTAAATAAGCCCTAGCCCTCCAAAAAGCCGAAAGCCTATGTAAACTGACATCAAGGCGACCAGAGGGTGCAAGCCCATCTCTCTGCCCACAAGGTGGGTTTGGGCTACTTGGCGCAAAAGAGATACTGTGGCATACAAAACAAGTAAGCTTACCCCCACGCCGACGCTGCCGTAAATGAACTGATACCCCACCCAGGGCAAATATATCAGGCCCGGTCCCACCAAAGGCAAGGTGTCTAAAAGCGCCAAAATAAGGCCCAAAGCCACGGCGTAGCGGCAACCCAGGACTGTGAGGGCGATTACGTTGATTATCATGGTGACCGCGATAAGAAGTGCTTGCGCCCGCACGAAACCGGCGATTCCCCCCAAAATGTCGAGCTCTACATCCTTGACGCTTTTGAATGTCCTGGGCGAAACCAAAGAACCAATGAAATTTCCAATCATTTTTCTATCGCGGAGAAAGAAATATGTCGATAAAAAGGTGAACACTAGCA
>CAYPVF010000213.1:0-2081 GCA_964414105.1 uncultured Eubacteriales bacterium
AAGTCTATGGCTACAGTCTTGTGGCCGCACAGCGTCTGGTTTTCACTGGACATGGTCATCATCCGCTACAATCGACACTTTGGTATAGGGGATTTCTATACCCACCTGCTGCAAAGCTTGCTTTGACCTAAGACGCAGTTCTCTTTCAACTCCCCACTGTTCCAAAGGTTTGGTTTTGGCCCAAATGGTGAGGGTCACTCCGGCTGTTCCGAGTTTTGTTATTCCCAAAACCCTAGGTCCCGAGGTAATAGCAGGCAGTTTGGAGACTTCTTGGCACACCTTCCCCAGTTCCTCCATGGCAATATTGACCTCGTCTTCGTGGCTTAATGTAATCTCCACCAGGGCCCTGGAATCTGCCTTGCTTTTGTTGGTGGTCTTGTCAATCAGACCGTTGGGGATAATGTGAACATCCCCAGACCAATCCCGTAGTCTGGTGGTGCGAAGCCCAATATCCTCCACAACACCGGAAAGGCCCGCGGCAGATATGTAGTCGCCTATATCATACTGACGTTCATAGATGATGAAAAAACCTGTAATAATGTCCTTTACCAAGCTTTGGGCGCCAAAGCCCACCGCTAAACCAAGGATAGCGACACCCCCCAATAAGGCTTTGGTGTCAATCCCGACTAATTCCAGCATTGTGAAGGAGACCATCGCCACAATCGTGTACCTGAGAGTGCTTGTAAGAATACCTGCCAGTGTTTTGGCTCTGTTGTCTTGAAGCCTAGCCCCGGTAAACTCTGCAGTACGCTTGAAAATACGCTGTATCAGGGCTTCCCCGAGCCGAACGGCCACAATTCCGGCTGCGATCACGATCAATGCCTGGATGACAGGTTTCCCAATATCCCAAAAGGAATCAATTTTAATGGGCATAATCCCACCTCCGTGCTCTTAACCTAGCTCGGCTTTTTAAGTGTTCGCGTCTTTTGTACGCGAAGCAGAAGAACGCAAAACGCCGGCTTCAGACACAAACATGCCCACAAGCACGCAAGACGCGCCCCAAAGCTCTTTTGGGCTCAACACTTCGCCCAGCATCGCCCAGGCAAAAAAGGCTCCAAACACAGGCTCCGCCGAGAAAATTAGGGCCGTGTGGGTCGCTGACGTAAACCTTTGCACAGACGATTGAACCAGGAAAGTGAACGAAGTCCCCGCCAGCGCCATATATACGATAGCCGTCCAGGAATGAGCGGGTATTACAAGAGGATATTCGTATAACAAAGCCAAGATAAAGCAAAGCACCGAAACCACCAAAAGCTGTATGGCAGTAAACAAAAAAGCGCTGCCCTTATCGCCATATACCTCAACCAAAAGAATGTGGGCGGCAAACCCCAAAGAACACAAAAACACCAGAAAATCCCCCGAGGAGATTTGAAGGGGAAATGTCAACGACAAAAGGCCCAAACCGACAGTAGCAAGCAAAACGCCCGCGACAGAACCCGCGTCGGGCATGGCGCGCAATAGGATTTTTGAGGCAACAGGGACAAACACCACATACAGCCCGGTTATAAACGCCGTTTTTCCTGCGCTAACTGTTACCAATCCCAGTGTCTGGGTAATGTATGAGAAGCATAACGCCAGCCCGGTAAGGATGCTCCCCAGATAAAAGGGGCGTGATGCCCGATACCATTTGGACCCGGCGCGTACTACATGCCATGCCAAAAGAACCATACCGGCTATAAAAAAGCGAACGGCTACAAACGTAAGGGGCCCCACGGTGGCTATGGCATTTTTGACTATTACGAAGGTGCTTCCCCAAACCATGGTTACTAAAATGAGAAGCCCATCAGCTAGAATTGGCGACATCCTGTAACACGTCTCCCTAAAATCTTGACAATATAATCATCATATCAAGCCGGGGAGAATACTCCTATACGCTTTTTGCGGCCAAGCTCAGTCTATAAGGTTATGCTCCCTCATAATCTCGTAGATTTCGCCGGCTGTCTTGTACCCCATGACGACGTGTTCAGCCCGGCCGGTCATGCCGAAAAATACCGTAGTGGGCACAACTTCGATTTCGTAAGCCATTACATCCGAACGGTTTTTTTGCAGGTTGGCGTTCATCGTAACAACAAATACATCAT
>CAYPVF010000214.1:0-1958 GCA_964414105.1 uncultured Eubacteriales bacterium
AGCCGAGCGGCAACTTTGGCTGAAATGGAATAAAAAAGTAATCCGTAACGCAAAATTCAGGAGTTGGAAATCATGGCTAAGTACGGCTTGGGGCTGTCTATTTCGGACGGCCAAACGCTGACCATCGCCGAGGGCATGGCACTGCCCATCACCAACGGCGGAACCCCGACGCCCGTGGTGCGTCCGACCGGCCTGGTGTCGTTATCGGCGGGTGGGTCGTTTCAGGCTCCGGTGCCGATTTATCCGCCGGAATTCGAGCCGGCGGCGAAAACGTTTTTGCGGCCCCGCCACTTTCAGGGAAGCGGTTTCGGCAGTTCATATCAACCCCCGACGCCGATGATTTTAACGCCCATCGTGCCCCAGTGGCCTGACCCTGTAGGGACATGGCTGCCGGATGAAACGTATTTTGGCGGTGCAACAATGATGACGGTTGAAGCTGCTGAAATAGTTGAAGGGGACTTTACATTATCCGCATGGGTAAATGGAAGTTTTCCGTGGAATAAAAACCAAATCTTTATCGGACAAACAAATAGTGCATACCGTTATTGTAGGCTTATGCAACATGGCACCAATTTTCGGTGTGATTTCTCCATTAAAGTATATGAAGTAGACATTGTTTCCAGTCCTGTTGTCAATAACCAGTGGGTACATTTAGTAGGGCGGAAGTCAGGTAGTACGATGACCTTATGGAAAAATGGGGTATTGGCTAACAGCGTAGCTTCTGGTCGAACATATCCCGGACTTTCAACCAAATGGCGATTAGGAGGACTCTTAAGTGAAGCTGCTGCCGAAGGAGATTCGCCAATAGACTTATACACAGGTTACATGCAACACGCCATGATTTGGAACCTCGCCTTGTCCGACGCCGAAATTTCAGCCCTTTACACCGCCCAACTCCCCACCGTAACGGGATAACACAATGATCACCAGAAACACCGCCACCACCCGATTCTTCCTTGCGTACAACACCGACGACGGTGCGCCCGCGACGGGGCTCGCCTCCAACAGTTTTACGGTGCAGTTGGCCAAAGACGCCGGGAGCCTGCTGCCCCTGACTGGCCGGACGATTACCGAAATCGGCGGCGGCATTTACCGTATCAACCTGACCGCCGACGACACCAATTGCAGCAACGGCGTGCTGCGAATAATCCACGTGACGGCGATTGTCGAGCCCATCCTTCTCGACCCGTTCGAGCCCGCGACGGTCGGTTCCGCCGTACTGGCGGCCTTTTATGGGGACGAAAACGGATATGACCTGATCCCGGATGAAATTCACGCCATGTTTGCGGCATGGCCGAGAGCCCCGCACCCGGCCCTTCCCGGCACGCTGGAAACGATTCCGTCTGCCGACACACTGGACGCGGTAGGCCTCAACGTCAGTGCCCTCGTCGGCACGCTGACCCCCGCCACCGGCGGCGGCTACGAAACCCTGGCCATCCAACCGACGCTGTCCAGCGTCAGTGGCACGGTCAACGACTTCATGGGTGCGTGGCCGCGTGTCATTGTGGATGGCATCCCGACTGCCGAACTGGAAACCCTGGCCACCTCGCAGGCGGTGGCGAATGTCCAGACCTCGATTAACAGCCTGGCCATCCCGACCGTCGCACAGGTTCAAAACGGACTGGCCAAAAGCACCGAGCTGTCCGCCAACCAAACCGCGTTGCTGGCCAAGCTCCCCACCACCGGGCGTGCCGCCGCCGACGGTGCCGCGATGACGCTCACCGGCGATTACGACAATGCGAAAACCGCAGCCAGTGCCAGCGAGCTTGCGAAACTTACCTCGACGCTGACTGCCGACACGGCCAACGGCGGCTACCTGAAGCTGGCCACCGCCGACATTCAGGACATCATCGCCACCCAAACCACGACGTTCCTCTCCGTTTTAACCCCCGCCACCGCCCCCGCCACCGGCTACGAAACCCTTGCCACCGCCGCCGCCGTCGAAGCCATCGACACGG
>CAYPVF010000215.1:0-1943 GCA_964414105.1 uncultured Eubacteriales bacterium
CCGATTTGTTTTTCCTCGCGCGGCGGCCCGGTTTCCTCCGCCGTCGGAAGCGCCCGGCCAAGCCCGTCGGTCGCGTCCCAGGTGTCGCTCTGGACGTCCCACTGGGCGGCGGCGGTCGTTGAAAAAATGTGGATGAAGGCGAGAGATATAATCAGGTGGGATAAATATTTCATGGGGATTCCTTTATGGTTGTTGAGTTTACGATTACCAGCCCCAAGCGTAAGCGCGGGGTGCGCGATGGGTGATTTTCCATTTCAAAAAGATTTTTTGTAACTATTCACCCGTCTGTCCATTTTTCACGGGCAAATCAGGGAGGGAGTTGTTCAGCAGGCAGCTGCGGAGGGCGGTGACGATGGGGGATGGGCCGGGATGATGGCGGAGGCGGAGGGTTTGGAAAACGGACATCAGGATGGACTGGGTGGCCGCCCCGTCGAGGCTGCGATTGCAGAGGGTCGTCTTGCGAAGGAGGACGGCGTTGCGGATCGTCCGCTCGGCGTGGTTGTTGTCCGCCGGCACGTCGTCACGGTACAAAAACGGGAAAATCTCAGAGCGATGACGCCGCAAACGTTTGACTAAACGTCGCGCGTTCGCGTTCTGCCACGATTCCGCCAGCATCGCATCCAGTCGTTTTTCCAACCGCGCACACCGACGCGCATATGTTTCCGCCGCCGTCACCGGCTTCCGTCCGCAAAGACGTAAACCATCACGCAGCAAGCGTTTAAGACGTTTTTCAAACTCCGCCCAGTCGCCGCTTGTGTCTTTGTACTTACTCACTTTTTTCAGCTCACGCAGCAGGTGCGCGAAACATTTTTGCTTGCCGCCGCAGGCGACCGCGTTGTACGCCCCATAAAAATCCGTCACCAGCACGCCTTTGAACACTCGCCGCAAAAACCTTAAAACCACCGGCCCGGCACGGCTTTGATCGATGATATAATACGCCGCGTCGGACGTCGCAAAGCACCACAGCCAGTGCGTCTTGCCGTTGACCCGCCAGCCGGTCTCGTCCGCGTGTAACACGGCGGCGCTGCGGGCACTGACGCCGATCTGCTCGTACCACGGCTCAAGCGCCCCCGCCAGCCGTCGCCACGCATCCATCAGCCCGCCTTCTGAAATCTTGAAGTGAAACTGCGTGCTGAAAATCTCGACGATCTTCGCCACCGACACGCCCGTCTGGTAGTGCAAAAATGCGGAGAGCACGATGGCGTAATGGCCAATCGTCGCACCGGGCATCGCGTCGGGCACCGGCGGCTCGACGATTTTTTTGCAGTGCGGGCAGTAGTCGCGATGGATCGTGTGCTCGGTAATTTCCGGGGTGATATTGCCGGGAATGTCCTCGACGTAACGTGTGCGGGCAGACTCGCGACGCCGTAATTTACCGCCGCAATCGGGGCAGCAACTCGCGCGGTGCGATTCCTTGCGTGTGATTTCTTCCGGCGCCGGACGCCGCGAACCTGCATGGCCGACCTTCGCGCCGGGCTTCTTTTTCCGCTTCTTCGCCGGCGTTTTGAGATACGTCGGGACACTCGCCGACGGTGTGGACGGATGGACATCGGCTGCGTCACTGTCATCGCAAGTTGCTTGCTCATCGGTATTTACGTCGCCATCGACCTGCAACTTCGCCATCGCCGCCAACTGCATCATGGCCCAGATGACAGCCTCCTCGCCCAGGGCGTAAATCTTCCTGGCCGCAGCCTCGTCGAGCCCGTTGCGCAACATCTCATCCATGTCGGCCCTATTTTTCCCGTGTTTTTTCATCGATTTTCCCGTTGCCAACCCTTGATTTTCGCTGTCATTCTCCCTTTCCCTTTATCGGCTTTTTTCACGAAAATATTTTGCAGATTAGCAATTTTGTGAAATCATCGGATATTCGGCTGAAGTGTTACAATACATCATATTACATCATCGGCCCGTGTGTGACAAGCCATGAGGCAGAAAAACGCCTC
>CAYPVF010000216.1:0-1913 GCA_964414105.1 uncultured Eubacteriales bacterium
AAGGAACTAACAGTTTCTAAAAACTACCCAGGCGCCCACCATAAGAAATATCCCCAAAGCTGCAAAAAACACCCACGGAGGGATAGACATAGCCAAGATGGCTATACCCGCCACAGCCATAAGTACAGACGTTGTTATCCGGTTTCGGCACCCGCGACCTTTAATTCTCAATCAAATCACCACTGGGATAGTAAAGACTGTTTCACTTTCACTTAGCCCAATGTATTCACCAAGTGCCTTAAGTGCTCCCCCTGAGGCGCGACATAGCGCCCCGCCTGTCTTGAGCTTGGAAAACATAGCTGCCCGCTACCAAAATATTGGCCCCGGCGTCGCGCAAAAACATGGCGTTTTCGTGTGTTACCCCGCCATCAACTTGTATGTCAATGTCCCTGCCGCTTTCTTGAGCCAAAGTACGGATTCGGCGTATTTTTCCCAGCATACTGCCGATAAACCCCTGTCCCCCCCAGCCGGGGTTGACTGTCATTACCAAAACCAAGTCTACGACATCAAGAATGTAGCTTAGAACCTCAGGCGAAGTGGACGGGTTTAAAGACACACCGGCGCGGCACCCTAAGGACCTAATCAGTTGAAGGGTCCGGTGCAAATGCGGCGTTGCCTCCGCGTGAACAGTCAGAATACGAGCGTGTGGCGCAAAAGCCTGGACCGCCCAATCCAAGCAATCCACCATAAGATGGATATCCAGAGGTAAACCAAGCGGCACAAGGTGTTTCGCCACATCAGGGCTGAAACTCAAATTGGGCACGAAATGCCCGTCCATTATATCCAGGTGCAAATAGTCTGCTCCGGCTTCTTTCACCGATAACACGTCATCCCTAAGGTTTAGGGGATCCGCGGCCAAAAGCGATGGCGCGACCAGGACTTTACTCATATTTGCGTTTCTCCTTCTCAAGGCATTCTTCCAAAAGAACCAAGTAGTTGGCGTATCTTTCGGGACTAATCTTGCCTTCCTGCAGCGCCGATTTGACCTGGCACAAGGTTTCTGTTTTGTGCAAACACCGCGGATAATAACATGAATATGTGTATTGGGCCATTTCCGGGTAATAAGTGGCAAGCTCGTGGGGCTCGCAATCGGGAAGCGTGACTTTGTTGAACCCGGGCGTATCCGCCAAGAAGCCGGAGCGGCCCAACTTATATAAGGTTACCCCTTTGGTGGTATGCCTTCCTCTTCCCGTTCGCCCAAGTTTTCTTACTTCGATTTCTATTCCCAAAAGCTTCGACAAAATGCGAGATTTTCCCACCCCGCTCGCTCCGGCCACAATAAATACGGTGCCTTCGATGCTTTCAGATAACTCATCTAGGCCCTTTCCCTCTGTGGCAGAAGTCACAATAACAGGATATCCCGCGTTTTCGTAAATTTCCTTAAGGGACGAGACTTCTTCGGGGTCTTCGAGATCACATTTGTTGATACATATTGCGCCCGTAATTCCCTGCATCTCTCCGTGAACCAAAAGGCGGTCCGTACCCAAAGTGTCTTTGGGGGGACTTGTGATAGCGGTCACCACGACCATTTGATCTACGTTGGCCACAGGAGGCCGAATCAGAAGATTTCTTCTGGGGTGCACACGGTCGATAACGAAACGGCCGTGTTTTTTATCTACTGTTACCAAATCACCCGGAAAAACCTGATCGGTTTCTCTGCGAATACGTCCTCTTAGAACGCATCGATAGTCATTACCTTCCGACGCGACAATGCAAAAAGCTGAATGAACAGCGATGATTCTTCCTTCCAAGTTGGTTTGCGCCACCCCTATCCCGAAGCCTAAGGCCCGATCGTCTCTACGGTAACTTTGCCGCCTATTACAGTTCTCACAACCGCCGAAGATCCCAGCCAAGCGAACTGTATCTCTTGGCTTTCTCCGGATCGCAAGTTCCCGTCAAACACCTGCCGCTCA
>CAYPVF010000217.1:0-1896 GCA_964414105.1 uncultured Eubacteriales bacterium
CTCACCTTTTCACGTTATTGGCAATGCCCCACATTTGGTCTGCCGTTTCTATAGTCTTGGAATTGAGTTCAAAGGCCCTTTGGGCCACAATTAGATTTACCATCTCGGATATGATATCCACGTTGGAGGTCTCCAAATAGCTCCCGCGCAGTAGCCCGGCACCCGCTTGCCCGGGGGAACCTTGTGTGGGCTGACCTGATACCCCGGTGCTTAGGTAAAGGTTTCCGCCGATGGCCTCAAGCCCCGCGGGGTTTCTGAACATTGTTAGGTTAATCCTGCCAAATTGCTGCGCGCTGCCGTTTACAAACCCTGTTACTTCCCCGTTTTCAAGCACCTCAATGTCGGATGCCCCTTGGGGAATGCTGAAAGCGGAGCCAGTTGAAGCTAACCTGTAACCCGCAGGAGTTACCAAGCGCCCTTGTCCGTCCAAACGAAAAGAGCCGTCTCTTGTGTACGCAAGGCCCCTGGGAGTCTCTACTGCGAAAAAGCCTTCGCCTTCTATGGCTATGTTCAAAGGGTCGCCTGTAAATTCAACGTTCCCTTGGCTGAAGCTGCGCTGCGTGGCTACGACTTTTGAACCGTTCCCCAAGGACGCGCTTGACCCGGCACCCACGGGAATCGTCTCATAATATAAATCTTGGAACTGGACCCGTTGTTTCTTAAAACCTGTTGTATTGACGTTAGAAAGATTGTTGGATATGGTGTCTATCATCAATTGCTGAGAAACCATACCTGTTGCCCCGGTCCATAGTGCCCTCAACATGTTTATACCTTCCTCTCTTTTTCAGCTTCAGGGTTTTACACTAACCCCACTCTGTTGACGGCTTGGTCCAAAGCGTCGTCGTGAGATTTTATGGCGCGCTGAGCCGCTTCATATACACGCATGGTCTGAATGAGATTTATCATCTCGCTTATAGGATCCACTGATGATTTCTCCAGGGTGCCCAAGAGCAATATGGTATCGCGGGGTCTTGATACTCGGTAGGGATCTGCCCGGTAAAGCGAATTCCCCTCTTTAACCAAGGCATCATCGCCGAGGATTTCGACGATATCAAGAGCCGCTATTGGATTGTCTCCTGACATAACGCTGCCATCTTGGCTTATGTAAATGGAGGAGTCACTGTCTGCCCGGATAGGGCCCGTTGTCCCCAACACCCTGTAGCCTGCTACCGTGAGGAAGCCCTCACCGGAGAGTTGCAGGTCTCCTCTTCTGGTGTACCTGGTCCCGTATGGTGTCTCCACACCCAAATACCGGCCGTGCGGCAAAGCTATATCTAGGGGATTTCCTGTGGTTTCCATGGGGCCAACCCCGTGAATTGTACATATATCGTGGGTTGTAGCTCCGCTGGGGTAACTACCCAGACTCACAGGTAACGAAGAAGGGCTAAGCCTTGACATGAGTACATCGTGGAAAGACGAAATCACCAATTTATCCTGGGCGTAACCAACTGTATCGGCGTTTGCCAGATTGTTTGCTATTACTTCTTGTTTTAGGGCCTGAGCCCTCATGGCAGTGACGCCTGATATAACTCCCCTAAGCAAAGAATTCTCCCCCCAAAAGTGATTATCGGGGGGATTGCCTCAAACATTAAGGGTTTTACAGTTTATTATTTTTATTCGGGGAACTGATATTTTCTTTTTGTGGCTTCACCTCCTCGGATATGCCTTTCCGCTTTGTTCATATCAAGCACTTTGCGAACCATTTTGGCCAGTTGCGGCCTAATTTTCGGCAATCTGTCAGTCACGTCTTTGTGAACGGTGCTTTTTGATACTCCGAAAGCACGCGCAGCATCTCGGACCGTGGCATGGGTACGTTCAATATATTCGCCCACGTCAACCGCACGTTTCCAGATGACGTCGTTCATGGCCCGGCCCCCTCCCGGAAGTTACGCTAAT
>CAYPVF010000218.1:0-1888 GCA_964414105.1 uncultured Eubacteriales bacterium
ATAATCGCAAGGTGGCATTTCAACTCATGGCTGATGTGACCTCTGCCGAAGTGACTTTACAGGCGCATTTGTTGTCTAAATTAGAGTCGGGCAAAGAATCAGATATCGAGGAAATCAAAGCACTTTTCCGACACAATATCGAAATTGGAAAGAAAAGCGCTGCAAACGGGCAAGCAGTAATAAAATGGTAATACCACTCCACTGTACGTACACGATTTCAGTCTGCCTCACATGCTCGATAGTGCCACATTATTGAGATGCTTGCTTAAGTACGATTGTCGCGAAAGTTCCTGATAGAAATAAACTTAATGGGAACACTATGCCATCCGGCGACTGAAATTCTTTCTGTTTGTTCGATAACGATAGCCATTTGTCTCGAGGCGTTTCTTGTGGCGGCGGTTTTCGTGATCGCTTACTAGATTTTAAAGTGCTGATACTTTGATAATTTTCGATGAAATTGCTACTCTAATGCCATGAAGCTTGTTGAATGTGGAAACTTCGGGAACTTAAGGAAAGATGGCATCCCGATGCCGCCTGCCGAAATTACGCTGAACTTTGCCAGACGGCAGGGAGATCGCATAAGCGCGCAAAGGATTGGATTGGCAGGGTTGGCCGGTCTGGCCATCGCGTGGTTAATTGCACACCAGTTTTCCATCGCCGATCACATCCGGTTATTGGTTTTATTTCTAACTTGCACCGCCTTACCAATGGCGGTTTTAAGTTTTGCCGTGAATCGCGTCTGGCTCCGTCCTTCCAGCGGTCTCCGCTCAAAGCCCCGACCTGTCAACTGGTCCCGTTGCATAATCAAATTTACCGGCTTTGCTGGCACTTTGCTTGCCATAGCCATCTGTTACTGGCTTTTCCCCGAATATGCCAAGGCATATTATCGGCCGGTCTGGAATACCGTACAATGGGTACTGCTTCCTGCTCTTTTGTTGGCTATCCCCTGAAAACATATTGAATATGTTCTGTTCTACTTATCTATATTTCCTTGTTATTGCTTATCAGGTTGTAGTGCTTGGCCTTTTGGCGGTGCTCTTTCCTGTGAAGATGATCAGAATTTGGCAATGGCTCTGGGCATCCCTCTGTTTTAGGTTTGAGAAAAAGGCACCCAAACCCTTGAGTCGTTGGCAAATTATTTTAGAGCGTGCATCGGGTTGTTTAATTTCGAGGTGCCATGGAGTGATCTTTCGGACACGAAATTTACGACTAACTATGTTGAAAACGGTGTAGCTGTTATTGGGTGCATGCTTGCTAGTAGGACACCAATTCGAATCGAGATTGCTACGAACAAAAACGGATTCGTGGAAGCAATGCAAATTCGAAACAAGAACGACACAAATGCGACTATCCTTCAAATCGAAACCGAACTCACGCAGTGGGGGCCTTCGTCCAACTGGTTTCCACGTGCACATCGATTTTATAACTATTATTTTGGGCCTAAACGATTGGCAAAAGAAGTGTTCGTGAAGTCCGTGCAATTTAATGCAAAAATTTCCAATGAGGTCTTTCAGTTAAGTTTTCCCCCGGGAACAAAAGTATGTAAGGACGGCCAGTGGAGCGTACAGCCATAATTAAGTTGTTATGGAGATGGCATCCCCATCCCGATGTTGGGGTACAATGCAAGATACTAAGGCAACCAAACCCAGATATAGCTTGCATGGAACAATTATGTGCAATGCTGATACTGTAGGCATTGATTATCAAGGTAATAAAGTGGGCTGTTGACTATTGTAATGAATTGACTCATAAATTTAATTATATTTTTAGTTTTGGGATAACAACGAAAGGTACTTTACTTACTCAGGATATTGCTGATGTTTTAAAGTAACACACTAAAGAAGTGCATGATAGCCTTCGACCATATACAGCTGGTGAGGGTAGCTAC
>CAYPVF010000219.1:0-1036 GCA_964414105.1 uncultured Eubacteriales bacterium
CTCCACCTACCTTCTGCGAGGTGAAAGAAGTGAGAGATCTACTTTGTGATGGTTTCCAAGAAACCGTTGATGATTATCTTGTACGGCACAGAAGCATTTTGGATGTTATGAGTAAACTTGCGGAATCTACAGGCAAGGTAAACCGGGCCGTCTCGAAAGCGGTCACTACCTGCGGATGTATTCAGATAGCGGCTGAAAAACAACAAATTCCGCCCGATTTGGATTCATTTGAGTCCCTTAAAGAGCATATGAGCACTCACTTAAAGGGCAAGCTCTGTGATCACTGCTCCGAAATACTGGAAGACGAAATCGGCCGAAACCTGTTCTATTTGGCAGCGCTTTGTAACCTCACTGGTTTGAACCTTTATGACATCCTGCTAAAAGAACAAGATCGCACGGCCTGCTTGGGTATTTTCAATTTCTCGTGATTTAGGCCCGATTTGTTATGTCTTGGGAGCCTTTTTCAGGGTTAGCTAGAGCATTCTTAACCGCTTCTTGAGCAGACGCGACGCCTATTATGTTAGGGCCTAGGTTGTGTTTTCTTTGAAATGCTTTTGGAACCAAAATGGTGGTAAAGCCTGTTCTAAGCGCTTCTTTGACCCTGTCTTCCATGCGCGCAACCATCCTCACTTCGCCCGACAAGCCAATCTCGCCAAAACAAGCAAGCCCGGGTTTTACAGGCAGGTCGTAATGGCTTGACATAACCGCTATTGCGCAAGCTAGGTCAACACCAGGTTCGTCCACGCGTATACCCCCGGCAATTTTCACAAAAGCGTCGCGGTTATCCAAGGCTGAGGCAAGGTTCTTTGCCAAAACCGCCAGAATTAGAGAAGCCCTTTGGTGTTCTATTTCGCTTGTTACTCTGCGCGGCGCGCCATAAACGCTTGTGGCAACTAGCGCTTGTACCTCTATGCAGATAGCCTGATTCCCTTTTAGGCTCACAGAAATACACGAGCCCACATTTCCTCCGTTCCTTTCGGACAAGAAAATCTCTGACGGGTCGGGTACTTCAACTATCCCTTTTTCGCTCATTTGG
>CAYPVF010000219.1:1046-1834 GCA_964414105.1 uncultured Eubacteriales bacterium
TCTGTTCTTTTGCGCGCGAATCAACCGATATAGGTGATTGGAATCGCCTTCGAAATACAACACGCAATCTACAAGGTGTTCCAACAACCTAGGGCCGGCTATTCCGCCTGCTTTAACCGTGTGCCCCACCATAATCAAGGTTACGTCATTTGTTTTGGCATACTGCTGTAATTTTGTGGCACACGATCTCACTTGAGTAGGACCACCGGGGAGGGCTGATAAACTGGCATCTTCGCAGGTTTGAATAGAATCCACTATAAGGAACCGGGGCTTTAGGTCGCGGCATAAAGACAAAACTACATCCACGTCTTGCTCCGATACGAAGTACAATTCAGGCGACCCCACACCCAAACGGTCGGCCCTCATCTTAACTTGGCCCTGTGATTCTTCACCCGACGCATACAACACTTTACCGTGGGTTTTTGATACATGGTCAGCTACTGACAAAAGAAGGGTTGATTTTCCTATACCTGGCTCCCCGCCTAGGAGCACTACAGAACCGGGCACAAAGCCCCCGCCCAAAACCCTGTCAAGTTCTGTCATGCCGCCGGAAAACCTATATACATTCTCCTTTGGCACTTGGGACAAAACCACCGGTTTGGCCCCGCCTTTTTTGGCTTTTGGCGCTTCATCTCTTTCCAGTTCCTCGTCTAAAGTGTTCCATTCCCCGCATTGGGGACATTTGCCATACCAGCGCGGTGTCTGGAAACCACACGAAGAGCACACATAATTTGATGAAGAACGCGGCATAGAATCAATCCTTTCGGATGCTTGATTCTACACCGCGT
>CAYPVF010000220.1:0-1830 GCA_964414105.1 uncultured Eubacteriales bacterium
CTGCACTTTCCAAATTACACCGCCAGCTGGAGCAGTTTTTCCAGCAGGGGAATTATTTTTTGCGAGGTGAGGGTGGAGGGTAAAGCGGCGGTTAATTCGTGCCGTAAAATGAGGCGGCGAAGGTGGTTACGACGATCTGCGTGTGACGGACGACGGTGCGGATCGTCCCACGGACACGCGCGGCGGGAGAGCAAAAGTTCGTCCGCGGGCGTGTCCCAGGTCGCAAGTTGCACGAGGTTGTACGCCAGCATGTTGATCGCCGTCGCGGCCTCGTTCGACTCAAGCCGACGCACTTCCTGCTTCCCCCAGCCCCACACCTCCTTCAAATCCTTGAACGTTTCCTCGATGCCGAACCGCACCGCGTAACTCTCAAGGATGTCGCGAACCGGCTGATTCACGTCCGTCGAAACAAGCGGAACCCACGCCGTATCCTCTTTAATGATAACGACTTGCAGCGGGCGGCCACGCGTCAGCTTGCTCGCCGCGACAAAACGCTTCACCCGCTTCTTCACCGTTTCCCCGTACTGAACGCACGTCACCGTTTGCCAGCCTTTCGCCGATTCCGCCAGCGACTTCAAGTCGATACGCTCGCCGTAAAGTCTTGGCCTGCCACGCTTTACGCACGTCGGTTTCGGCGGAATCGCGAACAACGCCGCGTCCCGGCGAAGGCGTGTAATCGTCGTCACACCCTCCATTTTCCCCAGCGGTACCAACACCGACTGCTTCGCGTAGCCGCCGTCGACGATTATTTCGATACGCTTGCCAAACGCCGTAAATTGCGGCACCAAACGCTCCACCATCGCCACCGCCATGAGCGTTTTCGGCTGAAACGCCCGGCCGTATTTCGCCTGCAATTTCGCGATTTCCTTTCGCCGCAGATATAGTTCCGCCGCGACCGGAAACGCCATTTCGCCGAACCGCGGGTGCGTGATTATCAGCGTCGCGACGACCCACGAATGGCCGAAACACGTCGTCGCATCCGTCCGCCCGGGCGTCGGATTGTGGTGATAGCCGGCGCCTTCGACCTTGCGTCCGTAGCGCTTCGTCGGCGAGTCGTCGATGACGATCCGGATGGTTTTCGTGGTTGTCAAAATCGGCGCAAGTTGTTGTAAGACAAGGATTAACATCGTCTCGAACAGCGACTCCCCCTTGCGTCCGATGCCTGGCATGTGGTAAAATACGTGTCGAAAACGGTCGTTCAAGCCCGCCGCCGTGATCCACTGCGTGACCGTCCGTCGTCGCGCGACGCTCATCAGCACGCCGCACATCAACGCGATAAAAAACGGCTTCGCCTTCGTCCGCAGCGTCGCGGCCAGCTGCTCGACCCACAACCGGAACCACCGGACACTTTCGTTTTCGCTCGCCTTTTCAATTTCATTCCGCGTTGTTTTATTTTTCGTTTTCATCGCCGGCTCCTTGGGGTTTGTGTCAACAACAAACATGTCTACCCTTGGAGTCGGCTTTTTTCGTGTCTAACTTTTATGATTGATTAATGGTTGATTGATTTTTGGAAAGTGCAGTATTTAAAGAAACCTGTCCCGTGAGCAACCTCACACAAAGGAATTTTTAAAATAAGGTAATATCATCTTTTGCGACGAAGAAATTTATATTAACCGCTTCGTGGCTTTGTGTGAGATACTGCCCCACTTTTAAAGTTTCATAAATGCTTTTGAAAAATAGCAAAAGCAAATGATCGTTTTTATGTCTCACACAAAGACACAAAGCCACGAAGCGGTTGCGATAAAGTGTACGCCGTAAAAAATGGACATCCTATTTAAAATATTTTTCTTTGTGTGAGAATAAGTTTTGTGTTCGCGTTAAGTTTACTTA
>CAYPVF010000221.1:0-1824 GCA_964414105.1 uncultured Eubacteriales bacterium
GAGATTTTGAGGTGATTCCTGACAAACCGGTATCAAAATGCAAGGTTTATCTGAGATATGGTGCGGGGAAAACCAGAGCCATCACCGGAATCAAACAGATTTCGAAACCTGGCTTGAGAGTTTACGCCAATAAAGATGAGGTTCCAAGAGTTCTTGGGGGATTGGGAATTGCCGTCGTTTCCACCTCAAAAGGCATAATGAGTGATAGGTCAGCCAGAGCTTCTGGCGTAGGCGGCGAAGTCATTTGTTACGTTTGGTAAGAATCCGCGGGAGGTCTTTTACGTGTCGCGAATTGGACTTAAACCTATAGAGATCCCACATGGGGTCGAAGTGACCCTTGCGGATGGAAAGGTCACAGTCAAGGGGCCCAAAGGCACCTTGGCCCGGGAGTTTCATCAGGATATGAAAGTCGTCGTCAAGGACGGGCAAATCGTCGTAGAAAGGCCCTCCGACCAGAAGTCTCACAGGGCTATGCACGGCCTTACCAGAACCCTTATAAACAACATGGTTGTGGGGGTAACAGAAGGATACACCAAGAAGTTGGAGATATCCGGTATGGGTTACAGAGCCACAAAGGCCGGAGATAAACTTGTTTTGAACCTGGGGTTCATAAGGCCTGTAGAGATTGAGCCGCCTAAAGATATAACTATAGACGTGCCTTCTACTACTACGGTTACGATCCACGGCATCGACAAAGAAGTAGTTGGCCAAATAGCGGCCAACATCAGACGGCTAAGACCGCCCGAGCCCTATCAGGGTACAGGTGTCAAATATGCCGGCGAGATCCTAAGACGTAAGGCAGCTAAGACCACCAAGTAGTGGCAAAGCAGCAGGGAGGATGCACTTTCAATGTCTTTAACTACTAAACACGAGAAAAGGGCCAGGCGGCACTTGAGAGTGCGGCAAAAGATCTCAGGCACTGTAAGTCGGCCAAGACTTTGCGTGTTCCGGAGCCTGAACCATATTTACGCTCAAATCGTCGACGACGTGGCCGGAAATACCATGGTTTCGGCGTCGACCCTTGAGCCGTCCGTAAAGGGCAGCATCGAAACCGGGGGTAATATTGCCGCCGCAAAAAAGGTAGGGCAACTGGTGGCCGCAAGAGCCCTGGAAAACGGCGTGACCAGCGTAGTGTTTGACAGGGGCGGTTACCTATATCACGGAAGGGTCAAAGCTTTGGCGGAGGCTGCCCGTGAAGGCGGCTTGGATTTTTAAATGCGGGGTGATTACAGGGTGGATAATCCACGAGGAAAAGGCAGGGGCAGGGCGGATAATGTTCGAAGAGACGCACCTCCCAATCGTGTTGAGGACGAGTTCAAAGATGAAGTAGTTTCCGTTGGGCCTGTCTCCAAAACCGTTAAGGGCGGCAGGAGGCGGAGCTTTAGGGCCCTTGTAGTCGTGGGAAACGGCAAGGGCAAAGTTGGCGCGGGCCTTGGGAAGGCCCAAGACCTCACTGACGCCATCAGGAAAGGCATTGAAGACGCCAAGAAGAACGTAATCGAAGTTCCCACTCACGGAACTACGATTACCCACGAAATACTCGGGAGGCATGGCGCCGGGATGGTTTTACTGAGGCCTGCTTCACCTGGTACTGGCGTCATCGCGGGGCGGGGAGTACGACCCATTATGGAATTGGCCGGTATTCAGGATGTGTTGGCAAAATCCTTGGGTTCGGCAAACCCGTACAACGTGGTTTACGCGGCAATGCAAGCCCTCCGGGAACTAAGAACTTATAGCCAGATTTCAGAGTTAAGGGGGAAGCCCCTTAAAGCGCGACAAGATGAGGAATCGGAGGTCTTGTCAAATGGAATTGCATAAGCTTAC
>CAYPVF010000222.1:0-1802 GCA_964414105.1 uncultured Eubacteriales bacterium
TCGTATGGCTCCACTATGTCGCGGATTTCCCGCATGGCTTGCAGAGTTACCTCATCGTGGTCCTCGCCTGAGAACAAAATCACAAAAAAAGCAGAAGACTGCTTGTAATAGTCGCCGGTGTTCTCAAACATTACCGAGCTTACTCCGGGGATTTCCTCTATCATATCGGCTACGAGCTTTGCATGGTCAAACGAAACGTTTGATATCATCACATCAGCCATAGCGAAGGTAGTAAACTCGTCGGCCATTACCGTGATTCCTTGACGGGTCTTACTGTCTTTGGCCAGGTAATTCACAATATCGTTTTCAACACTGACCCACCGCGTAGCGAATATGCTAAAAAGTATCGCTATGATGTAGAAGAGAAATATGAGGTTTCTTCTTTTCACAACTGCCCTGGCTACACGATTAAACACCTGCATACCGCCTTTTATCGGCCGCTATCCGGGCCCCAAAGCTTTTTCGGGGGCTTTTCTCACTACGCTGGTTCCGTTCCATAACAAGAAAAGCGCCACAATTACGGAGCCCACAACGTCTATATACCCGGTCACCCGGGATATAGGCGCTACGGCCACAGCTCCCAAAGCCGTAACCACACAAAGATCCACCAAAGACTTGGCTTGATAAAGGTTTCGCTGGGCTTCCATGACCGATTCTTTGCCGTGTAAGCTCATGGCGCGGTAACGCCACCAAAACCAAGAGTTGGTCACAAGTCCCAATACCGCTATGGTTAAGCCTACGGTCACGTTCCCTTTATCTGTGCCGGAAGAAAAACCAAAACAAGCCACCAGTAACATTATCGCGCCGGAGGCGATCATGGCCCCCCCGACACACAAATTTGCCGTGCGCTGGAGGCGCCGTTTGTAGCCAAAATCCGTGCTTTTGTGTTGTAATGCCTTATATACACGCCACGAAACAAAAATCGCCACAAGCTCAGTTGTTCTCCTCAAAAAGTCGGCCAACTGGGTTGTGGAACGGCTGGTCATCACAGCATAACCCGTGACTAAAGGTCCGGGGGCGCTAAGAAGAAGAGACCACAATAAGGTTTTTTCACCTTGGGAAGCCCTCTTTTCCATGCTACACTCCGAAGCGGCCCAAAATGTTTACCACAACAGATAATGCGCCGGCCACCGCCAAAGGCACGGTAATGGTATCCATGCCGCGTTTTGTGTAAAGCTCCACCAGGGCGCTTGTGGGGGCCACCAAGAGGCCTATGGCAAGGCAAATAAACCAAGGTTTGCCCGTGTAAAGCAGCGTCGTGACAAATACGGCGAACAGTGATACCCCGAACATGCTGGCAGTACCTTCAAGCGTTTTTTTGCCTTCTATCAACCGGTGAGTGATGAAATGGCGCCCGTAGGTTTTCCCTATTAAAGCGGCCGCAGCGTCGCCAAAACCCCACGCCATGATGGCCACAACTATAATATACTTGGAATCGGGACCCAAAAGGCCCCAAAAAACGGAGATCAAGACCGCCAGCATTATGAAAACCACAACTCCGCTTGTTTTGACTTCGCCTAGGCGGCGCTCCGCCAAAAACACGCTGTATTGTGGTATTCTCTCGGCCAGTGTGAGCAAGGGATACACGACAGCCGCCAAAACCGCGGCGCAAATCGCGGACACATACCAAGTTCGGAACCCATAAAGCCAAACGAAAACAGACGACGCGATCATTAGGTGCAGGATTTTGCGCGTCAATTCCTGGGGTACATTTATGAACCTTTTGGTTAGTAGGAGCAAAGTAAGCACCGCCACAAAATAACCCAGCAGTATGCCTACTCCCCTCAAAGCCTCCATTAAGA
>CAYPVF010000223.1:0-1793 GCA_964414105.1 uncultured Eubacteriales bacterium
AATATACCACAACCGTCTCGATATCCATCTCTCTGCAGCATCTTATAATACGCACTGCAATTTCTCCACGGTTGGCAATCAATATTCTCTTAAACAATTCCGAATCCCCCTGTTACTTCAAGACAACAAGCGGCTGTTAGGAATTGGCATCGGTTCTGTTGGGCCTTTGGATCTGGAACGGGGAATCATGCTGAATGCCGCCAGTTTCCCCAACCCGGGCTGGAGCAACCTAGATCTTCGTTCAGTGTTTGAACGCAGGTTTCATGTGCCCGTGTTCATCTCAAACGGCGCCAGCGCGGGCGCCATGTGTGAATATGTAAGATACGCCAAAAACGACATCCAAAGCCTTGTTTTCTTCAACGTTGGTGTTAGCGTGCGCTGCGGAGTGATTTCTGAGGATACGCTGCTTACGGGAGACGGCGATATGGAGGGCGCTTTTGGGCATCTAATTATCGTCCCTGGCGGGCGAAGCTGCTACTGCGGAAAACACGGCTGTGTGGAAGCCTATACCTCTACCCCGGCTATCGTAAAAGCTGTAAAAAGGGGCCTTCGTATGGGAAAACCCTCAAGCTTGCCCGTTTCCAAAGGAATTGACAAGATTCAGTTTCAGGCAATCGCCGATGCCGCCAAAAACGGCGACGGTTTGTGTATCGAAGTGTTCAGGGATGCCGCGACTCACATGGGCCTGGTTATCGCAAATATCATAAATGTTTTGCATCCGCAGGTAATAGTCTTGGGCGGTACGGTGCCCGACAGATACCCGGATTATTTTGACTGGGCAGCGCAAACAGCAGAAAAGATGATCTACAAGCCGGGGCAAATCAAATACCAGTTTACGATGCCGAGAATGGGGCACAACACTATCGCGGCCGGCGCTGCCGCCTTGGTGCTCCTTTCAGCCATGAAGGGAAAAAATCTATGGTGAGAACCAAAAAACGCCCTTCCATAGGCCTTATGATAGACATCGCCCAGCTATTTTTCAAAATGGGGTTTATAACTGTTGGCGGCGGGTTCTCAATGATCCCTCTCATAAGGCAAGAGATGATCGAGAAACGCGGCTGGCTTGACGAGGATAAGCTTATTGAAATTTTGGCGGTAGCCCAGTCATTACCGGGCTCTTTGACAATAAACAGTTCGATTTTGATTGGCTACGAAGTAGCAAGGATACCGGGAGCCCTAAGCGCTGTTACAGGAGCCGCCTTCCCGCCGTTTTTTACCATTACAGTTATCGCGGCTTTTTTTAACAAGTTTCAAGGAAACCCGTTGGTGGATGCCGCGTTTTTGGGGGTTCGATGCGCCGTTGTGGCCCTTATTTGGAATGCCGGGCTGGGTGTAGCCAAAAGCGTGGTAAGGGACCCTTTGTCCAGAACTATTTTGGGCCTGACACTGGTTGTAATGATGTTTAGCTCTGTTAACCCGGCCCTGTTCGTGCTGTTCTTGGCTTTATTGGGCGTTGTGGCCATGCTTTTTAGGTCGTGGAAAGAAAAACATTTAGACAAAACTGGAGAGTCCCGCGAAACAAATAAGACAGACACAAAAAAAGCGCTCTACGGTTCGGGGAGAGAAGCGAGGTCAAAATGATTCTGTTACGTCTTTTCATCATGTTCTTCAAAATAGGTTTGGTAAGTTTCGGCGGGGGCTACGCCATGATACCCGTTGTGGAAGCCGAATTGAACTGCATGGGATGGTTGTCTTCTCACGAATTCTGCAATCTTATTGCGGTTTCTGAAGTTACCCCAGGCTCGGTGTCTGTAAACACCGCGACGTTTGTGGGCTACCGTGTAGCAGGTATT
>CAYPVF010000224.1:0-1766 GCA_964414105.1 uncultured Eubacteriales bacterium
TTTTTTTCGGCAAATTTTGCCCCCTCAGGTGGCCACTTTGTGCTTGCACTTACCCAGTAATCCTTTACCCATTTAAAGGAACCTGTCCCTTGGGCAGCCTCACACAAAGGAAATTTTAAATAAGCAAATACCATATTTTGCGATGAAAAGATTTAGGTTCATCCGACAAAAGCGTACCTTGACCGGTAGGGCTTGAAAAAAGCGGACAAAATGTTCTCATAGAAGGAATCACTACATTTCTTCTGGAAGGAGTAACAAAATGTCCGCAACGTTATTATACCACATGATGGGGGTTCGTGGCTATAGCCTGGTCAAGGAAAATAAAGTGCCCGGCGGCATGGAATTCACCATCAAATGCCGAAGGCTTGAGTGTCCGTGCTGCGGATCGGCGAAGGTCTGGCGGAAGGGCAGCACGACGCGGCGGTTCCGCAGTGTGCCCGTGGGCAAAAAAACGATGACGATCCTCATCGATGTCCCGCGCGTTTATTGCCTTGACTGCCAAGTGACGAAGCCGGTTCGGCTGTCCTTCGTGAAAGGGAGCAAGCGTTACACCCGCTTTTTAGCGACGTATGCGCTGGATTTGCTGCAATCCATGACCTGCCAGGATGTCGCCCGACACCTCGGTATGACCTGGGACACGGTCCGTGAAATCGAGCAGGAACACCTTGAGCGTCACTACGCAAAACCGCCGTTGAAGGAGGTGACGCACATCGCTATCGATGAAATCGCAGTGGGCAAAGGCCACAAGTATTTGACGGTCGTCATGGACCTGAAGGAAGGCCGTGCGATTTTCGTCGGGGACGGCAAGGATGCCGATGCGTTGCTGCCGTTTTGGAAACGACTGCGGCGAAGCCGGGCGAAAATTGTTGCGGTCGCGACCGACATGTCGCCGGCCTACACCCAGGCAGTCCGGACGCACCTGCCCGATGCGATTCATGTGTTCGACCGGTTCCATATCATGAAATTGTTCAACAGCAAACTGACGGCGTTGCGGTCCCGTTTATACCGTGAAATGCAGGACCCGGCGGCAAAATCGGCGTTGAAAGGCATTCGTTTCGCTTTGCTAAAACGCGATCCGGACGAAAAATGCTCCGAAAAGCTTGAAACAGCGTTGACTTTGTCGGCGGATTTGTCGGCTGCCAATGTCTTGAAGGAACAGTTGTACGACCTTTGGGAGGCGGAGGATGAGGCCGAGGCGCTGGAACTTTTGGCGGAGTGGCTGGCGGACGCCGATTGGTCGCAAATCCCTGAAATGCAAGCATTTGCGAAAACATTGCGTCGTTATTGGCGAGAGATTTTGAACTACTACGAGTATGAAATCACCTCCGGCCCGCTGGAGGGTCTCAACAACAAAATCAAAACCCTCAAACGCCAGTCCTACGGCTTCCGAAACCAAAACTACTTCAAAGTCAAAATCCTCGCAATCCACCAGTCAAGGTACACTTTTGTCGGATGAGCCAAAAAAGAAATGGTCACTCAGAAACCGTTGTTTCTGAACTTGTTCCGTTAAGTAAATCGGGTATAAGTGGGAAGCCCAACGAAAATCAAGACCATAGGGATTGACATGTCGTTCCAGCAGAAGAAAATTCGATAAATAATCAATAGTGGGGTATGCGGTTAGCTCCTCCTGGCTATATTCGCGGATTCCATTCATATCCGTGAAGGACATCGACTTCGGTGACAGGATGGGTGGCAACGGCCTGTTCCAAAAGGCGACGGAACAATTGCCCACGGCTGTGGGACGTACGTCGATTAAATCGAAAGGT
>CAYPVF010000225.1:0-1760 GCA_964414105.1 uncultured Eubacteriales bacterium
GCTTGAGCTCCTGGTAATGGGTGTACGCTTCCCGCAGCATGGGGAGGTATTTGTCGAAAATCTTTCGCAGATTCCAAATGTTTTCAAGCCATTGCCACATGATTTATTCTCCATATTTTTTCTTGAGTTTCGTGTTCAGCCCTTTGAGCGAGGCGATCTCTTTTTTCTGGCGGGCGACAGTTTCCTCCAGCGTTTCGGCGGGAGGTTCCGGTTTGGCGGTCGCGGCGGCGTTGGCGGCCAGGGCGTCTTTCAGCAACTGACGGAGATCGTCGTCGGGTGTCGACGCAATTTCTGGCGGAATTTCCGGTGTGACGGGCACGGAATGGGCTGGGGTGATGGAGGGGTTGTCGATCACCGATACCTCTTCCAGCCGGTTCGCGAAATCCACCACCCACGCATAGCCGCTGTAGATAAGCGTTCCCAACCGTCGCAGCAAGGCTTTGAGGATGCGGAAAACCGGTCTTAAAAGCAGGCACACAATCCACACACCCACCAGGCACACAACCGCGATCACGGCGTACAGTGCGTACGTCGCGACGATGACAAGCGCGTTCGTGCTCTCCACCGTTTCGTTCGTATTGTCCAGCACGTCCTTGACTTTCGGCAGGATACGCTTGTTTTCCCGTCCGGGCCGGGCTTCGACCTCGGCCTTGTCCAGCGTCGTGATGACGGCGATATTCGGCGTCGCGTCGTTGACCGATTTGCGGTTCCATGCGGGAAGCGTTTCGGCGGGCGGCGGGGCCATCGGCTCCAGCGTGTCGAACTCCGCCGCCGTCAGCCGCTTGACGCCCTCCTGGAGCCCGGCCAGCAATTCCGCCGCGTACGCCTCCACATTTCCATCAAAACCCTCCATCCGGCACACGAGCGTGTCGGCGGGCAGGCCCTCGATTTCGTGTTTCGGGGTCTGGATAATCACGCACGGCGTTTTCACGATCCGAGCAGCGGCCACGATGTCCGACTGCGTCACATCCTCCACGTGCACCGCCGAAAACTTGCATTTCGTCGGGTCGGTTTGCGGCTGGATCGGATCGGCGATCGCACGGAGTTTTTCCGACTTGGCCCACGCATCCAACAGCGCCTTGCATTCGGGCAGGTTCTCCCGGCTATAAAACAGCGTGCAATAGAAGCGGTCGTTTTCCATCGCGGGCAGGCTCACCGACCGGGCGTACGCGTTGGCCATATTCGCCCGGATGCTGCCGTCGGTGCTCACCACGCAGTCGCCCCGCAAAATGATTTCCGCGTGCGTGTGGGCTTCGTCCAATCCGCTGTTTTCCTCTTCCGGTTTGGCGGCAATCTCCCGCCGGGGAAGCTCCAGCCGCTCTTGCGGCGGGGTGGATAGTGGTTGGTGAGTAACTGCCGCCACCGTCGGCTGCGTTTCCGGCTCGCGGGGCTGTAGCTTTGCCGCCACCGGCTTTTTCACCGGCGTCGCCGGCTTCGCGGCGGGGGCACACTGGCCGTTGGCGCACGGCACGGTCTGGATGACGTACCGCCGCTGTGCGTTGGCCTCGACCGCCGCCAGCCACGCCAGGGCGAACATCAGGATAATCGTTAATCGTTTCATGGGTTAATCTCCTTAAGAAATGCACTGGATCACTAAATAGCCAGTGGCTTCAAATTCGACGGTTATCGCACTTCGCGTTTCAGCACACCCGGCCTGTCCGGTTCCTCCAGCACGATACACCACTCACCGCTTGCACGATGGGCACGCACAAATTCCGCGTGCTGGTATTTCGCGACGGCGTGAAAATCGTTGCAATTCC
>CAYPVF010000226.1:0-1755 GCA_964414105.1 uncultured Eubacteriales bacterium
TTTTCGTTGATGGGTTCCAAAGGATCTTGATATTTGAGCTCGGTAAGCAGTATCTTCATAAATTGGTCCTGCAAGCTTTCCAGCATGCTTCCTTGCGAAAAGCCACTGTAACTCGCTCCGCTTTGTACTCCGTTTACTGCCACAACCACTCACTTCCTTTCTAAACCAAGTAATCGAAAGAACCGCGCTTTATAGTAAGCGTCTGGTAATCCTCCATACCTTTGTTTCTTGCAGGCTGTGTTTTAGTGTTTCTGTGCGGAAAGCTGTGTCTCGCAAACCGCCCATCCCTTTCCATATCTTGGGAGGCCCTGCTCTCGACTGAGAACCCCATGAGAGACAAACCGTGGGAGGCCAAAGATTGTTCCAGATCTTCTTTGGCATAGGACAACGCATGTACGGCCAAGGATGATTTCGGTTCAAAGCGGACTGTAATCGATTCGCCTTTTTTCTCTAGCCTGACCATTATTTCTCCTAATTCAGGCGGTTCAACCTTGAGCTCCACTGTTCTGGGCAGCCTTTTGAGGGATTCGGTATACAGATATTTGGAGATCTCCTTGGCTTTAGCCAGGTCAAAGCGCATCGATTGATGCGGCTTTAGACCCTTGTCCAAAGTCTTCACCTCTTGGGGCCTGTGCTCAGGCCGAGAGTCGGGGATGTGAATTGGCCAATGTTCTTTGGAGGACTTGGCACTGTTGTGCGTCGGCTTTAGCTCAATCTCCAAAATGGGTTCATCCGCCTGTAGGCGCACGTCCACGGCATCTCTTTCATCAAGGCGGACCTCCGGTGCGGGTCCCTTGAGCACTTCGGGTTGGTCACTTCTAGGAAGTGTGTCTTCGACGTCAAGCTTAATAGAACCCGGCAACGAAAATTGGGGCCCATCAGTAGGTCTAACTGCCTGAGGTTGGTTTTCACCAATTTCTTGCTTTTGGACAAAAGAGGTTTGGTCGTATGGAATGTCCAATTGCATTGTACCGGTTTTTGGAGCCTCAAAAGTGTGCGTCGAAGGATATGCCGCAACCGCACCTAGGGCAGGTTCTTCAGGCAATTCCAACGGGTGTCCTAACGGAAGCTCTATAGGCATTGTTCTCAGCTGAACCGACGGCAGGGTCTGGTCTTCTGCGGAAGTATCCAAGATAGCGTTTATCTCCATGACTTTGGGATAAAACAAGGACATGAGAGTAGAAATGAACAGGCCGTCGGGGGTTTGCTCTTGTTCCCTAGACTTCGCCGCCGGTTGGCAGCAGGCTTCCCAAGATGTAACCTGCAGTTCTCCTGTTGTTATTTTATCTTCACCTCCTTTCATGGCTTCTGAACCTTAAAACTCCGGCTTCGTCCAATTGTTTACCTTGTTCCCACTGATACTGCCGGAGGTACAATTTCTGACTGTTGTCTTTGTGGTTTTCCAAGGCTTGGTTGTCGCGAGACTTTTCAAGCATCTCATTCCTCTTCTCATCCGCCCGGGCCCGCCTTCTTTGAAATTCTTGCTCCCACCTCCAAGCTTCATCGTTTACCCATTGACGGTAACCTTGCAGCCGCGAAAGGCCGGCGTTATCAAGGGTTCCCACAAGGTTACCGCGCAAATGGCTGTGCAGCGCGCTTCGTTTTTCGTAAGTTTTGGCAAGTTCGGTCTCCGCTTCGGCCTGATAATGTAAGGCTTGGCCAAAATCAACCTCGGCCTGCAGTTTTCTCAGGTTTCGCACTTCTAACAGCCTTTGCAGCGGATATCGAAATCGTTTCACAGGGTCTTATCACTCA
>CAYPVF010000227.1:0-1398 GCA_964414105.1 uncultured Eubacteriales bacterium
ATTCCGATATGACAAAAGCCAGTGTTAAGCAGGAGCAAGCGTACAAAACCCTTATTACCCAGTTTCATCCCCCGCGGCCCATATTTAAAAATGCCGCAATCGCTTTCACGGTGGGCGGGATTATATGCGTCATCGGGCAGGTGATATTGGATTACTTCGTGTCCAGAGATATTCCCCTCCCCCAAGCGTCCGCCATGACCTCCTCGGCTATGGTGCTTCTGGGAGCGACACTCACGGGTATGGGGCTTTATGACAAAATTGGAAAACTGGCCGGAATGGGCGCCGCCTTGCCAATAACCGGGTTTGCTAATTCAATAGTGTCCCCGGCGATGGAATATAAAAGGGAAGGATTTGTTTTGGGTGTCTCGGCCAGGATGTTTCAAATAGCCGGTCCTGTCATCGTATATGGCTCAATAACCGGCGTTGTAGTAGCAATCCTCAAAGTTTTTGTCTTCGGTTCAAGATAAACCATCGGGAGGCCGTGATTTGGAGTTTCATCGTCAAGGTTCATCTACCGTGGTATTTCAGGAGATGCCTTTTATCGTATCCACAGCTTCGGTAGTCGGTCCCAAAGAAGGTCAAGGTCCCTTGGGTCCGCTTTTCGATTTGGTTTACGACGACACTCTGGCAGGCGAGACTACCTGGGAAAAAGCCGAGTGCCGCATGCTGGGGCAAGCTTTGGATCTGGCCTTGGCAAAAATCAACTTAAAGCATGATGACGTTGATTTTCTTCTGTCGGGAGATCTTCTAAATCAAATAGTGCCGTCTTCTTTTATGGCGCGGGATAGGCATATACCTTATGTGGGCATTCACGGCGCTTGTTCTACTACAGCATTGGGTTTATGTCTGGCCTCAATGCTAGTTACGGGTAGATTCGCCAGGATTGTGGCGGTATCCTCATCAAGCCACCACGACACCGCCGAACGGCAGTACAGGTATCCCACGGAGTACGGCAATCAGCGAGTGCCCACCAGCCAGTGGACTGTGACGGGGGCAGGAGCGGCGGTTGTGTCCCACAAAGGCCCCGGGCCTCGGGTTGAATCCATTACTGTGGGCCGGGTGCAAGACTACGGGGTCATCGACTCCAATGACATGGGTTCTGCCATGGCGCCGGCCTTTGCGGATACAGTATACAGGCATCTGAAAGATACTTCTTTGCAGCCGGGAGACTACGACCTCATTCTGTCGGGTGATTTGGGCAGGGTTGGCAGTCAAGTGGCGCTGCACCTTCTAAAGGAGAAAGGGTTGGACATTTCAAAACAGCACCGAGATTCGGCGCTTCTGATTTACAAGTGGTTTCCTGAGATCGGTTCCGGGGGCTCGGGCTGCGGATGTATTGCCTCAGTATTTGCGGCCAAAATCTGGCCCGAACTTGTAAATATTGATGAAGGTAAGAGA
>CAYPVF010000227.1:1408-1719 GCA_964414105.1 uncultured Eubacteriales bacterium
AGCGGAGTTTACCGCCGGATACTTTTGGTAGCTACAGGCGCCCTTCACAACCCGACCACATGTCAACAGGGCGAATCGATTCCCGGCGTTGCCCACGCGGTTTCAATTATCGCCGGTGCGCAGAACACAGTTTAGGGAAGGAAGGCGATGGCCTTGACCCTTATAAGGGCGTTTCTCATGGGAGGCGTGTTATGCGCCTTAGGCCAACTGTTTTTGGACCTTACCAAAGCCAACCCGGCTATCGTAATGGTTTCCTCAGTAAGCGTAGGCGCAGTACTGTCGGGGCTTGGCATATACGCGGTGTTAATAGA
>CAYPVF010000228.1:0-1696 GCA_964414105.1 uncultured Eubacteriales bacterium
TTCTTTAGGTTCAGGCATTATACAACTGATAGTAAATGCCGCGCCTGGCCAGCAGTTCCTCATGGCTGCCCTGCTCAGCCACGCCATCCTCTGTCAGCACCCAGATGACCTTGGCGTTTTTGATCGTGGTCAGGCGATGGGCAATGGTAAAGGTGGTGCGGCCTTCGGCCAACTGCTCCAGCGAGATGTCCAGCCGCTCACGCTGGAGACGAATCTTTTGACCAAGACTAATGTTTTCTGTACTCATGGGTTTTACCTTGCGCATGGCTTGAAGGACGCGAATGACGAACGAATTTTCACTATTATATAGAGACGAGGGAAAAATGGAAGGGGAGTGAACACTCCTGAGCCGAGGGGCGTAAGCCGCCGGTTCCGCTGGAGGCCTTTGACGTTTCCAACGAACCGGTAGAACGCCGAAAGGTCGCCCCACCCTAAGGACTTGCACAGAAATAACATCTGCAACTACGCCATTTATCTTGGTTGGATGTGATAGTTCCATTCGCCGTGAAATGCGTCGCGAATCAGGCAAAGGGAGGCCAGCTGGGCGTCGCTGATTTTACGTTGCGTCGGATAAAGGTTCAGATCCGCCATCGCATAAACTTTCAAGCCCGTACGGCTGGTCGTCGCGCCGATGAGCTGGATGATCACGTCGAGGCTCGTCAGCGGACGACCCTTCCAGTTCATCGAAATATGGTTGAAAAGTCGATGTTCGATCTTGTTCCACTTGCTCGTACCAGGCGGAAAATGACTCACGTGAATCGTCAGCCCTGTCTCATCCGCCAGTTGCTGTAACTCGTGTTTCCACAACCGGTTACGGCTACCGTTGCTGCCACCGCCGTCGGCCGTGATGTAAAGTTCCGTCGCGTCAGGGTAACGTTCTTTGCCCAGGTATTTCCACCAGCGACGGATCGATTCCACCGCGAATTCCGCCGTGTCGTGGTCGATGCCGACGTTCACCCAGCCCGAATTTTCTTTCAGATCGTAAATGCCGTACGGCGTCGCCTTGCCGAGTTCCGGGTCGATGAAATCGTAAACTTTCACCAGCTCAGGATCGCCTTTCGGACGCCACGTCCGTCCGTTTTGCTTGTAATTGCCGATGTTTTCCTTCTTCTTCGCATCGATCGAAATCACCGGCTGGCCTGCCTCTAAAAACCGCGTCGCCTTCGCGTTGATGAACCCGAACTGCGCGTCCCGGTCAGGATGATTGCCGCCTTCGATGGACTTGCGGTTGCCGGTGAGGTTGTATCCCGTTTCGTGCAGCATGGTGTTGACCTGCGACGACGAAATCGCGTAATGCATGGTCTCCAGTTCCTTCGACAATCGCCGGATACTCTTCGTCGTCCAGCGAAGCGGCGACATCGGGTCGCCCTTGGCCGTCGGCTCGACCAGCGACTGCAAGGCCTCCGACAGCCCCGGCTGCGTTTCCGTCAGCTTCTTTCGTCCGCCGCCCGCTCGCCGCACCCGGCCAGGTTCCAAACCCTCGCCGCTTTTCAACTCCCTGATTCCCTTGGCAATCGTCGTCTGCGACATTCCCGTCGCCCGCGCGACTTGACTCACACCGCCATAGCCGATGGCCATCGCTTCGCTTGCCGCCCAGAGGCGTCGCTGTCGTTCGTTCAATTCATTTTTCATCATCGAAAACTTTTTCGCGATAACTTCTTGCATGACCGTGTCCCTCCATGCAGATATTATCGGC
>CAYPVF010000229.1:0-1649 GCA_964414105.1 uncultured Eubacteriales bacterium
GCGTCCTTTTCGATGTAGGTGTCAGATTGAACCACGTAAGCCTCGGGCTGGTAATAATCATAGTAACTTACAAAGTATTCAACAGCGTTTTTAGGGAAGAAGGTTTTAAACTCCGACGCCAGCTGGGCCGCAAGAGTTTTATTATGGGATATGACCAATACGGGACGGTTTATCCGCTCAACCACATTGGCTATTGTAAAAGTTTTACCCGAACCTGTAACTCCCAAAAGCACCTGATGCTTTTCGCCGGAATTAATGCCTTCTACAAGCGAATCAATGGCAGAAGGTTGGTCGCCTTGAGGAGTGTATTCCGAGATCAATTCAAAGTCGCTCAAATGTATACCCCCGCCCGATCATTATACAAATGAGCTCACACTATAGCAAATGGATGTTTGCCGTCAGCCCTTAAGATTTCGAATCCAGCTGACCAGAGGACCCGGGGTATTGGTGCTCACAACAGGCTGATCGCCCAATTCGGGGGCAGTTACGATGCCAAGGGGTTCGTGGGTTCTTCGCACTGTCACATTTCTGGTTTTTTCGCTTGACCTTGATGCCACTTCAAGAGTAACCGGGCCCGGTTCTGTCAAAATCTGGTTGAGTTCCTCCCGAGTTCTCACCGAAAGGCCCCCCGCTTTTAGGATGATGTCGCCCCTTTTAAGCCCGGCATCTTTTGCGGGGGTTCCGTCAAACACTTCCATAACCATCACAGCGTTTGGAACTGCGCCATAGTAGGAAGGCGACTCAAACTCCTGGGAAGATCCCGTTTTGATTACCACTTCGTGTGCTACAGGCCCAAATAGCGCGGCTACCAACGAAAAGGCTTTCCACCGGGACGCGGCTATAGAGAAACCCAACAAAAGCCCGCTATAGATAAACAGGTTTTTTGCTGTGCGTTTGGCTTTCTCCCTGGGTGTCCCTGCAACGCTTAGATCTCCGTACCCCAAGGCCGCCACAATGGGCATTGTGACGAAAACAGGCAACCCAGGCCCGGCCACAGCCGGGGCGCTGATCAAGGGCCACCAGTCGGGCAGGTGAATAAGGCCTTGCAGCGAAGAAACGTCGGGTACTTTTACAAGGTACAAAACTATCAGCGGAATCGGCCAAAATCGTTGCAGACTGAAACCCCCGGTGACCTTACCATCTTTACCTTGTATATACAAAGGGGTGGCGCAGCCGCTGCCGCTAAGCCAGATAAGAAATGCCTCGGCGGCATGAAGGCAAGCCACCAAAGCCATAATGGCCGCAACGTTGATTTTGGGCCACCCAAACAATATATTGCTTACGCTTAATAGCCCGCCCGCATAGGAAAAACATAGGAACCTTGGGTGGAAAAGAAAAAGCAAAAGGGCGGTGGGAAGCAAATATCCTATACCGCTATCGCTCACTGTAACGCCCACGGCAACTAAAAGAACACTGGCCACAAGCCCGCCCAAAAGGCCCAAGCCAATGGAAACTACCGTTTGATGAAGCGCTTTGTTTTGAGACCTGCCGTATACCCGTTCCTCGATGGATTGTACCCGCCTGTATTGCACGCCCACCAAGCCCAACACCACCAGGTACAAAACCGCCACCACAGGGTTTAGGAATATGGAAGGGTAAGATTTTAGGACGGAAACCACGAGAACTGCCAGCGGCTTCAAAAGCGCACA
>CAYPVF010000230.1:0-1568 GCA_964414105.1 uncultured Eubacteriales bacterium
CTGGAGAAAAGATCCGGGGCTTAGACGTGAAGTCGAGGAGCAAGTACAAGTCATAGGGGATCGTTCCGAAACTCTCGTGACGACTTATGAGCTTGAAGATAAAATTGCCCGTTCTCTCACCACAAAAACCCCGCTTAAGGTGAAGTTAGGCGTCGATCCCACGGCTCCTGACCTTCATCTTGGACATGTGGTTGTTATGAAAAAACTTAGGGATTTTCAAAGCCTGGGGCATGAAATTTACTTTGTCATAGGCGATTTTACCGCATTAATAGGTGATCCTAGCGGAAAATCAAAAACCAGGCCCCAACTCCAAAAAGAAGAAGTGCTATTAAATGCTGAAACCTACCGCGAACAGGCGACGGCAATCTTGGACCCAGCTAAAACTCACATGGTTTTCAACTCACAATGGCTATCTCCAATGTCCTTTAAAGACGTAATATATTTGGCCTCCCGCTTCACCGTGGCGCGAATGCTCGAAAGAGATGATTTCAACAATCGATACCAAAAAGGCTCACCTATAGGTATCCACGAATTTATGTATCCTTTGGCACAAGCCTACGATTCGGTCGCTATCGGGGCCGATTGCGAGCTTGGGGGGACCGATCAAACTTTCAACTTGTTGGTGGGCAGGACTGTTCAAAAAGAGTATGGCCAAGAGTCCCAGGTTGCTTTGACCATGCCGATCCTCCCGGGCCTTGACGGAGTAACAAAAATGTCAAAAAGCCTCGGCAATTACATAGCTGTGAAAGACGAACCCAAAGAAATGTTCGGCAAAGTGATGTCTATTCCCGACGGGGTCATGGACACCTACTATAGGCTTGTGTTGGCCGACAGAAAAGAGCAAGTAGAGGCCCTATTGAGCAGGTTAGGTTCGGGTGAGATTCACCCCATGACGGCGAAAATGGATCTTGCCTTTAGAGTTGTTCAGGAATTTCATAGCCCCGATAAGGCTAACCAAGCCAAGGCCGAGTTTGTAAGGGTGTTTAGGGATAAGGAGATTCCCGAGGATGTAAAAGAAGTTCGCCTGGAAGGTTTGGCCCCCGGTGAACCCGTGCCCATCCCCGCGCTCCTTTCAAGAATCGGTTTGGTGGATTCTTCTTCGGAGGCCCGACGCATGTTGAAACAAGGCGCTGTAAGGGTAGACGGCGCGAAAGTCGATCCCAAAACCATTTCCTGCCCCGTGTTTGACGGTATGCTAGTGCAAATAGGAAAGCGAAGGGTCGCGAGAGTTCGGATTACCGGTGACTAAGTTTTTTCCGCGCGCATAGGATGGGAAGCTACTTCTCAAGGGAGGGCTTCCCATTTTTTACAACGCAAGAGCCAGGAGCCATCTTGGAAGAAACAGAAAACTTACGTCATTTCTTTGCGTTCTCGCCGTGGTTTTCATTTTGGTGTCACTTTTTGTTGTCATAGAGAGGGCTATTGTACCCACTTTAATCGCTATATCAGAGTCAGAAGTGACCTGTGTGATAAATGAAGCTTTGGCTGACGCGGTGAAAAACCATATTTCAAGATTACTAGAGGGCAAAACCCTTTTGCATTTTGAGATCGGCCAAGACGGAAAGCTT
>CAYPVF010000231.1:0-1548 GCA_964414105.1 uncultured Eubacteriales bacterium
AAATGGCTTCATCCTCAGTGTACCCCAAAGCCACAGGCTCGAAATTTCCCGCTCTTTCCACAGGATCTTGCATAGACATGGGAATCCTTTTCTTTATAGCCAATTTACTGGTCACCTCCGCAACACGGATGAAGCTCGTCGGCTATTTTTTCTTCATCTCGGTACATGTTGGCCCTTCTCCAAGCCTCTTCCCAGTCGACCAAATGCCCGTCAAACATAGGCCCGTCTACGCAGCCGAATTTCGTTTCGCCGCCAACGGTAACTCTGCAAGCCCCGCACATGCCTGTACCGTCAACCATGATGGGGTTCATGGAAACCCAGGTCTTAAGACCGTAAGGCCGGGTAACCTCGCAAGTGGCCCGCATCATTGGCATGGGGCCAATAGCGACCACCTCATCAGTACGCAGACCGTTTTGGATGAGTTCCAAAAGCTTGTCCGAAACAAACCCTTTAAAACCGCGGCTGCCGTCGTCTGTACAGATATGCACTTCGTGGGAAACCGCCAGCATTTCGTCTTCCATAATAATCAGATCTTTAGAACGGGCGCCTATGATGCTTATTACTTTTACGCCCCTTTTGTGAAGCTCTTTGCATTTGGGATAAATAGGGGCTACCCCAACACCGCCGGAAACCGCCACAACGGTACCTTCTTCCAAAAGCTCGGCGGGCACGCCCAAAGGGCCAACCAGATTCAAAATGGTGTCGCCCACCATAAGTTCTCCCAATAGCCGGGTGGTAAGCCCTACCTCCTGAAACACCAACGTAATCGTGCCGTCGTCTCTGTCGTAATCGGCTATGGTAAGCGGGATTCTTTCGCCGTTTTCTCTGACCCGCAAAATTACAAACTGCCCTGGCAGGGCTTTTGCCGCAACGTACGGAGTTTTCACCACCATAAGTTTTGTAACTGGAGTTAAGATCTTCTTTACAAGAATCTCGTTCACAAGACTATCCCCCTGTTCCTCCCTTATTTGGCGCCGGGTCTAAGGTTTGGGATTTGGATTCCGTCACAGTCCCTAACTGCCGGAAAACGCCCATGAGTACGCCGTTAACAAACCTGGGCGAAGCGTAGGTGCTAAACTCTTTTGAAAGCTCCAGAGCTTCGTCGATCACAACTTCCAAAGGTGTCTCTTTTACATAATTGGCCTCCGCCAAGGCAAGCCTGAGGATTGAAAGGTCAACTTTGGGCATTCGCGTAACCGGCCAACCTTGAGACGCGGCTGAAATGTTTTTGTCTATCTCTTCTGCATTGTTTATTGCGGCCAAGAACAATTTCGCCGAATAATGATATTGGCCGGGCCTTTTGGGGTCCAGTTCAATTTCGAAAAAGTCCAAAGCAACCTGATTGAACGCCTCTTTAGGGGAAACCTTGCCCACTTCCCAACAAAAAAGCGCCGACAGCGCTAAAATCCTTGATTCATGTCTTTTTGCACGCCATGATGCACCGGTGTCTGTTTTCATACTTAGTGAAAATCAGGTCTTCCGGGAAATTTCTCTTCCAGGAATTCCTTTAATCCCTTCCCTTCGTCGTCTGTCCATGTCCCTATAGTA
>CAYPVF010000232.1:0-1531 GCA_964414105.1 uncultured Eubacteriales bacterium
AGAACCGCTTCATCGAGTATTGCCAAAAAAACCTTCCTCTCGGTTTTCCATTTATAATGGTCTATGTCTTTTTAATCAGGCCGAGCCCAACCCTTTTCAACTGTTCTTCATCCACCGCGGCAGGCGCCTCTGTCATAGGGCAACTACCGCTGGCCGTTTTGGGAAAAGCGATAACATCCCTGATGGAATCCAAGCCGGCCATGATCATTACCAGTCTATCGAGGCCAAAGGCTATGCCCCCGTGGGGCGGCGCGCCGTATTGGAACGCGTCTAAAAGGAAACCGAACTTTTCCCTGTAATCTTCGGGTGAAAGCCCTAGAAGCTCAAACACTCGCTCCTGCAGCTCCCTTTTGTGAATACGGATCGAACCCGAAGCAAGTTCCACGCCGTTTAGCACCAGATCGTACATCCTTGCCCTTATTTCGCCTTTTTGTTCTTGAGATGCCGGTTCGAAAAGTTTCTTGATATCTTCAGCGTAAGGACAAGTAAAAGGATGATGGGCCGCCTCCCACTCATTGGTATCTTCGTTCTTCTGAAAAAGCGGGAATTCAGTAATCCACACGAAATTTTGCCTATCGGAAGCGATCATGCCAAGTCTCTGCCCCAATTCAAGACGCAACCGGCCCAAAACCGTAACAGCATTATCAAAACTGTCTGCCACCAAAAGCACCATGTCCCCATCCCCGGCCCCAGTCACAAACCGAAGCTCGTCTATTTGTTGAGGTGTCAGGTGCTTTTTCAAAGGGGATCTAAGGCCATCCTGCGCAAAAGCGATACTAACCAAACCTTTTGCCCCGTACGTTTTTGCCCGCTGCGTAAGATGTTCTATCTCTTGCCTGGACATTCCGCCTTGTCCCGGAACGCAAATCGCTTTTAACACTCCACCGGACTCTATGACGCTTTTGAACACCACAAACCCCGATTGGGAAAAAACCCTCGTCACATCTGCGATTTCCATGCCGAACCTAGTATCCGGCTTGTCCGAACCAAAACGTGACATAGCCTCCTTGTAGCACAACCTCGGGAATGGCGTTTCTAGCTCACGACCCAAGACGTCTTGCCACACCCTTTTAAGCAAACCCTCCACCATGGCCCACACCAATTCTTCCGTGACAAAGGACAACTCTATATCTACCTGTGTAAACTCGGGTTGACGGTCTGCGCGAAAATCTTCGTCCCTAAAACATTTGACTATTTGGTAATATTTATCGACTCCCCCAACCATGAGCAACTGCTTAAAAAGCTGGGGCGACTGAGCCAAAGCGTAAAACTTTCCCGGTTCTAGCCTGGAAGGAACCAAAAAATCTCTCGCCCCTTCAGGTGTGCTTTTGGTCATTAAAGGGGTTTCAATTTCCCAATAACCCTCTTGAGATAGATAATTCCGTATGGATAAAGCAGTTTTGTGGTGCATTTCTAAACTACTTTGTAAAGGCCTGCGGCGAAGATCAAGATACCTGTATTTCATCCGAAGCAGTTCATCAGCGCCGGCGTCATCCGCTATGTAGAAAGGCGGAGTTTTGGAGGTATTAAG
>CAYPVF010000233.1:0-1506 GCA_964414105.1 uncultured Eubacteriales bacterium
CGCTTCAGCCCAAAACCATGGATGAAGTCGTGGCGATTTTGGAGGAGCGGGCGGGCCCGTGTGATACGGTAGAAGAAATGGTCGCGCGTATGGAAAAGTACATGGCCAGGGCAAAAGCCACGGCGAAACAATATGTGAACCTTCCGGAAGAAACATGCAGAGTTATTCCTGTTCCCGAAAACTGCCGCTACACGCACCCTTGGGGCGGATATGCCGGGGGGTGTTTTCGGCGAAGGCCGCTGATAGGCGAGGTGTTCCTGAACAACTACAATTTCAAAGCCATAACAGACGGGTGGATAAAAGTAAACGCGGTACACGAATGCTACCCGGGACACCACGTGCAGTTTGTCCGGTCAGCTTTGGACCCCGTGCCCCAAACCTTTACAATTCAGGTTCGCTCGGTGCCTGTAATCGAAGGGACGGCCCACAGGTCAGAACGGCTTTTCGAGTTCATGTACGAGGAAGACCCGTTTTATCCGCTTTTCGTTGCATACAGGCGGCATCACACATCAGTCCGCATTAAAGCCGATTTGTGGCTGCGGCATTTCAACAAACCCGTGGATGACGTTGTTGATTTGTATGTGCGGGAATTGGGGTTCGACAGGAATACTGCTCGAATTCAGGTTAGGGCCCAAGAAAGAAGGATGGGTTACCACACCGCCTATTACTACGGCTTAAAGCAGATACTCGATTTGGAAGCCCAGTATGGGTACAGCGAAAAGGACTTCACCGAGTTTATTTTCTCCTTTTCCCGTGTAAGCCTTCCCATTATGAAACAACTTATTAAACTGGACGAAAAGGAAATTGAGCTGGTTAGTCAGTTCTATGCATAGGCTTTCCTTGACGGGATATGGCTTAACACTTATCCTAAAAACATAGGATTATACTTGGCATTGTAGCTTAAGGGGGTGGCATTGGTGCCCGAGACTCTTGAAGAATCGGTATTGAAAGTTGAGCGTCTACTGCGTCACGTTGCCTTTATCATAAAAAGGCGGGGCCGGGACATTCTCGCAGATTTCAACATTACTAATCCTCAGTTTAATGCCTTGTTGGTTTTGAAAGAAAATAAAGGGCTTACTATGGGGGATTTGTGTAACGAGCTTATTTTGGCTTGCTCCACTGCCACCGACTTGGTTGACAGAATGGAGAAGAACAGTTTTCTTGAAAGAAGAAGAGACACCCAAGACAGGCGAGTGATCCGCCTGTATATCACCGAAAAGGGCAAATCGGTTATTTCAGAAGTCGTCGTTGCCAGAAGGCGGTACGTTTCTTCCATTCTTGAAAGACTGTCAGTTGAAGAACGCGGCCAATTAGCGGTAGCCATGGAAAGATTACACTCCCTGATGTTCAAAGAGAAAGTGAATCCTTGACTTCCACGGGCGTTGGTTTTAGCCAGCCGCCCCAAAAGAGGTGTAGCCTTTTATGCCGTTTTTGGAATATTTCCTTATATTTTTCGCAAGAATCGTAGATGTTAGCCTTTCTACTGTGAGAATGCTGCTTGTGGTA